>NZ_JCALCE010000007.1:0-237721 GCF_059812195.1 Mycobacterium sp. NGS68 | reverse complement strand
AGAAAAAACACCCACGGCGACACCGAATGGATCCCCCCAGCCCACCTCGACCACGGCCAACCCCGCACCAACACCTTCCACCACCCCGAAAAGCTCACCGCACCACACGAAGACGACGAGCCCGGTTGACGCCGGGATAGCATTCAAATCTGGTCAGGCCCCGCTGGTCAGAATCGCCAGCGCGAGTTCGGTGATTTCGTCGTCCACCCCGACGTAGCGTGTGAGATGCCATGTGCGAGCGACGTCTTCGATGAGCGTGATCGCCGCGGCGACGAGCAGGCGCGCCTCGGTGGCCGTCGTCTTCGGCACCAGCCGGCTGATCAGTTCGATCCAGGCCCCCTCGCGGTCGGCCTTGTTTCGCAGGTAGCCGTCGCGCACCTCGGCGGACGCGTGCGACAGTTCGGTAACGCACACCGCCACCAGGTCGGGCGCCTCGAGACTGATCCGCACGTGACCTTCGACAAGGCTGCGCAACCGTTGCGCCGGTTCGGAATTCGCGCGCAGCGCGCGGATGGCTTCCAGGCCGCGCCACTCGTCGAGGCGGCGGATGAGCGCGTCCAGGATCGCCTGCTTCGACGAGAATGACCGGTACAGGCCGGGTCCCGCGATGCCCGCACCCTTGCCGATCTCGCTGGTGCTGACGGCGGGATAGCCCTGCGCGCGGAACAGCCGCGCACCGGTGGCCAGCAGGGTTTCGTAGCGCGAGAAAAGAACGTCGCCGCGGTGGCGTTCCGGGTCGGATGGCCGCAACTCGGAGACGGGAGGAGTGCGCGCCGCGGCCATGGATGCCTGCGAGAGGCATTGCTTGAGCTCTTCGGCGGGCAGGGTCAGGTTGTGTCCGCCCAGACCGGTCAGCGTGCTGGACACCGCCCACGCCCGCAGCTCCGCGTGCGGCGGGCTCAGGCCGGGCACCTCCAGCAGCACGTTTTCGCGGATGCCGGCGACGATCGCGTTGATGCGGCGCCGCACCTCGGCACGGTCGTCGTCGTTGAGGTAGCGGGCCTCGCGCTGCCACAAGACCATCAGGGAACGGGATTCGACGGCCGCGGCGATCAGGTCTGGCAGTTCGACGTTCAGCGGCCGCGGTGTCGGCTCCGCCCGGCCGTCGGTCAGGTTGCGCGCGCTCTGGTACTGATCCTGGCCCGCCCGGATCGCCTCGGCGAGCAACGCCTGCTTGTTGTCGTAGTGCCGATAGAGCGCCCGCGCGGTGACTCCGGCCGCATCGGCGATGTCTTCCAGTTTGACCGAATGGAATCCACGCTCGATGAACAGCCTGACGGCCTGCTCGAGGATCTGCTGCTTGCGGTCCTTTGGCCGGCGCTTGACGGGCTGAACGACGGTCTCCATCGACATGAATCCTGCCAGACGCGTGGCGCCTAGAGCTTCATCCCACTCTGGCGCTCGAAATCGGCGAGGTCGAAGTAGTCGCTGAACCGGCTGATCTTGCCGTTCTTCACCTCGAACACGCCCGTGACCGGCAGCACGACCTTGCGGCCGTCGTTCAAGGTGAAGTAGTCGATGCGCTCGGCGAGCACCAGCCCAGGCCCGGCGGCCAGCGCGACGACGTCGAGCTTGGCTTCGGAGAACGCGTCCAGGAACGCCTGGAAGGTCGCCCGGATCCCCGCGATGCCCTCGATCGGGCGCACCGGCACGTTGTGGTAGACCGCGTCGTCGGCGAAACCGCTGCAGATGGTTTCGAGGCTGCGCGCTTCCCACGACCCCAGAAAGTCGCGGACGAGCTTCTCGCTGGCTTCCTTGGTATCGGTCTTCGTATCGGTCATGCGAACAGCTCCTCAGCTCATCAGTACCGAACTACAAAAGTACATCATCAGCCGTATATACGCCATTACTAACACATTTGATGCGAGGAATACTGAGACCAACGCGTATCGTCGATAGACATAAGCTGGTAAAAGCGGCTGCGTCAACCCATTTCGGGAAGGCTGGCCAGCCGCACGTATGCCGAGGCAGCCTCCGCGCGATTGGTCGCGTTCAGCTTGCGCAGCACCCTCTTGACGTGGGACTTGACCGTGCCCGCCGAGATCACCAACTCGTCGGCAATCTGCTGATTGGTGCGGCCGGCCGCCATCAGCCGAAGGACCTCGACCTCGCGGCGCGTCAGAATCGTCATCACCCGGGTCTGCACCTCCGCCAAAGACCTTGCGGCGGGGCCACGTTCGACCGGCTCGATCTTGCGCAGGTCCAGGTCGGCGTCCTGCAGCGCCCGGGCGGCCTGGTCCGCGGACGCCAGCGCACGCAGCACCTCCGTGTGCTGGCGACGCATCCGCTCCAGCAGGACCGTGCGCTCGTAGGCGTAGCCGAAGCCCTCGGCGAACGCCCACACGGTGTCGCGGTCGATCTCGTCGACGACGCGCCCGGAATACAACCGGTCGGCGTGCAGGAACCCGATCACCTTGCCCGTGGGCATGATCGGTGCCGCGACGTAGGAGTGCGTCAGCGAGAAATCGATGATCGGCCGGTTGACCCGCGGGTCGTTGCGGGCATCACGCACGATCGCGGGCGCATGGCGGCGGATCATCTGAGTCTCGATCAGCATGTGGTCCAGCAGCGGCGCCACCGACTGGGCGAACGCGACCATCTTCTCCGCCCCGCTGGTGTCCTCCCCGAAATACGCCGATTCCATGACCATTCGGCCCTCGTGCACGCGAAAGAGCACGGCGCGGTCGAAACCACACGATTCCACCATCTCGCGCGGCGCACGGTCGACGATCGTGGCGACGTCGTCGACGGCGCGCAGCTTACTGAGTCCCTCCTGCACGGCCAGCAACGCGGACGTGCGTCGTTTGGCGCCGTCTTCGATCAACTCCCGTTCCAGCGAGCACAGGTCCAGCAGCGCATCCAGCGCGTTCAGGGCCCCCTCGCCGCCGCGCAACTCCAACGCGTTGCGCACCACGCTCGCCTTGGCGTCGATCGCCTCGGCCACCACCGCGAGCGGATCATCGCCCGCGTCCACCCCGCAGTCGCGGAACGCGTCCCGGTAGCGGCGCGCGGCGTCGGTCTCGCAGGCGGGACTGGACGCCCAGCCCGGGTGATCACCGTCGGCCAGCGTGCACTGTTCGTCAACGTTGACTACAACCACGGTGCTCACTGTCCTCCCGGAAGCCACGCGGTGCGGCCCAAACCGAAAATTCCTCTCCTACGGGGGCAGGAGTCCTCCCCAACGGGGGATCGATTCGCGCGCCGGCTTGCCGAAGGCTGGTCGACATGTCAGCGACCACCGTTTCGGCCCTCGAATTGCTCACCACACCGCAGGGCATCGCCAACCCGTACCCGCTCTACGACGAACTCAGGGCGCTCTCACCCGTCGCGGGCTACCGGGATTGGCCGCCCGGGACCGTTCCCGGCGCCGACGAGCCCGTCACGGCGTGGGCGTTGTTCCGCTACCACCAGGTCTTCGAGGCGGCCAGGGACAGCACGACGTTCTCGTCGCGCGATCCGCTGCAGGAGGCCTCGTCGGCGCCGAGCCTAATGCTGGTCAACACCGATCCGCCCAAGCATGAAGTGGAGCGCAAGCTGGTCAGCCAGGCGTTTTCGCCACGCCGCGTCAAGCGGCTCGAGGGCTGGCTGAACGAACTCGTGCCGCGACTGCTCGACGACCTGGGTGCCGGCGACGTCGAGGTGATGGAGTTCGCCGCCGAGGTTCCCACCCGGGCCATGGTCCGCCTGCTGGGCCTGCCCGACGGCGACCACGTCCGGTTTCGGCGGTGGGCCAACGCGTTCATGTTGTCGTCGTCGCTGACCCCGGAAGAGCGCATCGCCAGCAACGAGGAGATGGTGACGACGTTCGCCACCCGCCTCGCCGAGCACACCGCGCGACTGGCCGAACGCCCGACCACCGAGGACGTGGACGATGCGGAGGACCTGATCTCGGCACTGCTGCGCGCCGAGGTGGACGGTCAGCGACTGACGCCGGAGGAAATCGTCCGGTTCTGCGTGACCCTCGTGGTCGCGGGCAGCGAGACGACGACCTTCCTGATCGGCAACCTGCTGCACGCGCTGGCCCGCGAGCCCGAAGTCCAGGCGCGCGTCCGGGCCGATCGAACGTTGCTGAATCTCTTTGTCGAGGAGACACTTCGAGCCGACGGGCCTCCGCAACGCCTGTTTCGCATCGCCACCCGCGATGTCGAGATCGACGGCAAGCTAATCCGCAAGGGGGATTGGGTCGCCCTGTTCTTCGGCTCGGCCAACCGCGATCCCGCGGTGTTCCCCGACCCGGGACGTCTCGACATCGACCGGCCCAACCTTCGCCAGCAGCTCTCGCTGGGTCACGGCCTGCACTTCTGCCTCGGCGCGTCGCTGGCGCGGCTGGAGGTCATGGCGGTGCTGGGCGCTGTCCTCGACCGTTACCCGACGATCGCGCTGACCGACGACCCCGGCACCAAGCAGACCGCCAGCCTGCTCACCCACGCCTATGTCCGACTGCCGCTGCGTCTTTCATGAATGCGACACGCAATATCCAAGCCACCAAAGCCATTTACGCGGCGGTGCCCGCAGGGGACCTGCACGCCGCGCTCGCGCATCTCGATCCCGACGTCCGCATCACCTACTACGGGACCGAAAAGATCCCCTACGCAGGGGATTACCGCGGCATCACCGAAGCCGCGGCGTTCTTCGCGAAGGTGGGGGAGTCGATCGAGATCGTCGAGATGGAGGCTTGGAAGTTCATCGCCGAGGGCGACGATCTGGCCACTTGGGGCCGGCAGCGCTTCCGCAGGCTTGCCACCGGGCACGAATGGGAATCGGAGTTCGCGCACATCATCACGCTGCGCGAGGGCCGCTGGCTGCACTTCCGCGACTTCATGAATTCGGCCCTCACCCTGCAGGCATTCACGTGAAGGTTGTCGCCGACCGCGAGCTCTGCATCGCCGCGGGCATGTGCGTGATGACGGCCGACCAGTTCTTCGACCAGGACGCCGAGGGCATCGTGTTGATCCCCTCGGCTGAGGTGTCGGCCGGTGTGCAGCGCAGAGTGCGCAACGCGGTCCAACTGTGTCCGTCCGGGGCGCTGCGGCTGGTGGGCGAGTGACGCTCGGACGTCGACGGAGATCAACCGTCCGAGCGGTACTGGCAAGATACATCATTACATATAAGTGCGAATTTGCTTGCTTTTTTAGCGGAATTCAGTCGACCAAACGACGTATCACCTATGGACATGATGGCCACGTTCCGCGTACCCTCGCGGATGTCACTCGTCCACTTCGACCCGTCCCGGGGGGCAGCGTGAGCATCTCCACCCGACGACACAGCATCGAATCCGCGCGGTGTGCGGCGTCATGGTGATCACGCTCAACCGGGCAACGATTCCGGCATTCGGACCGGCCACCAAGCCGGTGCGCGCGCTGGGTGACTTCTTCGCGATGTCACTGGACACGTTCGTGGCGATGTTCCGGCCACCGTTCGCGTGGCGGGAGTACCTGTCGCAGTGCTGGTTCGTGGCGCGGGTGTCCACGCTGCCGGGGATCTTGATGACGATCCCGTGGGCGGTGATTTCGGGTTTCCTCTTCAACGTCTTACTGACCGACATCGGTGCCGCGGACTTCTCCGGGACCGGTTGCGCGATCTTCACGGTGGACCAGAGCGCGCCGATCGTCACGGTCCTGGTGGTCGCGGGCGCGGGCTCCACCGCTATGTGCGCTGACCTGGGTGCGCGCACCATCCGCGAAGAGCTCGACGCGTTGCGGGTGATGGGCATCAACCCTATTCAGGCGCTGGCGGTTCCGCGCGTGCTGGCGGCTACGACGGTCTCGCTGGCGCTGAGTTCGGTGGTCACCGCGACGGGTCTGATAGGTGCGTTCTTCTGCTCGGTATTCCTCATGCATGTGTCGGCGGGCGCGTGGGTGACAGGTCTGACCACGCTCACTCACACCATCGACGTCGTCATCTCGATGATCAAGGCGACGCTGTTCGGCCTGATGGCGGGACTGATCGCCTGCTACAAGGGCATGTCGGTCGGCGGCGGCCCGGCCGGCGTCGGACGGGCGGTCAACGAGACCGTGGTGTTCGCCTTCATCGTGCTGTTCGTCATCAACATCATCGTCACCGCCGTCGGCATGCCTCTGATGGTGTCGTGAGGTGATCCGATGACCGTGACGAAAACCATTGCTGCCGAATGGAATCGAATGGGATCGCAGATGCGGTTCTATGCCGTCACGCTGGCTGGCATTCCCGACGCCCTCATGCACTACCGCGGCGAGCTGCTGCGGGTTATCGCGCAGATGGGTTTGGGCGTCGGGACGCTCGCAGTCATCGGCGGGACGGTGGTGATCGTCGGATTCCTGGCGATGACCACCGGCGCAATCGTGGCGGTGCAGGGCTACAACCAGTTCGCCTCGGTGGGCGTGGAGGCCCTGACCGGCTTCGCGTCCGCCTTCTTCAACACCCGCGAAATTCAGCCCGGCACAGTGATGGTCGCGCTGGCGGCCACCGTCGGCGCCGGCGCCACCGCCCAGTTGGGGGCGATGCGGATCAACGAGGAAATCGACGCGCTCGAGGTGATCGGCATCCACAGCGTCAGCTACCTGGCGAGCACCCGCGTAGTGGCCGGAGTGGTGGTGGCCGTCCCGCTGTTCTGCGTGGGGCTCATGACCGCCTATCTGGCCGCCCGCATCGGCACGACGGCCGTCTACGGACAGGGCTCCGGCGTCTACGACCACTACTTCAACACGTTCCTGCGCCCCAGCGACGTGCTGTGGTCCTCCCTCGAAGTGGTCATCGTCGCGCTGATGATCATGCTGGTGTGCACCTACTACGGATACGCCGCACACGGCGGGCCGGCCGGGGTGGGCGAGGCCGTCGGGCGGGCCGTGCGCGCGTCGATGGTCGTCGCGTCGATCGCCATCGTGATCATGACGCTGGCGATCTACGGCCAGTCACCCGACTTTCACCTAGCGAGCTAGCGTGAGCCGCGGGCCTGGTGGACATCGTCTGCACGACGCGTGGTGGACGGCGATCCTGTTCGCGGCGATCGGCGTGGTGCTGCTGGTGACGGCGGTGTCCTTCAATGGCACCTTCCGGTCGTATGTGCCGGTGACACTGACCGCCGACCGCTCCGGGCTGGTGATGGACACCGGGGCGAAGGTCATGCTGCGCGGCGTCCAGGTCGGCCGGGTCAGCGCGATCGGCCAGGACCGAAATGCCAGCAGGCTCACCCTGGAGATCGACCCCGACCAGGTCCGCTACATCCCTGCCAATGTCGAGGCGCGGATCAGTGCCACCACCGCGTTCGGCGCCAAGTTCGTCGATCTGGAGCTACCCCAGGATCCAAGTCGCGCAAGGCTATCCGCCGGCGCGGTGCTGCACTCGAAGAACGTCAGCACCGAAATCAACACGGTCTTCGAGAACGTCGTCGACCTGCTCAACATGGTCGATCCGCTCAAGCTGAACGCGGTGTTGACCGCGCTGGCCGACGGCGTGCGCGGGCAGGGCGGGCGCATCGGCCAGGCGACCACCGACCTCAACCAGGTGCTCTCGGCGCTCAACGCCCGCAGCGGCACCCTGCGACGGGATTGGCATGCGCTCAAGGACTTCGGTGACACCTACCACGCGGCCGCCGCGGACATCGTGCGGATCCTGGACGCCGCCAGCACCACCAGCGGCACGGTGGTGGAGCATGCGAAGGCGCTGGATGCCCTGTTACTCAACGTGGTCGGACTGTCCAAGGCCGGAATCAACCTGCTAGGCCCCAGCAGGGACAACGTCGTAGCAGCGGTCAACATCCTCGAGCCGACCACCCGGCTGTTGAACAAATACAGTCCCGAGTACACCTGCTTTCTGCAGGGCGTCAAGTGGTATCTCGACAACGGCGGCTATTCGGCGTGGGGCGGCGCCGACGGCCGGACGCTGCAACTCGATGTCGCCCTGCTGTTGGGCAACGACCCGTACGCGTTTCCGGACAACCTGCCGTTGGTCGCGGCCAAGGGTGGACCCGGCGGGAAGCCGGGTTGCGGGTCACTTCCGGACGCCACCAAGAACTTTCCGGTGCGCGAGCTCGTCACGAACACGGGTTGGGGGACCGGGCTCGACATCAGGCCCAACCCCGGCCTCGGGCACCCATGCTGGGCCGATTATCTGCCGATAACGCGCGCCGAACCCAAGCCGCCCTCGATCCGTCAATGCATCCCCGGGCCGGCCGTCGGGCCCGACCCGGGCGGACCGCCCTACGGGGCAGCGCTTTACGGACCCGGCGGGGTGCCGCTGTGGCCGGGCGTCCCTCCGGCGCCGCCGCCCCCGAACCAATCCGGGCCACCGGCACCGTGATTCGCCAGGACACCAGTCACGAGGAGAGGAACCATGCGGGAGGACCTGAAAGGCGTTGTGGTGCGTCTGGGTATCTTCCTGACGGTCTGCCTGCTGACCGCGTTCCTGCTGGTCGGCGTCTTCGGTGAGGTGCGGTTCGGCGACGGTCGCACGTACTACGCCGAATTCACCAACGTGTCGAATCTGCGGGAAGGCAAACTGGTCCGGATCGCCGGTGTCGAGGTCGGCAAGGTCAAGAAGATCTCCGTCAACCCGGATGCGACCGTGCGGGTCGAGTTCACCGCCGACGAATCGGTGACCCTCACCGAGGGCACCCAGGCGGTGATCCGCTACGACAACCTGTTCGGCGACCGCTACCTGGCGCTGGTGGAAGGCGCCGGCGTCAAGATACTCGGCCCGGGCCAGACGATTCCGCTGTCCCGCACCAAACCGGCGCTGGACCTCGATGCGCTGATCGGCGGGTTCAAGCCGCTGTTTCGTGCGCTGCACCCCGACCAAGTCAACGCGCTTAGCGAGCAACTGCTGCAAGCGTTTCAGGGTCAGGGCCCCACGATCGCGTCCTTTCTGGAACAGGCCGCGGCCCTCACCAACACGCTCGCGGACCGCGATCAACTCATCGGGCAGGTGGTCGACAACCTCAATGTGGTGTTGGGTTCGCTTGGGGGTCAAAGCGATCGGCTGGACAAGGCGGTGACGTCACTGTCGCAGCTGGTTCGCGGGCTTGCGGAACGCAAGACCGACATCTCCAACGCCGTCGCGTACACGAACGCCGCCGCCGGTTCGATCACCGACCTGCTGTCGCAGGCCCGGCCGCCGCTGGCGAAGGTCGTCCGCGAGACCGATCGGGTCGCGGGCATCGCGCTGGCCGACCACGACTACCTCGACAACCTGCTCAACACGCTGCCCGACAAGTACCAGGCCCTGGTCCGCCAGGGGATGTACGGCGACTTCTTCGCCTTCTACCTGTGCGATGTGGTGTTGAAGGTCAACGGCAAGGGCGGCCAGCCCGTGTACATCAAGCTGGCCGGTCAGGCCTCCGGGCGGTGTGCGCCGAAATGAAGACATTCGCCGAACGCAACCGGCTCGTCGTCGGCGCCGTCGGCATCGTGGCGGTCACCGGGGCCGTGCTGGCCTCACTGCACTACCAAGAGCTGCCGTTTTTCGACCACGGTAAGACGGTCTCCGCGTATTTCGCCGACGCCGGCGGACTGAAGACCGACAACACCGTCGAGGTCTCCGGCTACCCGGTGGGAAAGGTGTCCAGCATCGAGCTCGACGGCCCCGGCGTGCTGGTCAAATTCAGAGTGGACACCAATATTCGGCTCGGCAACCGCACCGAGGTGGCGATCAAGACCAAGGGCCTGCTGGGCAGCAAGTTCCTCGACGTCCTACCCCGAGGCGACGGGCGCCTGGACGGTCCCATCCCGATCGAGCGGACGATGTCGCCCTACCAGCTGCCCGACGCGCTCGGCGACCTGGCCACCACGATCAGCGGCTTGAAAACCGACCGGCTGTCCGAATCGCTGGACACCCTGGCGCACACCTTCGCCGACACCCCCGCCGATTTCAGGAACGCGATGAAGGGCGTCGCCCGCCTCGCGCAGACGCTCGACGACCGTGACGCCCAGCTGCGCGGCCTGCTCGACAACGCGGCCAAGGCGACGGGCGTGCTGGCTAAGCGCACCGACCAGATCGTCGGCCTGGTGCGCGACACCAATGCGGTCCTGGCACAGCTGAGAACGCAAAGCGCCGCACTGCAACAGATCTGGACGAACATCTCGGCGGTGTCCCGGCAGTTGCAGGGCTTCATCGCCGAGAACCGACAGCAGCTCCGGCCGGCGTTGGACAAGCTCAACGGCGTGCTGGCCATCGTGGAAAAGCGCAAGGAACGCGTGCAGCAGGCCATCCCGCTGATCAACAGCTACGTCATGTCGTTGGGCGAGTCGCTGTCGTCGGGCCCGTTCTTCAAGGCCTATGTCGTGAATCTGCTGCCGGGACAGTTCGTTCAGCCGTTCATCGGGGCCGCATTCTCCGACCTCGGTCTGGACCCGGCCACGTTGCCGCCGTCGCTGCTGACCGACCCACAGACGGGCCAGCCCGCGACGCCGCCGCTGCCGATGCCCTACCCGCGGACGGGCCAGGGCGGCCCGCCGCGGTTGAACCTGCCCGACGCGATCACCGGCAACCCCGGCGACCCCCGCTATCCGTTCCGGCCGGGGCCGCCGGCCCCGCCGCCCGGTGGCCCGCCGCCCGGCCCACCCGCGCCGCCGCCACCCGCACAGCAGCCGGGAGGTCAGCGGTGACCCAGAGGCTGCAAAGAGTCCGCTCCGTGCTGGCGACCGCCCTGATCCTGGTGCTCGTCGCGGGCGTGATCGTCGCGATGCGAACGACCGGCGAGACCGGCCGCACGGTCGTCGTCGCCTACTTCGACAACAGCAACGGCGTGTTCGCCGGCGACGACGTGCGCATCCGGGGCGTCCCGGTGGGCAAGATCCTCAAGATCGAACCGCAACCGCTGCGGTCCAAGATCTCGTTCTGGTTCGACACCAGATACAAGGTTCCCGCCGACGCCAACGCGGCGATCCTGTCGCCGCAACTGGTGACGGGTCGGGCGATCCAGCTGACGCCGCCGTACACCACCGGGCCCACCATGGCCGCCGGCGCGGTGATCGGCCAGGACCGCACCGTCGTGCCGGTCGAGTGGGACGACTTGCGGGCGCAGTTGCAGCGGCTGACCGAGCTGCTGCGGCCCTCCCAGCCCGGCGGCGTCAGCACGCTGGGCGCGCTGGTCAACACCGCCGCCGACAACCTGCGCGGGCAGGGCGCCACCATCCGCGACACGATCATCAAACTGTCCCAGGCGGTTTCAGCACTCGGTGATCACAGCAAGGACATCTTCGCCACCGTGAAGAATCTGTCGACACTGGTCACGGCGCTGCACGACAGCGCGGACCTGCTCGAACAACTCAACCGCAACCTGGCGTCGGTGTCGTCACTGCTGGCCGACGACCCCGGCAAGGTCGCGCAGGCGGCCGAGGACCTCAACGCCGTCGTCACCGACGTGCAAACCTTCGCCGCGGAGAACCGCGAGGCGATCGGCACGGCGTCGGACAAGCTCACGTCGGTCAGCAAGGTGCTGGTCGACAGCCTCGAGGACGTCAAGCAGACGCTGCACATCAGCCCGACCGTCCTACAGAACTTCAACAACATCTTCGAACCCGCCAACGGTTCGCTGACCGGCGCGCTGGCGGTGGCCAATTTCGCCAACCCACTCGCATTCCTCTGCGGCGCGATCCAGGCCGCATCACGGTTGGGCGGAGAGCAGGCGGCGAAACTCTGCGTGCAGTACCTGGCGCCGATCATCAAGAACCGCCAATACAACTACCCACCGATCGGCGAAAACCTCTTCGTCGGCGCACAGGCCAGGCCCAACGAGGTCACCTTCAGCGAGGAATGGCTAAGGCCCGACTTCGTTCCTCCGGAGACGAACGCGCCACCCGCGCTGGTGCTTCCGGGCGCGCCCGGCGGCAGCGCGGCGGTCACCACCGATCCCGCAGCCGGCCTGCGCGGCATGATGCTGCCGCCGGGAGGTGGCCCGTGAAGCGGCCCGCGCGCCGGTTGCGCCTGGCCCGCTCGGCGGCGGGCCTGCTGATGATGCTGACCGCCGTATCCGGTTGCGGCTGGCGCGGTTTGAATTCCCTGCCGCTGCCCGGCACGCAGGGCACCGGCGCGGGCTCCTATCTGGTCCGCGCGCAGATGCCGGATGTCAACAACATTCAGCCGAATTCACGGGTCCGCGTCGCGGACGTGACGGTCGGCCATGTGACGAAGATCGAGCGTCAGGGCTGGCATGCCCTGGTGACCATGCGCCTCAACGGCGACGTCAGCCTGCCCGCCAACGCGACGGCCAGGATCGGCACCACCAGCCTGCTGGGCTCCTACCACATCGAGCTGGGCGCGCCGAAAGACGAAGCGCCGCAGGGTGCTTTGCGCGACGGCTCGGTGATTCCGCTGTCCCGCGGCGGTGCGTACCCGAGCACCGAGCAGACGCTGGCGGCGCTGTCCCTGGTGCTCAACGGCGGGGGACTGGGCCAGGTTCAGGACATCACCGAGGCCCTGAGCACCGCCTTCCGCGGACGTGAGCAGGACCTGCGCAGCCTGATCGGGCAGCTCGACAAATTCTCCGGTTACCTCAACGACCAGTCGGCCGACATCATCGCGGCCACCGAGAGTTTGAATCGGCTGGTCGGCAAATTCGCTGCCCAGCAACCGGTTCTGGATCGCGCCCTGGCGACCATCCCCGACGCGCTCGCGGTGCTCAACGACGAGCGGGAAAAGATTGTCGAGGCAGCCGATCAGCTGAGCAAGTTCAGCGCCCTCACCGTCGACTCCGTCAACCGGACCAAAGCGAACCTGGTCAAGGAACTGGCGCAACTGGGGCCCGTGCTGGAGTCGCTCGCCAACGCCGGCCCGGCCCTGACGCGGTCGCTGTCGCTGCTGGCCACGTTCCCGTTCCCGAACGAGACGTTCCAGAATTTCCAACGCGGCGACTATGCCAACCTGACCGCGATCGTCGACCTCACGCTCAGCCGAATCGACCAGGGACTGTTCACCGGAACCCGCTGGGAGTGCCACCTGACCCAGCTGGAGCTGCAGTGGGGCCGCACCATCGGCCAATTCCCCAGCCCGTGCACGGCGGGCTACCGCGGCACCCCCGGCAACCCGCTGACGGCGGCCTACCACTGGGACCAGGGGCCCTAGATGCTGCACCTACCGCGTCGAGTCAAGATCCAGCTGGCCGTCTTTACCGTGATCGCCGTGGGCGTCCTGGCCGTCACGTTCCTGCATTTCGTCAAGCTGCCGGCGATGCTGTTCGGCGTAGGCCGCTACACGGTGACGCTGGAGCTGCCCGAAGCCGGCGGGCTGTACAGCACCGGCAACGTGACCTACCGCGGCTTCGAGGTGGGCCGCGTGGAATCGGTGCGGCTGAGCGAAACCGGCTCCGGCACCGGTTCCCAAACCGGTGTCGTGGCGGTCCTGTCACTCAAATCGGGCATCGACATCCCCTCGGACCTCAAGGCCGAGGTACACAGCCACACGGCGATCGGCGAATCGTATGTCGAGCTGTTGCCCCGCAACGCCACCTCGCCACCGCTGAAGGATGGCGACGTCATTTCGCGCGCGAATACCTCAGTGCCGCCGGACATCAACGAATTGCTGGGCGCGGCGAACACGGCGCTGGCGGCAATCCCGCACGAAAACCTGCAGACCGTCGTCAACGAGTCATACACCGCGGTAGGCGGACTCGGGCCGGAGCTGTCCCGGCTGATCATAGGTTCGTCGAACCTGGCGAGCGATGCCCGCACGAATCTGGACCCGCTGCTGGCCCTGATCGACCGGGCGCCTCCGGTGCTCGAATCGCAGACCCGCAGCTCGGATGCGGTCGCCGCGTGGGCGGCGCACCTGGCCGCGGTCACCCGGGAACTGCAGGCGCACGACCCGGCCGTCGGGGCCGTAATCGACCGTGCCGGACCGGCATTGGCGGAGACCCGCCAGCTGATCGAGCGCGTGCAGCCGACGTTGCCGATCCTGCTGGCCAACCTCGTCAGCGTCGGCCAGGTCGCCTTGACCTACCAGAACGACATCGAGCAGCTGCTGGTGGTGTTCCCGATGGCCATCGGCGCCGAGCAGGCCGGAATCCTGGCCAACCTGAACACCAAACAGTCCTACCGGGGGCAGTATCTGAGCTTCAACCTCAACATCAACCTGCCGCCGCCGTGCACGACGGGCTTCCTGCCGGCCCAGCAGCAGCGCGTCCCCACGTTCGAGGACTACCCGGGCCGCCCGCCGGGTGATCTGTACTGCCGGGTGCCGCAGGACTCGGCGCTGAATGTGCGTGGCGCGCGTAACATCCCGTGCGAGACGGTGCCCGGCAAGCGTGCGCCCACAGTGAAGTTGTGCGAGAGCACCGAAGCGTACGTGCCGCTCAATGACGGCTACAACTGGAAGGGCGACCCCAACGCCACGGTGCCCGGCCCGGGACCTGCTCGGGACATCCCGCAGTTGCCGCCCGTCGCCGCGGTCCCGTACGACCCGGCCACCGGCACCTATATCGGGCCCGACGGTCGTCAGTACACCCGATCGGACCTGACCCAGGCCGGGCCGAAAGACAAGAGATGGCAATCGATGCTGCTGCCGCCGGGAAGCTGACGGCACTCAGCCACGACAGGAATGGAGGACGGCATGTCTGAAAGGCGGAGGGCGCTGCTGTTCGGGCTGGTCGTCGCCGTGGCGCTGGCAAGCCTGCTGGGCTGGTGGGGATTTCGCGCCCACCAGACGCAGCGGGCGCAGCAGCAGCGCAGCCAGTTTCTGCAAGTCGCCCGCCAGGGCGCGCTGAACCTGACCACCATCGACTGGCGGCATGCCGACGCCGACGTGCGCCGCATCCTGGACAGCGCGACCGGTGAGTTCTACAACGACTTCGCCAGGCGGTCAAAGCCATTCATCGAGGTTTTGCAGCAGGCCAAGGCCACCACGGTCGGCACGATCACCGAAGCCGGGCTGGAGTCACAGACCGCCGATGCCGCTGCGGCCCTGGTGGCGGTGTCGGTGCAGACCTCCAACGCCGGCGATGCCGACCCCGTTCCGCGGGTGTGGCGAATGCGGATCAACGTGCAGAGGGTCGGGGATCGGGTCAAGGTTGCCAACGTCGGGTTCGTGCAATGAGCACCGCCGCGCTGCGGGAAAGCCCCGAGGAGGCAATCGAATCCGTCACCGACGAGTCTGGGGAGACCGAGCAGGCCGGTCGTCCCTCGCCCCGCGTCAACTGGTCGCGGCTGATCGCCTACGGGGTGCTGCCTGCGCTGGCGTTGTCGCTCGCGGTGGGGGCGGGCTGGATGCGATGGCAGGATTGCGCCGCCCGGGCCGGGACAGACGCTCGCACGCAATCCGTTCAGGCCGCGACCGACGGCACCGTCGCGCTGTTGTCCTACCGGCCCGACACCGCGCAGACGGACCTGGAATCGGCACGAGGCAGGCTGACCGGCACATTCCTGAAGGCCTACACGCAGCTGACGCGCGACGTGGTGATCCCCGGCGCCAAACAGAAGCAGATCTCCGCGGTGGCCACCGTGCCGGGCGCGGCGTCGGTTTCGGCCGCCCCCACCCACGCGGTGGTGCTGTTGTTCGTGAACCAGACCATCACCGTCGGTCAGGACGCGCCGACCAGCACTGCGTCCTGCGTCCGGGTCACCCTCGACAAGGTCGACGGGCGATGGCTCATCGCGCAGTTCGACCCGGTCTGAGCCGGCGGAAAGGGGAACCCACATGCCTCGTCGACTGACGGTGTCCACCCTGCTCCTCGTGCCCGCCGCGCTGTCCATGCCCACGGCGCAGGCCGACAACAAGCGGCTCAACGACAGCGTGGTCGCCAACGTCTACACCGTCCAGCAGCAGGCCGGCTGCAGCAACGACGTCAGGGTCAACCCGCAGCTGCAACTGGCCGCGCAGCGGCACACCATTGACGCGCTGAACAACCGAAACCTCAACGCCGACGTAGGCTCCGACGGGTCCACGCCGCAGGACCGGGCGAACGCCGCAGGGTTCCGCGGCCGAGTCGCCGAGACGGTGGCGACCAATCCCGCGATCTCGATCAGCGGGGTCGAGGTGCTCAACCAGTGGTATTACAGCCCAGCGTATTTCGCCATCATGTCCGACTGCGCCAACACCCAGATCGGAGTGTGGTCGGAGAACAGTCCGGATCGCTCGGTCGTGGTGGCCGTGTACGGGCAGCCCGAGCGCCCGACGCCGCGCAAGGCGCCGTCGGCCGGCCCTCCGCCGCCGGTGGCGCTGGCGGAAAACGTCCCGCTCGACCCCAGCCCGGACTACGACGCCAGCGACGAGATCGAATACGGCGTCAGCTGGCTCCCGTGGGTCCTGCGAGGTGTCTACCCGCCGCCCGCCATGCCGCCGCAATAGCCTTGGATTACAAGGCATGAAGTCGCATGCATGGGCCGCCACGTTGCTCATCGGCGTCGCTGGGGTCCAGCTTTCGGTGGCGGTCCCGGCGCGCGGCGCGCCGGCTCCCGAGGTGGAGTACCTGTACGACGTGACCGTGCGGCGGCACTACAACTTTCCGGACACCACCGATGCGCTGGGTTATGGCCGTGGGATATGCGAAAAGGTCAGTGCCGGTGTGAGTTACGCCCAAATGATGCGTGACGTGCGGGCGGAGGTGACGCCCAGCGACGAGTTCGCCGCCAATTACCTGGTCTCCTATGCGGTGAATCTACTGTGCCCTGACCAGATCTGGCGGCTGCGGAATTCGGCGGCCCGCTAGCGGCACGCGGACGTCCCCGGCGGTCCTACCACGTGAGGCGGTCCGCGGTGGCGGCCAAGGCCGCACGGCAACCGGACCACATCTGCGTGATGATGTCGGCGGCCGGCAGGATCTCGTCGATGCGGCCGGCGACCTGCCCGGTGTTGGCGACGCTGGCGTCCATGTCGCCGTCGAAGTAGAGCTGCTGGACCCGCTGCAGCGCCGCCGCGCCTTCCTGTACCGCCATCGACGCGTCGATCCGGTCGGCGGCCGGCGTGCGGATCACCCGCATCATGCGCTTGCCGTCGAGGGGGAGCAGCACGGTGGAGGTCTCGTCGGCGCCGACGACGGCCCGCTTGAGGTTGCCGTGCACTGGCGAATCCGCCGAGGCCAGCAGCCGGGTGCCCATCTGCACCGCCTCGGCGCCCAGGACGAAGGCGGCCGCCATCGACCGTGCGTCGCAGATCCCGCCCGCCGCCACGATCGGTACGTCGACGTGGGCCGCCACCAGCGGCAGCAGCACCATCGTCGACGCGCCGAAGCGGTTCTTGAACCCGCCGCCCTCGACACCCTCCACCACCAGGCCGTCCACGCCCGCGTCGACGGCCTTGCGCGCCGCCGCCAGCGTGCCGACCACGTGGAACACCGTGATGCCCGCATCGTGGAGCCGGTCGATGAGCAGCCCGGGGTCACCGGCCGAGGTGGTGACGAACCGAATGTCGTTGGCAACCAACAGGTCCACGACCGCAGGGTCACGGTTGAACAGCAGCGCGATGTTGGCGCCGACGGAGCCGTCGGTGAGATCGCGCACCCGCCGCAGATCGGCCCGGCCCTGCTCGGAGGTGGTCTCGATGATGCCCAGAGCGCCGGCGCCGGAGACGGCCGCGGCGAGCTGGGCACCGGCGATGTAGGTCATCGGCGCCTGAACGATCGGAATGTCGATCCGCGCCAGCTCGCAGACCCGGTTGGCCGCGGGCTCAGTCGCCATGACGTCCCCGGCCGCGTGGCTCGATCAGCTCGCGGAAGGATTCGGCCCTGTGCACCGACGCGCCCAGTGCCCGCACCCGATCGGTCAACGCCTGGTCCGACGTCACCACCCGGACGTCCTGCGGTCGCGCGTCAGCGCTAACCAGCCGGACGATCTCGTCGTCAGCGGAGTTCGCCGCGGCCCTGGGGGCGTGCGCCACCCGGACCACCGACGCGGGGATGGCGCTGATTGGCGGGCGTTCGAACACCACCGTCACGTCTACTTCTTCGGCGCCTTGGTCAGCCGCCCACCGGTCGAGGCGCTCCACCAGCACGGCCATCGCGCGGTGGCGATCCTTCCACCAGCCGTCGGGACGCGTGCCGATCACGTTCATGCCGTCGACGATCCACCGCAAGTCAGAACCATCGTCCGCGTTTGCGCCTTTTCACTCCCGCTTGCAACTGCTCTTCCAATGCCCCGAGCGCGTTGACGACCTCGAGGTGCGACAGGACGAGCAGCCAGTTCAGCTTGTGCTGCTCCTCGGCGCCGGGCTCGCTGTCACCGCGCTCGACATAGCTGATCAGGTACTTGCGCAGCTCCTGGCTCCCGGTCATGCGCTCCGGGACCTTCAAGTTGCGCAGGATGGTGCCCATGTCGGGGTTGGTCACACGACTCTCCTAGGCTGGGCTGGTCACGCGGCGGCCGATAATGTCGTCAGACGCGTCGCTCGCCCGGCAACGGGCCATCTTGCCTATTGGGGTCGTTCTCCTCGGTGTCGTTGACGAGGGATGTCGGCATCCCCGGCTTGGAGGATCCGCCCTGCGCGCCCTGCATCGCGCTCAGCGGGGCGGTGCCGGCGCCCATCGCGGCGGACCCGGCGTTCGCGACGCTGCCGAGCGTGCCCGCGGCGCCACCCGTCCCGGCGGCGCTCGTCGGGAGCGACTCGGCGAAGTTGGCCAGCAACGGCGCGCCGGCCGCCGCCGCGCTCGGCATCGTCGGCGCGAGGCGCGAACCGAGGTTTGCGGCCCCACCCGCCCGGGCCGCGAACTGCTGCGCGGTGGATGCCGCGGCGTTGAACACCAGGGCGCCGGCGGCATCGTCGTCGACGTTCGCGTAGTTGGTGGCGATTTCCATCAGCGCCATTCCCGCGCTCATCAGCTCCTGCTGCGCCGCGGTGTTGGAGGCCAGCATCTGGGTGCCCTGCAGGGCGAAGGCCAGCGCGGCCTGTATCGACACCTCTTCGCTCCCGGCGGGGATCAGGCCCGTCAACGACGCCAACGCGGAGGCTCCGGACTCCAGGCCGCCGGTACCGATGTTGACCATCTGGTTGGCGATGTCACCAGCGGACGAATCGTGTGACAACGAATCCATGTGCGTCTTGCTCCTCAGTGTCTGTTACCGGCCACCAGCACGCTGGGCGGTAGGCCAATTCTAATGGTCCGATCGGGTACCAACGGACGGAAATCCGACGTTGCCCCTCTCCCGCCGACATCCCGCCGAGTTTTAGGCACCCGCGCCGGACCTACCACACGGCCCCCGACACCCGTGAGCACAATGCGCAAAAGCGCGAAATCGTCGGTTACCCCGACTATCGCTTACAAGAGCGACACGGCGGAATCCGCTCCGTAACTTCGGTCTCACGGAATAACCGAACACGCCGCACGGCACGGGAAACCAAGCAATTCCCACAATCGCGACGCTCACTCGCGAATAGCCGTCCCGCGAGACAAGGATCGAGAAAATGGTTTCATTGGGAAATCTGAACGCATGGCACCCGCCGCAGGGCCCAGTCACCACCTGGATGGTTTCGTCTTCGGCGGTCGAGGCGGCTCACGAGGCACGCCGATGCGATCTACCTGCAAGTTTCCAGCGTGCCCAGCACCTGCGGAGCGCCTTCGACGGCATGGCGGCGGGCAAGCAGCTACCCCGGCTGATGATCGTGGCCTGGGACATTCCCGGCGTGTGTGACATTGCGGCGATGACGGCCGCAATTAACGCGCACGTCCGCCGGCACGACAGCTACCACGACTGGTTCGAACTCGAGAACGAGGTATTTGTCCGGCGCCGGATCGACGACCCCGAAGTCATCGATTTGGTGCCCGTGGAGTTTGGGCAGATGGCCGTCGAACAAATACGCGCCCATGTCACGGCGACCACGCCGGCGACGCTCGAATGGGGCGGTTTCACGTTTGGCATCGTCCAGCACACCGACCACTTCACCTTCTACGCCAGTGTCGATCACCTCTACATCGACGGCATGTCCGCGGGCGTGATCTTCTTCGATATCCACTTGGCGTACGACTACCTGCGGCAGGCTCCGAATGGGACGCGGCCGACGCCGACTTCTCCCGTCGCGAGCTATCGCGACTATGCCGCGCGCCAGCACGAGAGGGTGGGAAAGCTGACCCTGTCGTGCCCCGAGGTCAAGACCTGGATCGATTTCGTGCAGGGTATCGGCGGCACCTGGCCAAGCTTCCCGCTGCCGCTCGGTGACACCCGGGCCAGCACGAGCGGCGAGTTCCTGACGGTCGAGTTGCTGGACGCCACGGACACGGAGTCCTTCGACACCGCCTGCCACGCGGCCGGTGGCCGGTTCAGCGGTGGGGTGTTGGCGTGTGCGGCCCTGGCCGAGCATGACCTGACCGGCGCAGACACGTACTACGGGTTCGCTCCGCACGACACGCGGACGCCGATGGACCTGATGACCGTCGGATGGTTCGCCGGCCTTTTTCCGGTCACCGTGCCGGTCGGCACCGGGTCGTTTCCCGACGCGGTCCGCGCGGCGCAGGAGTCGTTCGACGCCAACAAGCCCCTCGCCGGCGTCCCATTTGAGCGGGTCCTGGAGTTGACGACGCCGGACCAACTGGGGATCGAGCTGGGCGCCCGTTCGGAATTGATGCTGTCGTTCATCGACGTCCGCAAGATACCTGTGGCCGAGTTGTTCGAACAGACGAATTTCGGTACCTACGGCGACAATCTGTCGCACGGCGGGGTCAACATCTGGATTACTCGGCACGTCGACAAGACCACCGTGACGATCTCGTTCCCCGACAACGCGACAGCGCGGGCATCGGTGCAGCGCTATATCGCGGTGCTGCGGCAGGCGTTCACGTTCGCCATAGAGAGCAGCCCGGAGCGGATGGATGTGGTTGTGGATCACGCGAATTCGACGCAGGGCATACCGATCATCAGGTTGTAGCCGGCCGTGCGCACAATGCGCAGAACCGCGAAATCATCGCTAACCCCGACTATCGATCACAAACGCGACTCGGCGCGAGAGGCGCCGTAAGTTGAATCTCAACAAATAGCCGAAAACTCGGTCCATTGGCTCCGGAACCCATTCCGGCAGAGTCGATTCAGAAGACCGCGGTGCCGCTTGTCGGCAAACGGCAAGTGACAGAACAGGAATGGAAGAACAATGAGCAACGTACTTGATCTGGTCGACCAGACCTTCTTTCGCCTCGGCCAGGCCGCCGGGGTCGCGCAGGGGGTATGGGTGTACAACCGCCCGGTCGACATCGAGGGACTGCAGCGGTTCCGCCAGCACCTCCAGCAGGGCCGGTTGGCGCGCCGCATCGAGCGCTCGCGCCTGCCGTTCGGCCGGCATCGCTGGGTCGCGGCGCACGATCATCACGAGCTCGAGATCGCGGCGCCCCGGCGGCGCGAGGATTTCGATGGCTGGCTCAACGAGCAGGCCAACGTGCCGCTGGACGCCGAGCGTGGTCCCGGTTGGCACCTTGCGGTGCTGCCGTTCGCCGACGGCGGCGCCGGGGTGAGCCTGGTGATCAGCCACTGCATCACCGACGGCATCGGTGGGATCGTCGCGATCGCCGAGGCGGCCTGCGGCTACGACCACCGAATCGGCTGGCCGGCCGCCGGGTCACGAACCCGCTGGCAGGCCCTGCGCGAGGACGCCCGCCAAACCGCGCGCGACATCCCGGCCATCCGCCGGGCAGTCGTGGCGGCGGGCCGCATGGCCCGGATGGAACGGGCCAACCGGCGCAGCGCCAAGGCCCCCGGCAAGGCCCTCGCCAGGCGGGAGGTGCCCATCCCATTCGGCGACGAATACATCACGCTCCCAACGGCTACGGCGTTTGTCGACGCTCACGACTGGGACGTCTGCGCGCAGGCACTCGGCGGGACCAGCAACTCGCTGCTCGCGGGCGTGTCGGCGCGCTTGGCCCGGCGGATGGGACGCATCGCCGCCGACGGCTCGGCCACCCTGGCGATACCCGTCAGCGAGCGCACCCCCGAGGACACCCGCGCCAATGCCGTCTCGATGGTCAACATCACCGTCGATCCGGTGACGGCCACGACGGACCTCCGTGAGATCCGGACCACCACAAAGCAGGCGCTGATCCGTCGCCGCGAGACACCCGACGAGCGGCAGACACTGCTGCCCATCGTCCCCCTGGTGCCGCAGCGGCTGATCAAGCGGATGGTCGGCGTGGCCACCGGCGGTGCAAGCAATGTGGTCGTCGTCTCCAATCTCGGTGCGGCTCCGTGGGCCGTGTACCAGCCGGACGGTACAGCCGCCGACTACGCGTCCGTCCGGTCGCTGTACCCGGACGTGACGAAGTCGATGATGCACGAGCTCGGCGGGATGCTGTCCGTGCACTCCGGGCGCGTGCAGCGGCACGTCGTCATCTCCGTCGCCGCATACCAGCCCGACGAGGCTAACTCGAGCGAGGTTCTGCAACAACGTCTTTCGGAGGCCTTGGGCGAATTCTCGCTGACCGCGACCATGGGTTGGCCCTGCCCGGAACCGGTGGGCAGGCACCGCTAGCCCGGCCGCACCAAACCCGCAAGACCCGACAAGAAAGGACCCCGGAAAATGAGCAACGTAATCGATCTGGTCGACCAGACCATGTTTCTGGGCGAGCGGGCAACCGGAACCACGAGCCTGTTGCAGTGCGTCTGGGTGTATGACCGCGCCGTCGACCTCGACGGGCTGCGCCGGTTCCACCGGCACCTGCTGAGGGGGCGGTTGAGCCGTCGCATCGAACGCTCACCGCTGCCCTTCGGGCGGCACCGCTGGGTCTCACCCGGTGGTCAGTCCGACCTCGAAATCGTCGAGACCCCTCGTCCCCGAGCCGAATTCGACGCCTGGCTCGGCGAGCAGGCCACCATCCCCCTGGACGCCGAGCACGGACCGGGATGGCACCTCGCGGTGCTGCCGTTCACCGACGGCGGCGCGGGGGTGAGCCTGGTGACCACCCACTGCCTCACCGACGGTGTCGGGTTGTGCGAGGCGGTTGCCGACGCCGCCGCCGGCCGTCACGACCCGGTCAGCTGGCCCGCGGCGGGCTCCCGCCCGCGGTGGCAGGCGCTGCGCGAGGACGCCCGCCAGACGGTGCGCGACCTCCCGGCGATCGGCCGGGCCGCCGTCGCCGCCAAGCGGTTTGCCCGCGACGGTGGCGACGGATCGGCCGCGGCGTCCGTGCCGCAGCCGGCCGCCCCGTCCGCCGGCGCGGACCAAACCGTCGCGCTCCCAAGCGAAACCATCTTCGTCGACGCCGACGAGTGGGACGCCCGGGCACACGCGCTCGGGGGGACCAGCAACTCGCTGCTCGCGGGATTGGCGGCTCGCCTCGCCCAGCGCGTGGGCCGCCTCAACGCCGACGGCTCGGTCGCTCTGACATTGCCGGTCAACGAGCGCGCCGACGGCGACACCCGCGCCAACGCCATAACGAACGTCGACTTCACCGTCGAACCCGCGACGATCGACCTGCGCGGGATCCGGGCCGCGATCAAGGGCGCGCTGATCCGCTCCCACGACGAGCCCAACGCGCGGTGGGCGCTGCTGCCGTTGACGCCCTTCCTGCCGAAGTGGCTGGTCAGGAGGTTGGTCGGCCTTTCCGCCGGCTGCGCCGCGAGCGTCGTCTCGTCCAACCTCGGCGCGGTCGACCCGGCCGCCCACCGGCCCGACGGCACCGACGCCGACCACTTCGCCATGAAGTCTCTCGGACCCGGTGCGACGACGGCGCTGATGGATCGACTGGGCGGCTTGCTGGTGCTGCTGTCCGGAAGAGCGCAGGGCCGGGTCTTCGTCTCGGTCCTGGCGTACCAGCCGGGCCGTAGCAACTCGAACGACGAACTGCGCGCGCACCTTTCGGGCGCACTGGGCGATTTCTCGCTCACCGCCACGAGCGGCTGGCCCGGCCCGATGTCAGTGCCAACGGCTGCATAACCCCAACAAAAGAGAGGACCACAGGACCATGGACAACGTCATCGACCTGGTCGACCAGATCGCGTTTGTCGGCGAGCGGGCGACCGGCACCAAGAACATGATGCAGAGCGCCTGGGTGTATGACCGCGCGCTCGACATGGACGGTCTGCGCCGGTTCCATCACCACCTGCAGCGGGGCCGGTTGTCCCGCCGCATCGAGCGGTCGCGGTTGCCGTTCGGGCGGCACCGCTGGGTGTCGTGCAGCGATCAGTCAGACCTCGAGGTCGTACGCCCCCGGCCGCGTGCGGAATTCGACGCCTGGCTCGACGAGCAGGCCGACATGGCGGTGGACGCCGAGCACGGGCCCGGATGGCACCTCGCGGTGCTGCCGTTCACCGACGGCGGCGCGGGCGTGAGCCTGGTGGTCTCGCACACCCTCGCCGACGGCATCGGGCTGTGCGAGGCGCTGGTGGCCGCCGCCGCCGGCCGCCACGACCCGATCAGCTGGCCCGCGGCCCGGTCACGCCGGCGCTGGAAAGCGTTGCGCGAGGACGCCCGTCAGACCGCGCGCGACATCCCCGCCATGGGCCGCGCCGTCGTCGCCGCGGCACGATTCGCGCGGCGCAACCGCGGTGCGAGCGTTGCGCCGGCCGGCCCGGTGCGTGCGCGGTTCGTCGGACCCGACGAACCGATCACACTGGCCAAGGCCACGCTCTTCGTCGACGGCGCCGAATGGGACGCCCGCGCTCAATCACTCGGGGGCACAAGCAATGTGCTCTTCGCGGGGGTAGCGGCCGGACTGGCCCAGCGAGTGGGGCGGGTCAACGCAGAGGGGCTGGCCACCTTGGCGGTGCCGGTCAACGAGCGCGTCGACGACGACACCCGCGCCAACGCCCTCACCGCGGTCGAAATCAGCGTCGACCCCGTCGCCGCGACCACCGACCTGCGCGCAATCCGGGCCTCGATCAAGCAAGCGCTCATCGGCCGCAAAGAAGTGTCCGACGAGCGGATGGCGCTGCTGGCCCTGGCGCCGCTGTTGCCGCGGTGGCTGGTGCGGTTGATGGTCGGACTGGCCCTCGGCGGCCCGGCGACCAGCGGATCATCCCACGTCGGCGCGCTCGCGCCGGCCGTGAACCGGCCGGACGGCACGGATGCGGACTACCTCGCGATGCGAAATCTCGTCGCGGGGCTGACCACATCGACGGTGCACCAGACCGGCGGACTGCTGGGAGTGAGTTCGGCGCGAATGCACGGGCGGCTCTTCATCACCGTCCAGGCCTATCGTCCGGGCGGCCCCAATTCGAACGCCGAACTGCTACAACATATTTCGAGCGTGCTGGACGACTTCTCGCTCACCGCCACCATCGGCTGGCCCTGCTCCGAACAGGCAAGCGGGGCGGCCGCGTAGCTGAGCACAATGCCGAAAACCACGCAATCGCCACTAATCCCGCCTATCGCGCACAACCGCGACAGCGGCACCGACGGCGACTTACGTTCGGTCTCAAAAGAAAAGGACTTCAAGCACATGAATAACGTGAACAACCTGGTCGATCTGGTCGATCACACCTTCTTTCTCGGCGAGCGGGCGACCGGAGTCACCAGCGTGCTGCAGTGCGTGTGGGTCTACGACCGCGAGGTCGACCTCGACGGGCTGCGGTGGTTCCACGGTGGGCTTCGGCGGGGACGGTTATCCCGGCGGGTCGAACGCTCACCGTTGCCGTTCGGTCGCCATCGCTGGGTCGCGGCCGGCCAGCAGTCCGACCTGAAGATCGCGCAGCCTCGACCACGCGCCGAGTTCGACGCCTGGCTGGCCGAACACGCCAACAGCCCGCTGGATCCGGAGCGCGGACCCGAATGGCACCTCGCGGTGCTCCCGTTCACCGACGGCGGTGCGGGAGTCAGCCTGATCACTTCGCACTGCATCACCGACGGCGTCGGCCTGTGCGAGGCGGTGGCCGACGCGGTGGCGGGTCGCGACGACCCGATCAGCTGGCCCACCGCCCGGTCACGCCGGCGGTGGCGCGCGTTGCGCGCGGACGCCCGCCAGACCAGGCGCGACCTGCCCGCCATCGGGCGGGCGGTGCGTTCGGCGGCCGCCGCGGCGCGCGCGGCCCGGCAAGGCGCGGCGGCGGCGCCAGCCGCCACCCCGCTCGTCGGCGCCGACGAACGCGTCTCGCTGCCGATGGCGACGGTCTTCGTCGACGCCGACGAGTGGGACGCCCGCGCGCACGCGCTGGGCGGGACCAGCAACACCCTGCTCGCGGGACTGGCCGCGCGGCTCGGCCGGCGCGCGGGCCGGGTCACCGCGGACGGTTGGGTCACGGTGAGCATGCCCGTCAACGAGCGCACCGCCGGAGACACCCGCGCGAATGCGGTCGCGCCGGTGGAGATCCCGGTCGACCCCGCCCCCGCGACGACAGACCTGCGCGGGATCCGGGCCGCGATCAAGCGGGCGCTGACCCGACACGAGGAGTTTCCCGACGAGCGGCTGGCGCTGCTGCCCTTGGCTCCACTGATGCCGCAGTGGCTGGCCCGGCGCATGGTCGGGCTGGCCGCCGGTGGTGCGACCACCGTCGTCTCCTCCAACCTCGGCGCGATCGACCCGGCCGTCTACCGGGCGGACGGCACCGACGCCGACCACTTCGCCATCAAGGGCTACAACCTGGGCGTGACCAGGGCCGTCATGCACCGCACCGGTGGGATGCTGGCGTTGCTGTCCGGACGGCTGGGCGGGCAGGTCTTCGTCTCGGTACTCGCGTATCAGCCCGGCAACGCCAACTCGAACGACGCGCTGCGGCGGATCCTGTGGAGCACCCTGGACGACTTCGCGTTGCCCGCCACCACCGGCTGGCCGCGCGCCGAGCCGGTGGCCGTTCGGACCCCCCTGCACGTGCGCCGGAGCCCCGGAGGCTTCCGAGCATAATGCGCAAAACCAGGTAATCGGCGCTTAAGCCGACTATCGCCCACAACCGCGACACGCCTACCGGCGGCGCCGTACGTTCGCAACCAAGCCGCCAGCCCCGGCGCCGATCTTCGCCCCCGACACGAATGAGGGATTTCACCATGTTCAGAAAGTCCGCTGCACCCAAGGGTTCGCCACCTGCCAAGCCCCCGGTCAACGCCTTCGCGGTGTTGGGTCGCTTCGCCGTGCGCGCCCCCTGGCTGATCATCGGCGCATGGATCGCGGTGGTGGCCGTGCTGACCGTGGCCTTCACGCCGCTGACCAAGGTGGTCGAAAGCCAGCAGGCTCAGCTGTTGCCGCCGGAAGCCCTCGCGGCGGCCGAGCAGATGGCCAAGGACTTCGGCGAATCCGCACAGAACGTCATGGTCGTCGTCCTCGCCGACGACAAGGGTCTGAGTCCAGGCGACGAGGAGGTCTACAGCAAGCTGGCCGCCACCCTGCGCGCCGAAACCAACGACGTGGCCGGCGTCCAGGACATGATCACGACGCCGCCACTGCGCGCCCTGATGGCCAGCAAGGACCACAAGGCGGCCTACCTGGCCGTGATCCTGAAGGCACCGGTCGGGTCCCCGCAGTCCTCGCAGTCCTACCAACGAATCACGGCAATCGTGAAGCGTTCCACCGCGGGCACCGCGGTGAAGGCGCAATTGACGGGTCAGGCCGCCATGGTCGGCGACATGTCCATCGTCACCGCGAGCGACATGCACGTCATCGAGATGGTCACCCTGGCGCTCGTGCTCGTCATCCTGCTGGTGATCTACCGGCGACCCGTGACCGTGCTGCTGCCATTGATCGTCATCGGGGCTTCGGTGGCGGCGTCGCAGGGCGTCGTGTCCGGGTTGGCTCAGATCGGGCTCGGGGTCTCTCCGTTGACGATCGCGTTGATGACGGCCATGATCGCGGGCGCGGGCACCGACTACGCCGTCTTCCTGATCAGCCGTTACCACGAGTACATCCGTGCCGGCGCCGACTCCGACCTGGCGGTGACTAAGGCGTTGAGTTCGATCGGTGAGGTCATCGCGGCCTCGGCGGCCACCGTCGGGGTCACCTTCCTCGGCATGTACTTCACCCAACTCCCCGCATTCACGAGCATCGGCCCCGCACTTGCGATTTCGATCGGTATCGCGTTCCTGGCCGCCGTCACGCTCTTGCCTGCCGTGCTCACGGTCACGGGTCGGCGCGGCTGGATCACGCCCCGGGCGGCGCTCACGGGCCGGATGTGGCAGCGCTCGGCCGTGCAACTGGTCCGCCGCCCGAAGTCGCATCTGGTGATAAGCCTGTCGCTGCTGCTGGTGTTGGCGGGTTGTGCGGCCTTCCTGCAGCCGACCTTCAACGACCGCCTGCAATTGCCGGCGTCGGCGCCGAGCAACGTCGGCTTTGACACCATGACGGAGCACTTCTCGACGAGCTCGCTTCTGCCGCAGTACATCTACGTCCGCTCGCCCCAGGACCTGCGGACGTCGCGGGCCCTGGCCGACCTGGACCAGATGGCGCAGCGCGTGTCGCAGCTGCCCGACATCGCCGCGGTGCGCGGCATCACCCGGCCCACGGGCCAGCCGCTGGACCAGGCCAAGGTCAGCTATCAAGCGGGGGAGGTCGGCTCCAAGCTCGGGGACGCCTCTACACAGATCAGCGACCGGGCCGGCGACCTCGAGGCGCTGACCAACGGCGCCGATCAACTGGCGGACGCCCTGGCCCAGGTGCGTGACGAAATCCGTAACGCCAGCGGGCCCATGACCCAGATGGCCGCGCAGCTGGGCCAGGTGCAGCAGCAACTCGCCACGGCGGCCGGCCTGCTGGACAACGTGCGGGGCCTCGCGAACGGATCCACCGTCACGGGTGCCGCCGGCGCGGTGGGCCCGTTGCTGAACACGCTGAACAGCAACCCCCTATGCAACGTCGATCCGTCCTGCGACAGGGCGCGCGCCCAGCTTCAGCAGCTCGCCCAGGGCGGCGGCAACGTCGGGCTGCCAGGCGTGCAGGCGGCGATCGGGGGATTGACCGCGCAGCTGGCAGCAGCCTCGAACAGTCTGCGGTCGGTGGGTGGCAGCGCCGCCGGCATGACGGCCAAGATCGCGCAGATGCGCACGGCCTCTGAGCAACTGGCCGACGGCAGCCGCAAACTGGCCGACGGGGTACGGACGCTCGTCGACCAGGTGAAGAAGATGGGCGTGGGCATGAACCAGGCCGCCCAGTTCCTGACGTCGATGAAGCGCGATGCCGCGGCACCGTCGATGGCGGGCATGTACATCCCGCCGCAGGTGCTCACGTCGGACGACTTCAAGAACGCCGCAAAGGTGTTCATCTCACCCGACGGCCACTCGGCGCGCTACCTGGTCGAGACCAAGCTCGACCCGTTCAGCGCCGCCGCGATGGACCAAGTGACCTCGATCCTCGACACTGCCCGCGGCGCGCAGCCCAACACCTCCCTGTCGGATGCATCGATCTCGATCGTCGGCACCACCGCGACGTATCAAGCGATGCGCGGCTACTACAACCACGACCTGCGACTGATCATCGTCATGACCCTGCTGGTTGTACTGCTGATCCTGATCTTCCTGCTCCGGGCGATCGTGGCGCCGCTGTATCTGATTGCCTCCGTGGTCATCTCGTATATGTCGGCGGTGGGCGTGGGCGTCATCTTCTTCCAGTGGTTGTTGCATCAGCCCCTCAACTGGAGCGTGCAGGCGGTGGCGTTCATCGTGCTGGTCGCGGTAGGAGCGGACTACAACCTGTTGCTGATCACGCGGATTCGTGAAGAGTCGCGCGTCGGCATCCGCTCCGGCATCATCCGCGCGGTTCGCTCCACCGGTGGAGTCATCACCTCGGCCGGCCTGATCTTCGCCGCCTCGATGTTCGGCCTGGTGTTCGGCAGCCTGACGACCATGACCCAGATCGGCTTCATCGTCGGCATGGGCCTGCTGATCGACACCTTCGTGGTGCGCACCGTCACGGTGCCGGCCATGGCGGCGCTGATCGGCAAGGCCAACTGGTGGCCGTCCAAGAAGACGCACACCGCCGGGCACAGCGTCCGCGTCGAGCCCGGCGTCGCCGCGACCGAAGCGCTGCCCACCGCACCGGCTACCGCGGAGCGGACGGACGCCGGTGTCGGCACCACGCATCGCTTGACGCCCGACAACCTGCGGCGTTCGGCGGCCCGTCGGCGGCGCTCAATCACGCAGCCCGGCAAGCGGGTTCGCCGCCTCACGGTCGCCGGCACCAGGCAGTAGAAGACCACGAGCAGCGACGCTCCAGCGAACTGCGGCCCGTCTCGCCACCGCGCGGGGCGGGCCGTGGTCATCGCTAACGCACGGGCCGGGGCGGCTTGGTGTCGGTCGCCGCGAACTCCTGCTCCGGGCGTCCTGTCGTGCCGTACCGCAGACCGACCTTGACCTGCCGGGCGGTGGCCAGCGATGCCAGATACCGCTGGGCGGTCGCCCGCGATATCCCGATCGCCGCGGACACCTCCGCCGCCGACATCGGCTGGTCCGATGTGCGCAATGCGTCCAGCACAAGCTGTTTGGTCGACGAGGCCGCGATGGTCGGGGGCGCAGCGGCGGCGACCCTGGGGCGCAACGCATCCAGGGCCGCATCCACGTCGCCGGCGCTCAGGTTGGCGCGGGCCAGGATCTTGCGGTACCGGGCATAGCCCGCCAGGCGGGCCGCGAGCTCGGTGGTCGGAAACGGCTTGACGAGGTAGCTCAGCGCCCCCGCGCTCATGGCGGCGCGGACCGTGTCCGGCTCGGTCGCCGCCGACAGGATCATGCTGTCGCCTTGCAGTTCGCGGACGAAGTCCACTCCGGACCCGTCGGGCAGGTAGACGTCGACCAGCGCGAGGTCGACCGGCGCCGCCTGTCGCGCGGCCGCGAGGGTGTTCACCGTGGCGCTCACGGTGAAACCCGGCAGCGCGTTGACGATCTCGGCGTGCATGTTGGCGACCCTGAAGTCGTCGTCGACCACCAGCACCGTCAGGTCTGACTCGCTCACTACGCCTCCTCTTCCATCACTCCTGGCAGCCACCCGATGAACTCCGCGCCGGCCAACCGAAGGTCGGGCGTGTCGCCGGGGCTGAACAGCCAGAGGTCCCCACCGAGCGAGCGGCTGATCTGTCGCGACAACGCCAGACCGATGCCGCGGCCCCCCGGCAGCCCGGAGTCTGGCTTCGTCGTCCGGCCCTCGGTGAACACATCGTCGACGAAGTCGGGCGGAATGCCGTCGCCGCTGTCGACCACGATGACGTGCAGCGTGGTGCCTTCCTGCAGCAGCTCGATTTCGACCTCTTTGACGTGGTTGGAACCCGTCCGGGCCGCGTCGATGGCGTTGTCGAGCAGGTTGCCGACCACGGTGGTGACGTCGACGGGCAGCACGAGCCGCCCTGTCACCAGGGTGTTTTCGCCGATCCGCAACGTCACCCCGGATTCGCGGGCGCCCGCGGCCTTGGCCGCCAGGAAGGCCTGCAGGTAGGCGTCGCGAATCGCGTCGATGCCGGGCAACGCGGATCCCAGCGGGCCCGACCCGAGCAGTTCTTCCAGATACTCCAAACCCTCGTCGACGTGGCCGCCGTGCAGCAGCCCGTTGAGCAGGTGCAGCCGGTTGGCGAACTCGTGACGCTGGGCGCGCAACACCGTGCTCATCACCTGCACCGCGTCGAGTTGCCGGGTCAGCGACTCCACATCGGTGCGATCGCGCACCACTAGGACGGTCCCGAGCTCGCGGCCCTCACGGGACACGGGCCGCGCCGAGACCACGACGACCCGGTCGGCGACCGTCGCCAGGGCGGGTGTCGCGTCGGCGGCCTTGAACACGTCCAGCACCCGCGGGGTCAGCCCGATCTCCTCGACGGGTTGCCCTGTGCCGTCGCCGATTTCGAGCAGTTGACAGGCCTCGTCGTTGACGAACGTGGTCTTGCCCGACGTATCGGCGGCCAGCACACCCTCGCCGATGCCCTGCAGCACCGCCGCCTGCGTGCGCACCAGTTCGGTCATCTCGGTCGGCCGCAAACCGTGGGTCAGCCCGCGCCACCGCCGGGCCAGTGCCACCGAGCCCGCGCCACCGATCAGCAGGGCGACACCCCCGAATGCCGCCAGCTTGTAGAGGGTGTGCACGAATTTCTCATGCATTTCCATGGTGGAGATGCCGACGCTGACCATGCCCAGCACGTGCATGGTGCCCGGCTCCAGCACCGGGACCTTACCGACGATCGCCCGCCCCAGGCTGCCGGACTGGCGGACCCACTGCTCGTGTCCACCCAGTGCGACGCTCGGATCGGTGCTGATCCGCCGCCCCAGCTTGTTCTGGTCAGGATGCGCGAGCCTGATGCCCTGATTGTTGGCGATGACCACGAACAGCACCCCGGTGCGTTGCGTGACCCGGACGGCGTTGGCCTGCAACGGGCTATCGGCCAGCTCGTGCACCATCTCGGGGCTGTCGGTGACCGGCTCGTTGTCGTAACGGGAGATGGTGTTCAGTACGACGGGGGAGGTGGCCACCACCCGCGCGATGTCCAGCGCGTGGTCGCCGTACTGGGCATACAGACCCTCGCGGTCGTATTCGGCGACGAGGGCGAATGCGATCACGGTCGTGAGCGTGACGATGGCCAGTTGCAGCAGCAGCACCTGCGTGGCGAGTCGCAACGCGGTGCGACCCCGGTCGGCCATGAGGCGACCCTACTACCCGCGCTGAGCAAAATACGCAAAACTCGGCAGTTCGCCCGGCTCTGCTCGCCGAGTGTGGGGGATATGCACGGGTTTTCATCCACAAGCCCCACACTCGTCGGGCCGAGGACGCGCCACCGGCGTCCGTGACGGCGCCGCGCTGTCGCAAGCGATCAAGTGTCCCGAGGTCGCCTGGTGGATGCTCGACCTCGTCGGGCCGACGGCGGGCCTGTCGGAGAATGCGCCGTGGAAATCCGCCCCCGACAACGGGATAGCGTTTTTCGAAGACCTCGGGTGGCTGGCAGCCCCTGGAGCGCGATCGCCCGCTTCCGTCAGTGAGTCCTACCAGACGCGCACGTAGTCGACGAGCATCTGCGCCGGGTAGTGCCCCGGCCCGGGGTCACCGCCGCCGGACCCGGCCACCGCGAGGTTGAGCACCGGGAAGACCGTGTAGCCGGGGTCGTTGAACGGCCAGTCCGCTATCGAGTTCGCCGGCACGGTGAAGTACGGCGCCGCGCCGTCGCTGTAGTCCTGCCAGAACTTCATGCCGGCGTCGTCCCACTGGACGCGCCAGGTGTGCCAGCCGCTGTCCACCGCGATGTTGTGCGTCTTCCACGCCGAGCCGTTGGCTTTCGCGTGGACGGTGGTCGCCGAGGGCCAGCTGCCGTTGCCGTACCACTCGATGATGTCGATCTCGCCGCGGTCCTCGTTGCCCAGCCACCACGCGGGCCAGGCGCCGGGCGTCAGGCAGTCGAACTTGACGCGGGCCTCGTACGTGTGGCCCATCCCGCCCCGCCAGGAGCTGTGGATCTTGCCGCCGTAGTAGGTGGGGCCATCCTTGGCAGCGCGCAGGACCAGGTTGGACTTGCCGTCGACGAAGACGTTCTGCCGGTCGTCGCGGTACTGCCCGACGTGCTCGGGCAGCTCCCAGTACGTCGGGTCCTTCATCGTCTCGCGGGCTTGGGCGACGATCCACTTCGACGGGTTGGGTGCCGAGCCGGCGGGCCCGTCGAACTCGTCCTGGAAGATGTACGGCCCACCGCTGGGCGCCTTGGGCGCCGGGCTCTGCGGACGGGACGGGACGGCACCAGCCTGCGGGAGCGGAATCGCGGCTGTCAGCATCCCGATACCCGTCATCAACATCATGTTGCGACGATCCATTTCGGGCATAAGCACAGCACCATAGCAGCCGGGGCCCTACGGAGTGCAAACGCAAATCCTAGAGCTGGGCCCACACCGCCTTGGTCTTCATGTAGGCGTCGATGCCCTCTTTGCCGAACTCGTGGCCCCATCCGGACTGCTTGTAGCCGCCGAACGGCACGTCATGGTCGAAGACCAACTGGCAGTTGACCTGCACGCTGCCCGCCTGCAGCCGCTTGACGATCCGGTGGGCCCGGCCCAGATTTTCCGTCCAGGCGGTGGCGGCCAGCCCGTAGGTGGTGTCGTTGGCCATGGCCACTGCCTCGTCCTCGTCGTCGAACGGAAGGATGCTGACCACCGGCCCGAAAATCTCCTGCTGGTACAGCCGCATGCCGGGGTCGACGTTGGTCAGCACCGTCGGGTGGACGAAGTAGCCCTTGCGGTCGAGGCGGTAGCCGCCGGCGACCACTTCGACGCCGTCACCCTTGCCCTCGTCGATGAAGCCCAACACGCGGTTCAGCTGCTTCTGGCTGATCAGCGGGCCGCTGACGCAGCCTTCCTCGCTGGGGGCGCCGAGCTTGAACGTGTTCGCCATCATCGCGATGCCCTCTACGACCCGGTCGTAGACGCCGCGCTGCACGAAGATCCGCGACCCGCACACGCAGCCCTGCCCCGAGTGCACGAAGATGCCCAGCGACGCCATCAGGATGGCCTTGTCCAGGTCGGCGTCGTCGAAGATCAGCACCGGGGACTTGCCGCCGAGTTCGAGCATCACCTTCTTCAGGTTGCCGGCGGACGCCCGCACGATCTCCTTGCCGACCTCGGTCGACCCGGTGAAGGCGACCTTTTCGACGTCGGGATGCGCGGTGATCGCCGCGCCCGCGGTGTGGCCGTAGCCGGTCAGCAGGTTGACGACGCCGTCGGGAACGCCAGCCTCGGCGACGAGCCTGTCGAGCAGCAACGCCGACAGCGGCGTTTCCTCGGCCGGTTTGACGAGCATGCTGCAGCCCGCGGCCAGCGCCGGCGCCAGCTTGGCGCTCGCATTGAAGATCGGTCCGTTCCACGGGAAGATCAGCCCCACCACACCGAAGGGCTCCTTGAGGGTGTAGGCGTGCATGTTGACGAACGTGTCCGTCGCGATGCCGTCGGTCTTGACGTCGTAGGCGGTGCCGTTGAGCTTCGAACACCAGCCGGCGTAGTAGCGGAAGAACTCCGAACAGGTGGACATCTGCAACTGTGCCTGCATCAGCGGCATGCCCGTGTTCAGCGAGTCCAGTTCGGCGAACTCCTGGGCGTGCTCGTCGATCAGCTCCCCGATGCGCCACATGATCTTGGCCCGCTCGCGGCCGGGCAGCTGGGACCAGACGCCGGCCTCGAAGGACGCCCTCGCCCGCGCTGCGGCCTCGTTGACCGCCTCCTCGCCGCAGTCGGTGAACTCGGTGATCTGCTCCTCGGTCGCGGGATCGATGACGGAGATGACTTCGCCCGAGCCGGGACGCGCGCGAATGTCCTCCAAAACCGTCTGCAACGTCACAGTGATCGCCCTCTCTACGTCGGATGCTGAGCACTTGCTTAGCATCGGGCTTGGCGTCGGGTCAAGGGCGGCGCGGCGCGGCCCCTCCGCGACACGTAAGCCACGCACACGACACGCCGATACGGGTGTCCGCAGCTTCAGTCTCGAGGACCCGATTTGGGTGCGGCACCGGCCCGGCGGACGGACCTATGCTGAAGGCCCGACCACCGAGGGGATCGCGTGATGTCTGCTATTTCTGGGCCACCTGCGACGACGCGCACCGTGTTCCCGGGGATCAGCTCGCGGGCGTGGGAGCACCCCGCGGACCGGACCGCGCTGTCAGCGCTGCGGCGACTGAAGGGCTTCGACCAGATCCTGAAGCTGATGTCGGGGATGCTGCGCGAGCGTCAGCACCGGCTGCTGTATCTGGCCAGCGCGGCACGCGTCGGGCCGCGCCAGTTCGCCGACCTGGACGCGCTGCTCGACGACTGCGTGGACGTCCTGGACGCGCCGACCAGACCGGAGCTGTTCGTACTGCAGTCACCGGACGCGAACGCGTACACGATCGGTATGGATCAGCCGTTCATCGTGGTCACGTCCGGGCTGTACGACTTGATGACGCACGAGGAGATGCGGTTCGTGGTGGGCCACGAACTCGGCCACGCGATGTCGGGCCATGCGGTGTACCGCACGATGATGATGCACCTGATGCGGTTGGCGCGGTCGTTCGGTTTCATGCCCGTCGGCGGCTGGGCGTTGCGCGCGATCGTCGCCGCCCTGATGGAGTGGCAGCGCAAGTCGGAGCTGTCGGGGGACCGCGCCGGCCTGCTGTGCGGCCAGGACCTGGACACCGCGATCCGGGTGGAGATGAAGCTGGCCGGCGGAAGCCGGCTGGACAAGCTCGACTCCGAGGCGTTCCTGGCCCAGGCGGCCGAGTACGACCGGTCCGGCGACATGCGCGACGGCGTGCTCAAGATCCTCAACCTCGAGCTGCAGTCGCACCCGTTCTCGGTGCTGCGGGCCGCCGCGCTGACCAAGTGGGTGGACACCGGCGGCTACGGAACGGTGATGTCGGGTGACTACCCGCGCCGCGAGGACGACGACAAGGCAAAGTTCTCCGACGACCTCGGCGAGGCCGCCCGACACTACAAGGACGGCTTCGACCAGTCGGAGGACCCGCTGATCAGGGGCATCCGCGACGGCCTGGGCGGTCTGGTCGACGGCGTGGGGCGGGCCGCGACCAACGCCGCGGACTCGTTGGGCCGCAAGATCACCGAGTGGCGAAACCCTAAGTAACCTCGCGCGAGCAGACGTAAAGGTCCCGAAAACGGGCGGCGATATCGGGGGCCTTTACGTCTGCTCGGCAAGGGATGTGGCCGCGTGCGCGCCCGCCCGTCGGCCGGAGAACACGCAGTCGGCCAGCGACAGCCCGCTGACGTAGGAGTTCGAACAGACGCCGACCGCCGTGCGGCCCGCCGCGTACAGGCCGGGCACGGCATCGCCGGACGCGGTGACGACGGCCCCGGTGTCCTCGTCCACCCGCACGCCGCCCAGGGTCAGCATCGGCGTGGGGTTGAGCAGGCTGCGCCGGATCGAGATGTTGATCAGCGTGTACGGACCGGCGCCGACGCGGCGAGTGAACTCGGCGGGCTTGCCCATCGGATCGGGTGCTCCCGCATCGATCGCGTCGTTATGGGCGGCAACGGTTTTCGCCAGCCCGTCGGGATCTACACCGGCCGCGCGGGCCACTCGCTCCAGCGTGGCGCCGCGCTTCGCGTCGAGCGCCGCCTGGCCTTCGCCCTGCAGCCGCTGGAACCAAATCGATTGGGCCGGAATTTGTTTGCGGCGTTCGGCCATCAGCGCGGCGTCGGCGAGCAGCCAGCCTTTTCCGTCGTGATGCCGGACCATGGCCTGGCCCACCGCCGCGCCGTAGCGCGTCTCGTCGATGATCCGCTCGCCGTGCTGATCGACGATGATGGAACCGAGGAACGCGCTGGGGGGAGTGATGAATCGCCACGCCGACACGTTGTCCATCCGGTCGGTGACGCCCCCGGCCTTGACGGCCAGCGCGATGCCGCTGCCGTCGTCGCCGGTGGTGCCCAGAGGAAGTCCGCAGCTGAATTGCGGTGCGTACCTTTGGATCCAGTCGGTGTTGGCGATAAAGCCGCCGGCGCTCAGGATCACCCCGCCGCGCGCCTCGACCTGCATCGGCGTCGCGTGCCGCCGTTCCAGGCCGCGCATCACCCGCTCCATGGCCGCACGCAGCGGTGGGTAGTAGACGCCCGGCTTGGCGGCCAGCGCCGCCGCACGCGCGAACTGTTGCCGGACCCCCCGCGGCGCGCGGTGCAGCGTGAGCGCCCGGACGCCGACGACCCGGCCGGCCGCGTCGGTCACCAGGTCGGTGACCCGGGTGTGCGGGTAGAACCGAGCGCCGGCCGCCAGCGCGGATTGCATCAACGGGCCCGAGAGTTTCTTGCCCGAGGTGCCCATGCCGTGGACGCGGTGCCCGCGCGCGACCGGTCGGGTGACGTCGCGGAAACCGCCGGAATTCTCGCTGCCGGAGTAATAGAGGTAGTACTTGTTGTTCGGATACGACACCTTGTACGGGCACATCGACGAGTCGAACGGGACGCCGTGGCCGCTCAGCCAGTCGATCATTTCCACGCTGGATTCAGCGAAGCGCCGCAGCGTTTCCGGGCGCACCACGTCGCCGACCTCGAGCTGCAGGTAGGCCAGAAACTCCTCGAGGGTGTCGTCGACGCCGGCCTGACGCTGCACGACGGTCCCGCCACCCGCGTAGATGATGCCGCCGGACAGCGCGGTCGCGCCGCCACCGTCGAACCGGTCCAGCGCGACCACGGCGGCGCCGCGCTCGCGGGCCGTCAGCGCCGCGCAGGCGCCGGCGGCGCCGAAGCCCACCACCAACACGTCGGTCGAGATGTCGGCGGGCACGGCGCCTGAGCCTACGCGAGCAGACGCAAAGGTCCCCGAGAACCTTGGTTTTCGGGGACCCTTACGTCTGCTCGGTGGGGGAACGGCAGGGGAACGCCAGGTTCACGCCCCCCTGTTGTAGCGGGTCAGGAATGCGACGGCCGCAACCCCCGCGACGGCCCCGGTCACACCCCACAGCACGAACTGGAAGACCGAGCCGAAGAACACGCCGAAGGTCGCGGTGAGGTAGACCAGCCAGATCAGGCGGTAAACGCTCCACGCCGTGTACACGGCGGCGCTGATGCCGATCCACAGCGCGCGCTGCTGGTCGACGCGGTTGATCTGCTCCTCGATGCTGGCGGGCAGGATTTTCATGTGCTTTTCTCCGTTTGCTAGGCGGCGCCTCGGTGGCGTCGTCGTTGCACCAAGTACAGGCGGCACACCGAGCTACCGATCCCAAACTTCGAGTAGCGCTACGCCCCCGGACAGGTAGAACTACGCAGGCTTTCGGGCCCCCGCGCGGCGATGCTGTCCGGGTGACCACACAGCAGAGAACTCTCCTGGGCCTTCCCGCCCCCGCCGAACTGGACGCCAGCACCCCGGCCGACCGCGACCGCGCCATCGACGTCATCCGCATCACCGCGCTGATCGGCGTGGTGATCGGCCACACCGTGATGGCGATCAGCGTCATCCGCAACGGCGTGCTGATCTGGGACAACCTGCTCACCACCTCGACGGTGTTCCAGGCCTTGACCTGGATTTTCCAGATCATGCCGCTGTTCTTCTTCGCCGGCGCGGCGGCGTGCGTGGCGTCCTGGCGGCCCGGCGCCAACTGGGGCGGTTGGCTGATGAAGCGCTGCACCCGGCTGTTTCGGCCGGTGTTCTATTACCTGGGATTCTGGGCGATCGCGCTGACGGCGCTGTATCCGGTGCTCCCGCAGCACGTGTACGAACCGGTCGCCGGCGTCAGCATTCAGCTGCTCTGGTTTCTGGGGGCTTACGTGCTGGTGCTGGCCGCGATGCCGGTGCTGTGGCGGATCAACACCACCGCCCGCCTGGCGGCCGGCGTGGCCGCGGCGTACGCGATCATCGCCGTCGTCGACGCGGTCCGCCTGCACTGGAGCGCGGCGGCGCCGCTCGGCTACGTCAACCTGGCCGTCTGGCTCATCCCCGCCATGTTCGGCGTCGGCTACCGGCGCGACCTGCTGACCGGGCGCGCGGCGTTGGGCACGGCCGCGGCGGCGTTCGCGGTCAACGTCGCGCTGCTGCGCTGGGGTCCGTACGAGCTGAGCCTGGTCGGCATCGAGGGGCAGCGGCTGCCGAACATGAGCCCGCCGTCACTGCTGCTGGCCGGGCACGCGATCATGCTGAGCGCGCTGGCCGTCGCCGCGGCGCCGGCGATCGGCCGGTGGGCGCAACGCCCGAGGGTGTGGTGGTGGACCGCCGTCGGCAACTCCGGCGCCATGACCCTCTATCTCTGGCACATGCCCGCGCTGCTGGGCGTGCACCTGCTGTTCGACGGCTTCGGGCGTCCCCGGTACCCGGGCCAACCGGATTTCCTCGGGATCAGCATCGAGCAGCTGTTCATCATGGTCGGCGTCGTGGCGCTGCTGTTCGTGGCGCTGCGGGGCCTGGAGAACAACCCGCTACCCGGGTGGGACGGCGCGCCGGCGATCACGTCGGTGTGGCGCGGCGTCGCCGTCGGCGCGCTGCTGTGCGTGGCAGGGGCGTCGACGCTCGCGGCGGTGAAGTGGGGCCTCAAGGACGACGGACTCGTCTGCGTCGCCGTGTTGGTGGGCGCCCTGGTGGCGGCGCGGGCCCTGAGTCAGCGGATCATGTCGATCCAGGAACCGAGGTCGTCCTCCCGATAGCCCCGGGCCTGGCTGGTGGACTGGCTGGTCGCGTAGTGCTGGGCCACGCCGCCGGCCAGCTCCAGGACGGCTTTGCGGGTCCGCGGCTTGAGGGTGCCGAAGTCGACCGCCAACCCCTGGGCCAGGTGCACGTCGTAGGGCACCCGGTAGACCTGCGAGACGAACTTGCCCAGCTCGTTCTCGGCCACCTTCAGGTCGACGAGCGGGCGGCCGTCGCGCGTCGCGTTGAGCGCGACCACGGTCCGGGGCAGCAGCCGGTCGAACCCGTGCGAGTACAGCCATTCCAGCGTCGCCAGCGCACCCTCGACGCCCCGCACATCTTGGGATGCCACCACGACCAGGCCCGTCACGTCGCCGGCGATCGTCTGGAACAGCGGGTCGGTGATCGACGTGCCGCAATCGAGCAGGATCACATTGCAGTGCCGTTCCAGGATGTTCATCGTGGCGGAGTAGTCGTCCGGACCCAGGGTGTAGGACGCCTTCGGATTGTTCTGGGCGCTCAGCAGTTCCAGCCGGTCGTTGTTCAGCACCGTGTGCACGCGCACGTGCGAGTAGCGCTCGACGTTGCGCAGCGACGCCACCTGCTCGATGTTGGCGTCCGGGCCCCCGCGTTCGCTGAATCGCGCGGACAGGTCACCGAGGTCGGGGTCGACGTCGACGGCGATCACCCGGTCGCCACGGACCCGCGCGATGGCATTGCCCACCGCGACGGTCATCGTGCTCTTGCCGACGCCGCCCTTGGCGCACACGAACGCGACCTTGTGCACGTCGTCGAGGGTGGCGCGGACCCGGCTGATCAACTCGGCGGCATGCCGCTGGCCGGCGCTCGGCCCCGGGTTGATCCGTCCGCCGGTGAGGTTGACGACCACCTTGCGCCAGCCGCCCGCGGCCGTCGGCCGTACGCCCTTGGCCAGTAGGTTGTGCCCGTTGTCACCATAGGGATGCTGGGGCACCGGCGGCGACGGCGCGATGGGGTGCTTGTCCGGACTCGTCGGAAGCGGGGGCGCCGGGGAAGTACCGGCGGCGGCGTGGCCCGAAGGGGCCCCGTGGTGCAGTGAATCGGTGGGACTGGTCATACCGGGCCGTGCGCTTTCCGCTCGTGGGAATGTTCTCCGTCGTTGCAGAACCGACGGAAACGATAATGCGACCGGGGCGGTTTAGTCACCCGAATCGGTGGGGTGCTGCATTTCGGCCTGGAACAGGCGGTATTGCTCGGCGTGGCCGGGTCGGCGCCGCACGATCAGCCAGCCGGCGCCCAGCAGGACGAACCACAGCGGAAACCACGCCAGCGCCATGGCGGTTTCGCGTTCGGTGCACAGCGTCCAGATCACGAACGCGAAGAAGACCAGCACGGCCCAGGACATCGGTACCCCGGCCGGCATCCGGTACCGGGAGGCCGCGTGTCGCCGCACGTGCCGGCGACGGTAGACGAGATAGCTGACGACGATCATCGCCCAGACGAACATGAACAGCAGCGACGAAATGGTGGTCAGCAGCGTGAAGGCGCCCATCACCGAGCCGCCGACATAGAGCAGCGGGATGGACGTCAGCAGCAGGACGGCGGTCACCAGGAGCGCGGGCGCGGGCACGCCGCCACGGTTGAGCCGGCGGAAGGAAGCGGGGGCGCTGCCCTCGTCGGCCAGGCCGAAAAGCATGCGGCCGGTGGAGAACACACCGGAATTCGCCGACGACGCGGCCGCCGTGATCACCACGAAGTTGACGATCGAGGCCGCCGCGCCCAGTCCCGCCAGCGAAAACATCGTCACGAATGGGGACCTGCCGCTCTCGAACTGCCGCCAGGGGATGACGGTGAGGATCGCCAGCAACGCCCCGATGTAGAAGATCGCCACGCGCAGTGGCACGGCGTTGATCGCGCGGGGCAGCGTGCGGTGCGGGCTCGCCGTCTCGGCGGCGGCGGTGCCGACGAGTTCCACGCCGACGAACGCGAAGAACGCGATCTGGAACCCGCCGACCACGCCGGTGAACCCGGTGGGGAAGAAGCCGCCTTCGTTCCAGAGGTTTCCGACGGCCGCCGGTTGACCTTGCGGAGAAACGAAACCGGTCGCGAGCAGGATCGCGCCGACGCCGATCAGGCACAGGATCGCCGCCAGCTTGATCAGCGCGAACCAGAACTCGATCTCCCCGAAGTTGCGGACGCTGAACAGGTTGAACACCAGCACCAGCGCGACCGTGACCAGTGCGGGCACCCAGCCGGGCAGGTGGGGCCACCAGAACCGGCAATACCCGGTGATCGCGACAACTTCCGCGATGCCGGTGACGATCCAGGCGAACCAGTACGACCACCCGATGAAGAAGCCCGCCGCGGGCCCCAGCAGGTCGGCCGCGAAGTCGACGAACGACTTGTAGTTCAGGTTGGACAGGAGCAACTCGCCCATCGCGCGCAACACGAAGAAGATGAAGAACCCGATGATCGCGTATACCAGCAGCACCGACGGCCCGGCGCGGGAAATCGTCCGGCCGGAGCCCATGAACAGGCCGGTGCCGATCGCGCCGCCGATCGCGATCAGCTGGATCTGCCGGTTGGAAAGCTCTCGATGCAGGTGGGGGACAGCGTCATCGTCCGTCGGGGCGGTGATGTCGCTCGCCATGCGACGACGATAGGGCTTATGCGGGCGTACTCCTACGCCACTCCTACGCCAGATAGACACCGCCCGCCGCGGTGATGACATCTCCCGCGGCGACGTCGTTCGTGTCGAGGTTCTTGAAGAGCAGTCCGACGTTGTCGCCGGCCGCCGCGCTGTCCCTCTTCTTGCGGAACGCCTCGATGGCGTCGACGGCGACGCGCGGCCCGTCGTTGATCTGGACCGTGTCGCCCACCCGCAGTTGGCCGCTCTCCACCCGGCCGGTCGCGACCGCCCCGCGGCCGCGGATCACGAACACGTCCTGCACCGTCATCCGGAACATGTGCGGCACGCTACGCGACGCGGGTGCTTATCCGGACGTCTTCACCATGAGCTTGCCGACGTTCTTGCCGTCGAACAGCATGTTGATGGCCGTCGGCAGCTGCTCGAAGCCCTCGACGACGGTTTCCAGCGGCGTGAGCTTGCCCTCGTTGATCAGGCCGGCGATCTCGGCGTTCGCCTCCGCGGCCCGGCCGAAGTGGTCCAGGACGATGAAACCCTGCACCGTCGCCCGCTGGATCAGCAGGTTGGCGAACGCGCGCGGCCCCGGCGGCGGGTCGGCGTCGTTGTAGCCGGAGATCAGGCCGCACAGCGCGACCCGCGCGCCGATGTTGAGGCGGGCGAAGATCGCGTCCATGATGTCGCCGCCGACGTTCTCGAAGTCGACGTCGATGCCGTCGGGCGTCGCGGCGGCGAGCTGCCGGTACCAGTCCCCGGCCTTGTGGTCGACGGCTGCGTCGAAGCCCAGCTGCTCGGTCAGGATCGCGCACTTCTCCGGGCCGCCGGCGATCCCGACGACCCGCGCGCCGTCGGCCTTGGCGAGCTGGCCGGCGACCGACCCGACCGCGCCGGCCGCGGCCGAGACGACCACCGTCTCACCCGGTTTCGGCTTGCCGATGTCGCGGATCCCGACCCACGCGGTCAGCCCGGTCATCCCGAGCGCACCCATGTAGGCGCTGGGCGAGACGCCCTCGGCGACGTTGACCGGCAGCAGCGGCGCCGAGTCCGAGGCGATCACGTACTCCTGCCAGCCGACCAGGCCCTGCACGATCTGGCCGACGGCGTAGTGCGGGTTCTTCGACGCGACGACCTCGCCGATCCCGCCGGCGCGCATCACTTCACCGATGCCCACCGGCGGCAGGTAGGTCGGGGTGTCGTTGATCCAGGTGCGGTTGGTCGGGTCGAGGGAGATCCAGTCGACGCGTACCAGTGCCTCGCCGTCGCCGATGTCGGGGACCGCCTGCTCGGTGAGCTCGAAGGTGTTGGGTCCGATGCGCCCGACGGGGCGCTCGCGAAGCAGGAAGCGACGGTTCTTCTCGGGCATGAGCGCACGGTACCGGAGAACTCCCGTCGTCCGGCGAGCAGACGTAAAAGCACCCTAAAACGACGGTTTTTGGGTGCTTTTGCGTCTGTTCGCGCAAACGAATTCACGGCTAAATCTCAGGATCGCAAAGGTTTGATCACAGGTTCACCTGGGCATCATTAATCAAGGGTTAGTCCACGTTGCCGTGGGATTAACGGCCGATTCTTCATCAGGAGAGAGTTGACGATCGTGGCGAATGCATCAGGTGCGACCGTAGTTTTCCTGGAATCACACCCCGCTTGGGCGGCTGCTCAGCGGCGTCAAAATGCACGCATGGAAGCCATGCGGCGTCACCCCTCGTTCCTGGCCAAACAGCGTGCAGCCGCGCAGGGTGGCGATTCGCAGCCGTTGTCAGCAGCGTCCGGATATAGCTCCGCCGTCGAAAACCGGCGCGCGAGCTTCCATTTGGTCGCGGTCGACAGCAAATCTCGCTGACGCGGCTTACATATTCTTCCCACCCGAGGAGACGGCGGAATAATCCGCCGTCTCCTCGTTTTGGCTGAGGTGTGGCTGGCTCGTGACCTTCTCGCGACAGCGACGAAGGACGCTCATCTTCATGACAGCGCTTGCGGTGATCTCCGCGTTGGTGACCTCGCTGTACGTCGGCTACCACGTCGGTCGCCGCGCCGGCTCGACGCCGCCGACGTGGAGGCAACGCACCAGCCGCATCTCGCTGAGCAAGCGCGCCATCGGCCTGATGCTGCTGGTCTCCGCACGTCGGATCCAGCGCAACCTGCCCGCCCACCTCGGGCTGCCCGCCGTCGTCGGCTGGGGACTCAGATTCGTTGAACCGCGGCAACTCGCCCGGAGTCGGCCGCGGCGCCGGTTCCGCTAGCGTCCGCGGCCGGCCGGTGAATCACACAGCTGGCTCCGCCGGACCGCTTGGCCTCGTACATGGCGGCATCGGCGTGCCGTAGCACGTCGTAGATGGAGAAGTAGGGGTCGTCGGTGGCGCGCGACGCGATTCCGATGCTCGCGGTCAGCACCACAGAGTCCACCTCGGTGCACGTCAGCGACCACAGCCTGTGCGCCAATTCCGTCGGCTCGGCCGGGTCGTCGCGCACGACCGCGAGCACGAGCTCGTCGCCTCCGATCCGGGCCGCGATTTCACCGGGCCGCGCGAGCTCGCGCAACCGCTGGGCCATCGCGATCAGGGCGGAGTCGCCGACGGCGTGGCCGTATACGTCGTTGAGCATCTTGAACCGGTCGACGTCGCACACCGCGATGACGACCGCCTTGGACGGCGTCCGGCGGGGCAGAGCCAGCTCGATCGCGGCGGAGAAGCCGCGGCGATTCCGCAGCCCGGTCAGGGGATCGTAGTGGGCCGAGCGCGCGGTACGACTGATCGCGCGTCGTCCGCCTTCGATCAGGGCCAGGCCACCCAGCGGCGCGACCACCACCCAGGTCAGCGCCGGCATGTAGTAGATGAACAGCCCGAATGCGCTGGCCCGCCCGTCGAACACCGCCCAAGCGGTGATGCCCAGGATCACCGCGATGCCGAACGCGCAGTGCAGGCACAGGACTCGTCGGCCGAGCACAAACGCCGCGAACACGCCCACCAGGCCCATGTACAGCGTGGCGCACAGCCGGGACGGCGGCGTCGACATCGTCGCCGCGACCGCGGCGACGGCGATATCGGCGCTTACGACGAACGTCATGACCAGGGGGTAACCGGGCCACCGGCCCAGCGCCCACCGCAGCCCGAAGCCCGCGGCGACCAGCATCGCGGCGGCCTGCACGGCCCGGCTGACGATGCCGACCGGACCGTCCGGGTGGAACTGCATCAGGGCAAGAAGCCCCAGCGACCCGAAGCAGGCTGCGGCGACCGCGGCGATGAATACCGTCGTCAAACCGCCTTCGCGCAGCGCGCGAATCGCGAAACGGTACTCACTTCTGCCCACCGCGCCCCCCGAAATGTGGCATCACCGATCCACACTGTAGCGGCGAAACGCCCGGTCCGGCTCGCTAGAGCTTGCCCGCGACGAAGTCGGCGGCCTGGTTGGCCATGCCGTCGTGCACGTAAGCGCTGGCGAGGTGCTGCGGCCAGTTGTCCTGCCAGGTGTTCGGGTCGGCCGGGTTGCAGATCGGATCCGCGCCGTGGCAAAGCTCGATCGTCCGATCGTTGTAGATGGGGTTGAAGTTCGTGATCGGGCCCGCCCACTGGCTGCCGTTGCCGAACAACGCGACCGCGGCGATGTGCTGGTCGGCGCCGGCCGGCAGGGGGTTGTCGAAGCCGAACGCGGAGAAGGGAACCGCCAGCACCACGTCGGTCACCGCCGCGCCCAGGGAGTAACCGCCCAGCACCAGCCGCGTGGCAGGGCAGGTGTTGATCATGTTCTGGACGTGCTGGCTCATGTCGTTGGCGCCGACGTCGACCTGGGTGTCGGCCGGGTACCGCACGGCGTACGAGCCGAAGCTCCTGCCGCCGACCTTGGAGCTCAGCGCGTTGATGAACGCATTGCCCAGGACGCCGGGGCCGGCCGACTCCAGGCGGCCGCGGGCGAAGACCACCTGCACCTGCGGACAGTTCGCGGCCGCGGCCGAGGGCGCTGCACCCGGCGCGCCGGCCGGCAACATGGCGGCGGTGAACGTCAACCCGGCGGCGATGACCGCCGGCGCCACGCCGATGACAATCTGTTTGAGGGGATGGAAGCGCACAGCACGATGTTAGAGCGATTGCGCTTCGGGTGCTGGGCGGCCGACAAGACCGGCGGGAACACGCGATAAATTCGCCTGATGAGCCGGACACACACGGACGCAAACGAGCGGTTGTTCGCGCTGGCCGAACAGGTGACGGGGTTCATGCCGGCCGACGAGGGGCGCGCGCTCTACGACATCGCCGTGCGCTACCTCGACGGCTGCATCGGCGTCGAGATCGGGACCTACTGCGGCAAATCCACCCTGCTGCTCGGGGCGGCGGCGCAACAGACCGGGAGCGTGCTCTACACGGTCGACCATCACCACGGGTCGGAGGAGCACCAGCCCGGTTGGGAGTACCACGACGCCTCGTTGGTCGACGAGGTCACCGGCCTGTTCGACACGCTCCCGACGTTTCGCCGCACGCTCGACGCCGCCGGGCTGGACGACCACGTCGTCGCCGTGGTGGGCAAGTCTCCGGTGGTGGCGCGCGGGTGGCGCACCCCGCTGCGGTTGCTCTTCATCGACGGCGGCCACTCCGAAGCCGCCGCCAACCAGGACTTCGAGGGCTGGGCGAAATGGGTGGACGTCGGGGGTGCGCTCGTCATCCACGACGTGTTCCCGGATCCCAAGGACGGCGGGCGCCCGCCGTACTACATCTATCGCCGCGCGCTCGACTCCGGCCAGTTCCGGGAGGTGTCGGCGACGGGTTCGCTGCGCGCGCTCGAGCGCACCGGGGGCCGACCGGGCGAGCCGATCTAGCGCGGCGCCTTTTGCCCGGCCCGCGCCGCGCCCGCTGGCGACGCGCTCGCCATCGCGACACTTAAACCACGGCGACGACGCCGACGACGTTCGCCGTGGATTAAGTCTCGACGACAGGCACCCGAGCCGATGGGCACCCGAGCCGCCGGGACCCGAGCCGCCGGGACCCCCGACCCGCGTCCGTCCCCCGACCCGCCGGGGACCCGACTCGCGTCACCGCCCGCTGGCGACGCACTCGCCACCGCGACACTTAAACCACGGCGACGACACGCCGACGACGTTCGCCGTGGATTAAGTCTCGACGACAGGCACCAGAGCCCGCGGGGACGCGACTCGCGTCACCGCCCGCTGGCGACGCACTCGCCAGCGCGACACTTAAACCACGGCGACGACACGCCGACGACGTTCGCCGTGGATTAAGTCTCGACGTCAGACACCCGAGCCGACAGGCATCCGAGCCGCCGCACCAGAGCCGACAGGCACCCGAGCCGACCCGCGTCACCCGACCCGCGTCACCGCCCGCTGGCGACGCACTCGCATTCGAAGTCGGTCTGCAGGCCCGTCGGCAGCCCGTCGCCGCGGAAGATCCCGGCGGCGGGAGTGGTGTCCGACAGCGCGTCGGCGGCCAGGATCATCGCGGCGCCGGTCCAGGTGGTCCGTTCCTCAGGCCAGCGTTTCCCGTCGGCGAACACCAAGCCGGTCCAGTAGGAACCGTCCCGCTCGCGCAGGTGCTGCATCGCGGCGAACTGCTGATGCGCGGCCGACCGGTGCCCGACGGCCTCCAGCGCCAGGACGAGCTCGCAGGTTTCGGCGCCGGTCACCCACGGCCGGTCGCTCACGCAGCGAATGCCGAGCCCGTCGACCACGAACTCGTCCCACCGCTGCGTGATACGGGCCGCGGCCGCCGGGCCGCGCAGCGCGCCGCCGAGGATGGGGTAGTACCAATCCATCGAATAGCGGTCCTTCTCGGTGAACGCCTCCGGATGCGCGACGATCGCATGGCCGAGGCTGCCGACCGCCAGTTCCCACTCGGGCTGCGGCTCCCCGACCAGGTCGGCGAGCGCCAGGGCACACCGAATGCTGTGGTACACGCTGGCACAGCCCGTCATCAGCGCCTCCCGTACCGGACCGGCCGCGCTACGCGCCCAGCAGATCTCGCCGTAGCCGACCTGCAGGTCGATGACGAAATCGATCGCCTGCCGCACCACCGGCCACATCCGCGCGGCGAAAGATTGGTCGCCGGTGACCAGCACGTGATGCCAGACGCCGGTGGCGATGTAGGCGCAGAAGTTGCTGTCACTGTTGGCGTCCTCGACCGTTCCCGCGCGGGTCTGGAGGGGCCAGGAACCGTCCGGCCGTTGCGTGCGAAGGCTCCACTCGAACGCGGCGCGGGCCGGTTCAAACTCGCCGGCGGTGGTGAGCGCCATCGCGCATTCCACGTGATCCCACGGGTCGGTGTGCCCGCCGTCGAACCAGGGGATGGCGCCCGAAGATTCCTGTGCCGCGGCGATGGACATCGCGGTCTGCCGGCACTGCTCGGGGGTGAGGACGCCCGCGACCGCCGGCGGATCAAACCGATGCAATTGAATATCCTTGTGTCGCTTGACCTGCCATCGCCCGAGCGGGCTTGGTGAAATACAGCGCGACGCTCTTGCCGACCAGCGGATTCAGCAGCGATTCCGCCAGCTGCGTGATCTTCGGCCGGCGCATCAGGTCCCACACCAGCAGCTTGTGGTACGCCGTCACCGCGGGATGGTCGGTGTTGGACACTCCCACAGCGCATTTCAGCCACCAGAACGGCGAGTGCAGGGCGTGCGCGTGATGGGTGTGGGTGAGTTCCAGGCCGCTACCGGCGATCTTGTCGCGCAGCGCGCTGGCCCGATAGATGCGGACGTGGCCGCCCTCGTTGCTGTGGTACTCCTCCGACAGCAGCCAGCACACCCGCTCGGGCAGCCACCGCGGCACGCTGACCGCGAGTGTGCCACCGACTTTGAGCACCCTGATCAGTTCGGCGATGGCCGCGTCGTCCTGCGGCACGTGCTCCAGAATTTCCGAGGCGATGACGCAGTCGAAGGTGCCGTCGGCGTACGGCAGCTTCAGCGCGTCGCCGACGACGACCTGCGCCGACGCGCCGGCCGGCGCTTCACCGGCTTCGGCCATCGCCTGCAGGATCGATTCCACGGAACGCAGCTCGGACTCGTCCTGGTCGAAGGCGACGACGTCGGCGCCGCGCCGATACGCCTCGAAGGCGTGCCGGCCGGCGCCGCAGCCGACATCGATGACCCTGGTCGACGGGCCAATCCCCAGCCGGTCGAAGTCGACGGTCAGCACTGCGCCCGGCCCTCGGCGCGCGCGATCGCCCGCTCGTAGACCCGCACGGTCTGCGCGGCCACGGCCTCCCAACTGAACACGTCGACCGCACGCGCTCGGCCCGCCGCGCCCAGGCGGCGACGCTTCTCCGGCGAGTCGAGCAGCGCGCCGAGCGCGTCCGTCAGCGCCTCGACGTCGGCGGCCGGCACCAGCTCGGCGCAGGCGCCGTCGGTCCCGACGACCTCGGGCAGCGCGCCCACCCGGCTCGCCACGATCGGCGTGCCGCTGGCCATTGCCTCCACCGCGGGCAGCGAAAACCCCTCGTAGAGCGACGGGATGCAGGCGACCTCGGCCGAGGCGAACAACGCGGCCAGCTCGGCGTCGGACAGCCCGCTGCTGATGTGGACGATGTCGGAGATCCCCAGCTCGGCGATCAGCTTCTCCGTCGGGCCGTTGGGCTCGACCTTGGCGACCAGCCGCAGTTCGAGGTCCCGGATGGTGCGCAGCTTGGCGACCGCGTGCATCAGGGTGCTGACCCCCTTCAGCGGGGTGTCCGCGCTGGCGATCGCGATCACCCGGCCGGGTCGGCGTGGGTGCGACCCCGGCTTGAACAGCTCGGTGTTCACGCCCAGCGGCACCACGTGCAGCTGGTCCGCCGACACACCGAAATCGGCGACGATGTCCTGCGCGGACGACGACGACACGGTCAGCAGGTCCGGAATCTGGCGTGCGACGTGCTTCTGCATCTTGGAGAACCCGTACCACCGGTGCACCAGCGGCTTTCGCCACCAGCGGGCCGCGGCGAGGTCGAGCACCCGATCCCGCGTGATCGGATGATGCACCGTGGCCACCACCGGCAGGCCCGTGCCGGCGATGGTCAGCAGTCCGGTGCCCAGGCTCTGGTTGTCGTGGACGAGGTCGAAATCGCCCGCCCTGCCGGCGAGCAGGCGCGCGACGCGCAACGTGAACGTGCGCGGCTCGGGAAAACCCGACGTCCACATCGTGGCCAGCTCCAGCAGATCGATCGAGTCGCGAATCTCGCTGGGCCGCGGCACCCGAAACGGGTCGGGCTCGCGGTACAGGTCCAGGCTCGGCACCTTCGTCAGCCGCACCCGCGGGTCAAGCAGTTCGGGGTAGGGCTGGCCGGAGAACACCTCGACGTCGTGGCCGAGCTCCACCAGCCCGCGGCTGAGGTGGCGCACATAGACGCCCTGTCCGCCGCAGTGGGGTTTGCTCCGATAGGACAGAAGCGCAACTCGCATACTCAACCCTTCTGCGCAGCTCTTATGACGGCGGAAGTGTGCCCAAATTCGATCGAGATCAACCGGGTCCCGCGAAGCGCGCGAGTAAAACTGGACACCTGTCCAGACTATAGTTCGGCCAGCTAAACACCGCAACGCGGTCCGGGTTTCGCGGAAAACCCCAGTTCAGAGGCCTCGCCTGGGGTCCCGGCTGGGTGAGCGATCGTCGGACCCTGGCCGTCCAGGCTTTGCTACCATCACGCGATGCCCCGTTCGGCCTCGCCTCGTGGACGCAGCGGCGAGCGATCTGTCTCCAGACGCGACGTCCTCAGATACTCCCTGTCCGCACCCGTGCTGCTGGGTCTGGGGGCGGCGGCCGCCGCACTGGATGCGCCGCCGGCGTCGGCCGACAACATTCAGCTGATCGATTTTGCCGAGCTCAGAATCCCGCCGGCCGAGATCAAGGCGGCGGGCTACGCCGGCGTCGTCAACTACGTGTCCGAGGCGCGGCCCGGCAAGCATTTCGAGGCAAAGCCCATCACCCGCGAATACGCCGACGCGCTGCGGGCGGAAGGCTTGCACATCGTCAGCAACTTTCAGTACGGCAAGCCGGGTGGGTCCGCGCCGTCGGATTTCACCCGCGGGCGCGACGGCGGCGTGGCCGACGCCCAGACCGCGCAACGGTTGCACGCGGCGGCCGGGGGGCCGGGTTCTGCGCCGATCTTTTTCAGCGTCGACGACGACATCGACGTCAACACATGGAACGGCCCGGCCGTCGAGTGGTTTCGCGGCATCAACTCCGTGCTCGGTGTGGGCCGCACCGGCATCTACGGCCACGCGAAGGCCTGCGGGTGGGCGATTCGGGACGGCGTGATCGGCAACTCGACGACGGCGGGATTCAAGTGGGCGTGGCAGACCAGGAGCTGGTCGCACGGCGAGCGTGAACCCGCCGCGGTGCTCTATCAGGGCGTGATCAACGGCCCGCTCCTCGGCGGCACCAGCATCGACATCGACGATGTCTTAGCGCCCGACTATGGGCAGTGGGACCTCAGCCGGTAGCGCCCGACAAGCAGCGCGAGCAGACGCGAACGCCCCTCATTTCGTGCCGAAATGGGGGCTTTCGCGTCTGCTCGCCGTTCTAGACTTAGCCGATGAGCGCCGCGCGCGACGTCGATTTCCTGCGCGGGACCGGGCGAATCGCCATGGCGCACAGAGGCTTTACGTCATTCAGATGGCCGAAGAACAGCATGGCGGCGTTCCACGAGGCGGCCAAGCTCGGATACCGCTACATCGAGACCGATGTTCACGGCACCCGGGACGGCACGGCGGTGATCCTGCACGACCGCGGGCTCGGCGCCGAGTCCGGCGTGCCGGGCATGGTCGATCAGTTGCACTGGCGTGACGTGCGCAGAGCAAAGCTGGGTGCCGGGGAAACGATCCCGACGCTCGAAGACCTGCTGACGGCCCTGCCGCACGTCCGCGTCAACATCGACCTCAAGCACGCGTCGGCCATCGAGCCGACCGTCGACGTCATCGAACGCCTGGGCGCGCACGACCGCGTGCTGGTCACGTCGTTCTCCGATCGCCGGCGACGGCACGCGTTGCGCCTGATGTCCCGACCCGTCGCGACGGCGGCGGGGACGGCCGGCCTCCTGGCCATGCTGACGAGCCGAACGCCGTATGCCCGGGCGTACGCGTGGCGGATGCTGCATGACAGCGACTGCGTGCAGGCCCCGGCGCGGCTCGGCGGCCTGCCGATCATCACGCCGGCGCTGGTACGGGCCCTGCACGCCTCGGGACGGCAGGTGCACGCGTGGACCATCGACGACCCGGCCGCGATGCACGCGTTGTTCGACATGGGTGTCGACGGCATCATCACCGATCGCGCCGACCTGCTTCGCGATGTGCTGCTCGCCCGCGGCGAGTGGTGGACCTAGCCGCCCCCAGCCGCCCGACGATGCGCGACGCCCCCGCGAGCCGGGCGGCCTGCGGGGGCGTCGACGGTTGACGCTAGGTCAGATCGAATCGGTCGTTGTTCATCACCTTGACCCAGGCGGCGACGAAGTCCTCGATGAACTTCGCCTGGTTGTCGTCCTGCGCGTACACCTCGACGAGTGCGCGGAGCACCGAATTCGAGCCGAACACCAGGTCATTCGCGGTCGCGGTCCACTTCGCGGCGCCCGACGCGCGGTCGGTGCCCTCGTAGACGTTCTCCGCGGTCCCCGACGCCTTCCACTCGGTGCCCATGTCGAGCAGGTTGACGAAGAAGTCGTTGGTCAACGTGCCGACCTTGTCGGTGAATACGCCGTGCTTGCTGCCGCCATGATTGGCCCCCAGGGCACGTAGGCCGCCGATGAGCACCGTCAGCTCCGGCCCGGTCACGCCCAGCAGGTAGGCCCGTTCCAGCAGCATCTGCTCGAGCGGAGCCTTCTCGCCGGGACGCGCGTAGTTGCGGAACCCGTCGGCCCGCGGTTCGAGGACCGCGAACGACTCCACGTCGGTGTCCTCCTGCGTCGCGTCGGTACGGCCGGGCGTGAACGGCACCGTGACCGCGTGGCCCGCGTCCTTCGCGGCCTTCTCCACCGCCGCCGAGCCCGCCAGCACGATCAGGTCGGCCAGCGAGAGCTTCTTGCCGCCGGAGGCGGAGCCGTTGAAGTCCTGCTGGATTCCTTCCAGGACCGTCAGCACCTTCTCCAGCTCGGCGGGCTCGTTGACCTCCCAGCTCTTCTGCGGCTCGAGGCGGATCCGCGCCCCGTTGGCGCCACCACGCTTGTCGGTGTTGCGGTAGCTGCCCGCCGACGACCATGCGGTCTTGACCAGCTGCGGCACCGACAGCCCGGATTCGAGCACCTTGCTCTTCAGGGCGGCGACGTCCTGCTCGTCGACCAGCGGGTGGTCGACGGCCGGAACCGGGTCCTGCCACAGCTGCGGTTCGGCGACCCAGGGACCCAGGTAACGCGAGATCGGGCCCAAGTCACGGTGCAGCAGCTTGTACCACGCCTTCGCGAACGCCTCGGACAGCTCCTCGGGGTTCTTCAGCCAGCGGGACGTGATCTCCCGGTAGATGGGGTCCTCGCGCAGCGAGACGTCGGTGACCAGCATCGTCGGGGCGCGCCCCGGTCCACCGAACGGGTCGGGGATGGTGCCCGCCCCGGCGCCGTCCTTCGCGGTGAACTGCCACGCGCCGGCCGGGCTTTTGGTCAGCTCCCACTCGTAGCCGTACAGCGTCTCCAAGAAGCTGTTGTCCCACTTGGTCGGGGTGGGCGTCCAGACCACCTCCAGACCGCTGGTGATGGCGTCTTCGCCCACGCCGCTGCCGTAGGAGCTCTTCCAGCCCAGCCCCTGCTGCTCGATCGGGGCGGCCTCGGGCTCGGGTCCGACGAGATCGGCGTCACCGGCGCCGTGCGTCTTGCCGAAGCTGTGGCCGCCGACGATCAGGGCCGCGGTCTCCTCGTCGTTCATGGCCATGCGGCCGAACGTCTCCCGGATGTCGTGCGCCGCGGCAATCGGGTCCGGCTTACCCTCGGGGCCTTCGGGGTTCACGTAGATCAGGCCCATCGTGGTCGCGCCGTAGGGCTGCGCGAGGTCGCGCTTGCCCGAGTAGCGCTTGTTGGTGCCCAACCATTCGTCCTCTTCACCGAACAGGACCTCTTCGGGCTCCCACACGTCCTCGCGGCCGAAGCCGAAGCCGAAGGTCTTGAAGCCCATCGACTCCAGCGCCACGTTGCCGGCGAAGACCAGCAGGTCCGCCCAGGAGATCTTGTTGCCGTGCTTCTTCTTGACCGGCCAGAGCAGTCGGCGCGCCTTGTCCAGGCTGGCGTTGTCCGGCCAGCTGTTGAGCGGAGCGAACCGCTGCAGGCCCTGGCCACCCCCGCCGCGGCCGTCGAAAATGCGGTAGGTGCCGGCGGCGTGCCAGCTCATCCGGATGAAAAAGCCGCCGTAGTGGCCGTAGTCGGCGGGCCACCAGTCCTGCGAGGTGGTCATCACCGAGACCAGATCGGCCTTGAGCGCCTCGACGTCGAGCTTCGCGAATTCCGCGGCGTAGTCGAAGTTGTCGCCCAGCGGGTTGGCCTGCGGCGAGTGCGGGTGAAGTCTAGACACGTCGATCTGGTTGGGCCACCAGTCCTGGTTGGTCCGCGGCGCGTCTGACTTCGGCGTGGGGGACGGGATCGCCGGGTTTTCGCTCTCGCTCTTGCTGGCCGTATTCGTGTCGGCCTGGGGTGGGCGGCTATCGGAGGTTTCGGATGACACAGCATTCCTTCCGGTTGGTGATGTGGGCTGTGATCACGGCTGTGATCGGGAAACGGCTGTCGAGCAGTCGGGGCACAAGCCCCAGTAGATGACTTCGGCCTCGTCGAGGACGAAGCCGTCCAGAACGTTGTTTTCGTCGAACGGCGTAAGGCACGGCGCTTCGCCGACGGCACAGTCGATGTCGGCGATGACCCCGCAGGAACGGCATACCAGGTGGTGGTGGTTGTCGCCGACCCGGGACTCGTATCGGGCGACCAGACCCGTCGGCTGGATCCGACGAACCAGGCCCACCGCGGTGAAGGCATTGAGCACGTCGTACACGGCCTGGCGGGAGACATCGGGAAGGGCAGCCCTTACCGCCGAGAAGATGGTCTCGGTGTCGGCGTGCGGATGAGCGTTCACGGCTGCGAGCACGGCGAGCCTGGGCCGGGTCACCCGCAGATCTGCCGACCGCAGTTGCTCGGTGTAATCCGCCGTGGACACCACCTCAATATGGTCACCTTTCTGGAACGAGTCAAGACTTTTGGCGAACCCGTCAGAGCCAGGGTCCGCCGACCGGTCTCGGCCGCACATCCCCGTCGAGGTGGGCCTCGTGCGGCGCACACGTCAGCGCCTGCCGGCGAGAGATCATGACGTCATGGCCGACGACGAATTCGACTCGCTGTACTGGGTGCCACCGGACGCGTTCACAGCGCAACGCACCAAATTGGCCGCGATCGCCAAGGAGCGCGGCGACGCTGCCGCCGCCAAGGCCATTTCCGCCGCGCGCAAGCCGACCACCGCGGCCTGGGTGGTCAACCGGCTCGAACTTCGGAACAGCGACACCAAGCAGCGGCTGACGACCTGGGGGATCGCCTGCGCGCCGCCCACGCGTCGATGGACGGTGCCGCAGTTCGCGATCTGTCCGCCGAACAGCACAGACTCATCAACGAACTCACTCGCGCCGCCTTCGCGGCCGCCGACATCGAGAACCCGCCGGCGGCGATGCGCGACGCGGTGACCGGCACGCTGCAGGCCGCGATTGCCGACCCCGACGTCACGGAGAGACTGGGCCGATTGGCCAAGGCCGAGCGGTGGTCGGGATTCGGCGCGCTCGGCGATGCGGCTCCCGTGTCGGGATCGGCGTCGGGATCGGCGTCCGGGAGCGGGCGCGCCGCGAAGACGACAACCAAGCGAAAGCAGACGCGGCGGCCAACCGACAGGTCAACCGAGCGGAAGGCCGAGGCCGCGCGCCAGCAGCTGGAAACCTTGAAGGCGGCCGTGGCCGCCGCCGAGCGCGCCCAGGCGGCAACTGACGACGTGCTATCCGAGCGCGAAGCCGCATGCAGCGCAGCCCGAAAGCGCCTGGACGAGGCAAGGACGAGCCTGCGTCAGGCCGAGCGCGAGTTCGCCGGTGCCGAACGCCGATACGACGCAGCGCGACAGGACAGCCGAGCCGCCGCGGAATCGTTGCGGGAAGCGAAAGCGCAGCTCAGACGGGCATAGCACGTCACTGTCCGGCTGTGCCGTCGTCAGGCCCCGGTCGCTTCCGGTAGACCAGCCAACGCAATTCGATCGGGGATTCCTCGGGCTCGACGTCGAACACATCCAGCCCGCGGGCCCACCCCGGGAACCAGTTCGTCGGCGGCCAGGCGCCGTCTGGCAGATGCGCCTGCTCGTACTCGACGACGGAGTCGTCGGACACCAACTCGAGCGGCAGCGACGCCGCCGCGGCGGCCAGTTCGTCGCGGGTGAAGATCATGGAGTTGCACTGCTGGCCTAGTTCGCGCGCGGCGTCGTCGGGGGTGTAGCCGGGGCGCGCCAGGAAGATGTTGAGCACCAGGTACCCGCCGGGGGCAAGGCAGTCGGCAGCGAGCTCCAGCACCCCGCGCAGCTCCTGCGTCGTGCGGAAGTCGGGCACCACCTCGGAGGCCACGATCAGCTGGTAGTCGTCGCGGACGCCGTCCATGGTCTCGAAGACGTCGCCGTGGAAGACGCGCACGTCCAGCGATTCCCGCTTCGCCTCCGAGCGAATGATGTCGGCGAATTTGGAGGCCATCTCGACGGCGTCGACCGGGTGGCCGCGGCGCGCCAGAGCCAGGGTGTTGCGTCCGGTTCCCGCGCCGATGTCGAGCACGGGATAGCTTGCGGGATCGGTGATCTCGGCGGAGAGCGCCCACACCCGCGCGTCGGGCTCGCTGCCGAACAGCGCCCCCTCGCGGGTGGACACCCACTGGTCGTAGGCGCCCCCGACGCTGAGCGACTCGGTGGTGACGCGGTAATTCATGCCGATCCCGAAGGGGGCGTGGAAGGAAATGACGATGTTGGACCGCGACGAATCCCCGTAGGCCTTCGCCAACTCGCCCGCCAGCACCGTCTTCAGCTGAGCGAATTCTTCGGGGGAGTACCGCACGCCCACGGCGGCAAACAGGTTGTCGCACAGCCGGACGTACTCGTCGATCATGCTCGGAACGGCCGGCAGCGTGATCTGCCCGCCGGCCACCGATCGGCGATACAGCCGCCGGGCCATGGCCGCCCGCAGCGTCTCCGGATCGAAAGACTGCACGGGCGGATCGTCCATCAGACCCTTCTACACGACCCGCGGTGCCCTCACGTGTCCCCGGGGCCGTATGCGGCGGCGATTTCGGGCGAACCCAGCCAACCCGAGTAGGTGGGCCGCGACGGCCACCCGTCGGGCGAATCGAGCCACTCCTCCTGGCGCCCCCACGGCAAGATGTCGATGAGCGCGAACGAGTGGCTGAGCTGCTCGGTGCCGCGCCCACTGGTGTGCCACGTGCGGTACACCGTGTCGCCGTCGCGCAGGAAGACGTTGACCGCGAAGCCCCCGCCGGGTGGTGCGTCCATGTCGGCGGAGAAGGGGCTCTGCGACGACGAGTACCAGGGCATCCGGTTGCCCACCTTGCGCTGGTAGGCCAGCGCCTCGTCGATCGGTCCGTTGGTCACGATGACGAAGCGCGCGTCGTAGTTGTCCAGGAAGTCCAGCCGAGTGAACTGCGACGTGAAGCCGGTGCACCCGGCGCACTGCCACTCCGCGCCGTCCGTCCACATGTGGTGGTAGACGATCAGTTGCGCACGGCCGTCGAACACGTCGGCCAGGCTGACCGGGCCGGCAGGCCCGATCAGGGTGTAGTCGGGCAGCTCCACCATCGGCAGGCGCCGGCGCTGGGCGGCGATCGCGTCCAGCTCGCGGGTGGCGGCCTTCTCCCGCTGGCGCAGGTCGTCGAGCGCTGCCCGCCAGGTCTGGGCATCCGCGACGGGCGGCAGGGCTTCAGCCTTGAAGGAGGGGGCCTTAGGGGGCCTTGGGGAAGTGGGGGGCATTGGGTCCGCCTTCGCTCGATGTGTCCGATCTCATAGTCATGGACTCGTAGCGTGCGCGGAAATCACCGGCGAGCGCTCGCGGCCTGGGCATTCGCGGTGCGGCCCCGGCACGTAGCAACCCACAGAAATAGTTGCCGCTGGGCATAAGCCCCCGACACTCGTATAGTCGGTGCACGGCTTTTTGGCTAACAGTTACCGCCACGACATATCGTATTCATATAATCACTAGGATCGTTTGCTGGCAGACCGTGGCCGCACCGTGCCGTACGCCGTCGCCGAAGCCGCGCTGGGGGCCGTCAAACCAATTGGAGGAGCCGTCGTGGACTTCGCGCTAGTGCCACCCGAGGTCAACTCTGCGCGTATCTATACCGGCCCCGGTGCGGGGTCCTTGTTAGCCGCCGCGACCGCGTGGGAGACGCTCGCGGCCGATCTGTATTCCACGGCGAGCGCGTACCAGTCCGTGGTCACGAGCCTGACCGCGGGGCCTTGGATAGGCCCGTCAGCAGCAGCGATGGCCGCCGCGGCCTACCCGTACGTGGAATGGGCAAGGACCTCCGCCACGCAGGCCGAAGAGGCCGCCACACAGGCCCATGCGGCGGCGGTCGCGTACGAGACGGTGTTCGCCGAGACGGTGCCGCCGCCGGTGATCGCGGCGAACCGCGCGCTGCTGATGACCCTGGTCGCAACGAATATCTTCGGGCAGAACACCCCGGCCATCGCGGCCACCGAGGCCCTGTATTCGGAGATGTGGGCCCAGGATTCCTCGGCGATGTTCGGGTATGCCGGATCCTCGGCGGCCGCGGCGACGCTCACGCCGTTCAGCGAACCTTCGTCGACCACCAACCCTGGCGGACAGGCGGCGCAATCCGCCGCGGTCGCTCAGGCGGCGGGTACCGACGCGGGCAACGTGCAAAGCGCGGTGTCGTCCGTGCAGCAGGCGTTCTCCGCGGTGCCCAGCGCCCTGAACACCCTGGCCGCCCCGTCCGCCGCAGCCGACGCGCTGACCCCGCTGCAGCTGCTGGACCTGGTGGCGGACCTGGCCGGCATCTTTATCGACCCACCGGCCAGCGTGTCGGGACTCGCTGTCGACTCCTTCGTGGGCATAACGGCCCTGCCCTACGACATCGCCGGCTACTTGATCGGTGTCCACACCGACGACATCGTCAGCGGCTGGGCGGGCATCGAGACTTGGCCGGGCTCGGCGCCGGTGCCGCCGACGCCGTTCCCGGTGATCACGAACCTGGGCTCGCCGGTGGCGGCGGGCATGGGCGAGGCGAAGATGATCGGCGGGTTGGCGGTGCCGCGCGGCTGGGTCTCGGCGGCCCCGGAAGTTCGCCCCATGGCGCTGGCGTTGCCGGCGGTTAACGCCGCTGCCGCCGCGGAGGGCTCCGGGGTCGGCAGCATGTTCAGTCAGATGGCCCTGGCCGGCATGGCCGGGCGGGCGATGGCCGGCACCGTCGGCACCGGCGGCGCGGGTAGCGGCACCGGCCGCCGGGAGCGGGTCGGCGCGGCGACGCACAAGCCGGGAGAGCCGCGTGAGCCTGGCCGCGAGACGCCGGATCCACAGGAGCCGAAGGAAAACGCCGAGCCGACGGCGGCTCCGCCGGTTCCCGCGGGCGGCCCGATCACCAGCATCGCCGCCGAGTTGCGTGAACTGGCGTCCCTGCGCGACGCGGGAATCCTCACCGACGAGGAATTCAACGAACAGAAACAGCTCCTGCTGCCGCACTGACCGTCCGTTTGGCCAAAGTCTGCCGGAGCCGTCGTCCGGGGTGCTAGTTTTTGCACGCTGTTCGACTCTCGGACGCGTGTTGACGGGCCAGCATGTTCAGTTTCCGGAGCGCCTCGAAGCGCACTGCGGTGGCGGCCGCGTGCCTCGGCGCGGCCCTGGTCATCATCGTCACCCTCGTTTCGGGCTGTGGCTACCAGCCGTCCGCGACGGCGTCCCCGGACACGTCGACGACCTCGGCCGGCGCGTCCGGCGTGTACGGCGACCCGCGTGCGGCCGCCAGGTACTGGCAGCAGCAATCCCTCGAGGACAACTGCGGGCTGGTGTCGGTGGCCGACGTGGTCGGCGAAATCACCGGGCACGCGCCGACGGAACGGCAGATCATCGCGCTCGCGGAGAAGATCCCGTCGGGAACCAACCCCGGACCGATCTACACCAACGGGGGCGGCGGCATCGAGATGGCCGACGAGGTCGTGCTGCTCGACCACTACGGCGTCAAGTCGGTGATGACCTATGCGGCGCACCCCGAGGAAACCGGGCTACCCGCCCTGGAGCGCTACCTGTCCGGCGACCGCAAGATCATCGCCTGGGTGAATTCGGCGGTCATCTGGGACACCAGCGACCAGCGCAGCAAGGCCGACCACTTCCTGGTGGTCACCGGCATCGACACCAACAGGGAGATCGTCCACCTCAACGACCCAGCCGCCGACCATGCCGACGAGCAGGTCAGCATCGCCACCTTCCTGAAGGCGTGGAAGACCGGGCAGGAGTCCATCGTCGTCACCGCGGCGCGCGCAGGGTAAGACCGAAGCTGTGGACGCAGACCTGGGCCAGGAGAAGTTCGTGTCGTTGACGACGTTCAAGCGGAACGGGGAACCCGTCGCCGCGCCGATGTGGATCGTCCGCGACCGCGACCAGCTGTGGGCGTGGACGCCCGCCGACGCCTGGAAGGTCAAGCGACTGCGGCACGATCACCGCGTGCGGCTGGCCGCTTGCGGCCGCACGGGCAAGGTGCGGGCGGGCCGGCCCGTCGTCGACGGCATCGCCGAGGTCCTCACCGATCCGGCGATCGTGGCGCGCACGGAAGCGCTGATCAGGCGCAAGTACCGGTTGTCGTTTCGGGTCGTGACGCTGATCGAAACCATCGCGGCGCGAGGCCGCAAGCCACGCTTCGCCCTGCGGATTACGCTGTCCGACGCGGGCTAACGGGCTGTTTGGAACCGGGTGGTCCGGTGTAAGACATATCTACCCCCAATTCACTAAGGAGAACGATGAGGCCAGTTGTTCCTGCCACGATCGCGGTCGCCGCGCTGCTGTTCAGCGGATGTTCGGCCTCACAGGTCGTCAACACCGGTGGCGACACCAAGTGCAAGGACTTCACTTCGCAGGACGAGAAGAAGCAGAACGAAGAAATCAGCAAGATGCTGAAGGACAAGAGCGGCACCGAACCCAACAGCGCGGAGGTCTCCCTGACCCGCATGTCGGCGCAGACGTGGTGCCAAACGCTCGGGAAGCCGGACAGCAAGATCTCAGAGGCGCCGCACGGCTGACCGGCTCAGCGCCATTTGATGCCGCAGCCGATCGACGGCCGTTGGTCGGCGTCGACCGGCTGTCCGGCGAGCACCGCGTCGACCGCGGCCCGCACGTCGGCGCCGGTCACCGGTAGTTCGTTCTTGGGTCGCGAATCGTCGAGCTGCCCGCGGTAGACGAGGCGACGCTCGCCGTCGAACACAAAGGTGTCGGGAGTGCACGCCGCGGAGTACGCCCGCGCGACGTCCTGGGTCTCGTCGTAGAGGTACGGGAACGTCCAGCCCTGGCGGGCGGACTCGGCCACCATCTGGTCCGGTCCGTCCTGCGGGTAGGTGACGACGTCGTTGCTCGAGATGGCGACCATCGGGACGCCCTGGGCGGCCAGGTCGCGGCCGAGTGCGGCGAGCCCGGCGGCGACGTGCTGGACGTACGGACAGTGGTTGCAGATGAAGGTGACGACGAGCGCCGGCCCGGTGAGTTCGTCGAGGCTGACCGCGCGGCCCGTGGCCGGCTCGGGCAGGGTGAACGACGGCGCGCGGGTACCGAGGGCGAGCATTGTCGACTCAATGGCCATGTGCGCCAGCGTACCGACGCTCAGCGCCGGTCAGGGGTTCGCGATCCGAACCGGGGAGCCGTCGAGCCAGGCCACCACGGCATCGACGGTGTCCGCGTAGAACGCGCCGAGCATCTCGCGGGTGACAAAGCCCAGGTGCGGCGACAGCGTCACGTTCGGCAGGTGTCGCAGCGGATGGTCGGCGGGAAGCGGCTCGGTGTCGAAGACGTCGAGCCCGGCCCCGCCGATGCGCCCGCCCCGCAGCGCGTCGATCAGCGCGGATTCGTCCAGGATCGGGCCGCGGGACGTGTTGATCAAGTAGGCATTCGGTTTCATCAGGGCCAACTCGGGGGCGGCCACCAGAGACCGGGTGCGCTCCGAGAGCACCAGGTGGATGGAGACCACGTCGGCTTCTGCGAACAACGTCGCCTTCTCGACCCGGCGGGCACCGGCCGCGGCGGCGGCCTCCTCAGTCAGGTTCTGGCTCCACGCAATGGTGTCCATGCCAAAGGCGTTGGCGTAGACGGCCATCCGGGTGCCGACCCGGCCCAGACCGAGGAGTCCAAGCGTCTTGCCCGACAGCGTCATGCCCGTCGTCGTCTGCCATGCGCCGTCGCGCATGAGGCGGTGCTCTTCGGCGAGATTGCGCACCGTCGCGATCATCAATCCCCAGGCCAGTTCCGGGGTGGCGTCGCGCACGGAGCGGAACCGGGGATGGGTGAAATCCGAGTGGGCGACCAGGACGCCGCGCTCGCTCGCCGCGGCCAGGTCCAGGTTCGGCAGGCTCCTGCCGACGATGGTGATCAGTTTCAGGTTCGGCAGCCGCTCGATCAGCGTGCGCGGGAAGGCCATCCGCTCACGCAGCGTGCAGACCACGTCGAAGGGCCGCAACACGTCCGCGGCTTCCGCTTCGGACAGGTGCCGGTCGAAAACCGTGACGCGGGTACGCTGCAGCACCGGTGACCAGTCCGCGAGGTCGAGGGCCACGCCGGCGTAGTCGTCGAGCACCGCCACTTTCGGCGTCACTTGGGTCCTGCCGGCTTCGTGGGTGTCAGGTCCAGGGCGGTGACGGTGGTCATCTTCGACACCAGCCACCGAGAACCGCTCTTCTGCATGGTCATTCGGTAGGACAGGTACTTGACCGAGGGCGTGTTCCCGGTCAGGAGCGAGGTGGTGGTCATGTTGACATAGACCAGCACGTTGGCCTCCGAGCCGGCGAGCGACTCGACGCCCGCCCCGACGACCTCCGTCTTGCTGCTGACCTTGGCCTGCTTGCTCGGCTGCAGGAGCGAATCAAGATACTTCGTGTATTTGTCCTTGAAGTCGCCGGCCAGGTACTGACCGGAGCGCCCGGCCAAGCCGTCCATGTCCTCGGGCGTATAGGTCCACAACGCGGTGATCGCTTGCGTGGCGTCGTGGACGACGGCGGATTTCGCGTCCGCCTCCGCCCGGTCGGCGAGGTAGGGCCGCACCGTCATCACCGCGAACACGACGGCCGCGATCAGCAGGACGGTCGGCACGGCCAGCATCGCCAACGCGCGACGGCCGAACAGATGCCCCCGCTGCTGTGTGGGCGCCGGCATCCAGGGCGCGGGCGCGGCGGGGCCGTTGAACCGTGGGTAATCGGGCACGACGGGAGGCGGTAGGGCATAGGGCGCCGTGAGCGCGGCGCGGGCAGCCTGGGCCAGGTCGGTGGCGGATTGGTAGCGGTCGGCCGGATTTTTCGCCATGCCCTTGGCGATCACCGCGTCCAACGCTGGCGATGCCAGCGAGGTGACGGTCGACGGGCGCGGCGGCGGCGCCGTCAGATGCCCGGCGACCTGCTGCTCGATGCTGTCGCCGGGGAAGGGCCGGGCGCCGGTCAGGCACTCGTAGAGGACGCAGGCCAGCGCGTAGATATCGGAGCGCCAGTCCACCGCTTCGGTGCCGAATCGCTCCGGCGCCATATAGGCCCAGGTGCCGAGCACGCTGCCGCTGGTGGTCAGGCCGGTCTGATCGGCGGTGCGGGCGATCCCGAAATCGATCAGGTAGGCGAAATCGTCGACGGTGATGAGAATGTTCGACGGTTTGACGTCACGGTGGACGAGGCCGGCGGCGTGGGCGGCCCGCAGCGCCGCGGCGACCTGTTCGACGATCGTCACCGCGCGTGCCGGGCTCAGTGGCCCTTGGGTCAGCAGCGACTGCAGGTCGCGGCCCTCGATGAGCCGCATGTCGACGTACAGGCGGCCGTCGATCTCGCCGAAGTTGTGGATCGGCACCACGTGTGGCTCGCTGAGGGCCGCCGCGGTGTAGGCCTCGCGGCGGAACCGCTGCTCGAACGACGAATTGTCGGACAACTGCGGCAACAGCACCTTCACCGCCACCACACGCTCGGTCTCGGTGTCGTAGGCACGCCACACCTCACCCATCCCGCCGCGACCCAGCAGCGTCAGCAGGCGGTAGCGCCCGAACGGGACCCCCTCCACGCCTCCTCCTCGCCTCCGCATTCAGCAGATCGACATCGCCACCTTATGCCCGACGGCTGACGACGCCCGAGTTAGTCGCCGCGACATCCGGGGTATGTTCCCGACGGTGCGGTGGGTGACGGAACACGCGGTTGCGATCTTGTCGGGTCTGCTTGCCGCATTCTGGGCCGCGGTCGGCATCGTCGTTCGGCAGCGCGCCGCGCAGCAGGTTCCCGGCGACGAGGCGCTGTCCGTCACGATGGCCACCACCCTGGTTCGCCAGCCGTTGTGGTGGGCGGGCACCATCGCCGCCATCGCGGGTTACGTGTTTCAGGCCGTGGCGCTGGCGCATGGATCGCTGTTGCTGGTCCAGCCGCTGCTGGTGTCGGCGCTGCTGTTCGCTCTGCCGTTGAGCGCACGGGTTGCGGGACATCGCGTCAGCTGGGCCGACTGGGGGTGGGCCGTGCTGCTGACGGCCGGGCTGGCGATTTTCGTCCTGGTCGGGCGGCCTCACGAGGGCAATGACCGGCCACCGATACCGGCGTGGACCATCGCGTTGATGATCACGGCGCCGCTGGTGATCGGTTGCGTCGTTGCCGCGCATCGCTCCATCGGCCGCGTGCGCGCGATGCTCCTCGGGGTCGCGGTGGCGGTGCTGCTCGGCATGATCGCCGTCCTGACCAAGATCTGCACGCACCGCTTCGGTATTGGCGGATGGCATGGCCTGCTCTCGGTCCCCGCGCCGTATCTACTGGTCGCGTTGGCGGTGACGGTGACCGTGGTGCAGCAGTCCGCGTTTCACGCGGGCGCCCTGCAGACGTCGGTGCCGATCATGCTGGTCGGCGAACCCGTCGTCGCGGTGCTTCTCGGGGTGATCGTGCTCGGCGAACACCTGGCGGCCAGCGGACCGGAAGCGCTGATCCTCGTGGTCGCCGTCGCGGCGATGGTCGTGGCCACCACCGCGCTGGCCCGCGATCAGGCGCCGGAACCCGTTGAGCCGAGCAGACGCAAAAGCACCCAAAAACCGCTGGTTTAGGGTGCCTTTACGTCTGCTCGCCGGGGGAACTTAGCGCGCCGGACCGAGTTTGCCGGCCGCGAACGTCGCCGCCTGGTTCGTCATCCCGTCCTCGATGTAGGAGACGTGGGCGATGATGTTGCCGCCGCCCGAGCAGATCGGGTCATCGGGGGCGCACAGGCTGATGGTCTTTCCGTTGTACGCCGGGCTGATCGTCGGCAGCGGACCGCCACCCCACAACATGCTGGAGAAGTTGCTGGTCGGCTCGCCGAATTGGGCCACCGCGGCAACGTGACTGGCCACCGCCGGGGCCATCTGCGTGCTGGCCAGGTTGATCACCGTGGCGCCCTGGGAGTAGCCGCCCAGCACCAGCTTGGTGTTGGGGCAGGTGGCGACCGTGTTCTGGATGTGCGCGCTCGCGTCCTCGGCGCCGGCCGTCGCGCTGTTGTGGTAGTCGTCGTTGGCCGGGTAGTTGACCGCGTAGACGTCCACGGAACGTCCGCCGGCCTGCGCGGTCAGCGAGTCGACGAACGCCTGCCCGATGTTGCCGAGGCCGGGTTCCTGATGGGTGCCCCGGGCGAATACCACCGCAACGTCGGAGCAGGGGTCAGCGGATGCGACGGGACTGAGGACGGCAACGCTCGTGAGCGCGCACGTCGTCACCGCCAGGATGCCCATGATGCGGGCCGAACTGCGTTGAATCATGCCCAAATGCTGACACATCCCCGGCGGCCGCGCCGCCGGGGGCGGTCGTCGGCGCGACCCGCCCGCAAAATCACGAGGTGACAGGTGCGTTAAAACGGCGATGTTGCCGACGGCGTCCCGATACGCTTAGGCCCACATTGATCGGTGATTGACGCTGAGGGGAGCGCCGTGTCACTTCTGGTCGTGGCTCCTGACCTGTTGGAGTCGGCCGCGGCGGATTTGGAGAACATCCGTTCGGCGTTGAATTCGGCGCGCGCGGCGGCCAACGGCCCCACCACCGGGCTGCTCGCCGCCGGCGCCGACGATGTCTCGACGGCGGTGGCGTCGCTGTTTGCCGGCTACGGTCAGGAATTCCAGGCGCTCAGCGTCCAGGCCAGCACCTTTGAGCGGCAGTTTGCCCAGTTGCTGACCTCGGGGGCAGGGTCGTATCTGGCGACCGAGTTGGCCAGCGCGACGCCCCTGGCCAGCGTGCAGCAGGAGCTGCTCGCCGTCATCAATGCGCCCACCGAGGCGCTGTTCGGCCGCCAGCTGATCGGCGATGGCACCCACGGGACGGCCGCGAACCCGAACGGCGGCGACGGCGGGCTGCTGTTCGGCAACGGCGGCGACGGCTATTCGCAGACGGGTGGGCCGCAAGCCGGCGGAAACGGCGGCGACGCCGGACTCATCGGCAACGGCGGAACCGGCGGCACCGGCGGTACCGACAAGTTCGGCGGCGCCGGAGGTCGCGGCGGGTGGTTGCTCGGCAACGGCGGCAACGGCGGGGATGCGGGGCCGGTCTCGTCACCGAGCGTACTGGGCGGACAGGGCGGAGTGGGCGGCTCGGCGGGCCTGTTCGGCAAGGGCGGCACGGGTGGCAACGCCGTTGGCAACTTCGGCGGCGCGGGCGGCCACGGCGGCTGGCTGTGGGGCAGCAATGGCACGGCCGGCACTGGCGCACCGGACAGCGCGACCATCGATCTGAGCGTCTACAACGTCACCGAGCCGGTCATCAACCTCTCGGTGAACGGCGGCCCGACGACGACGGCGCTGGTCGACACCGGATCGAACGGCCTGGTGATCCCGCTGCGCGAAATCGGCTGGCAACACCTGGGGTTGCCCACCCACATCGGCACCGGCGCCTACAGCGGCGGCCTGGTCTATGCCTACGCCACGTTCCACACCACGGTGGACTTCGGCAGCGGCATCGTCAGCGGACCCACCGACGTCAATGTCGTCTTCTTCTCCTTCCCGACCACCTTCGCCTCGTTCATGGCCGGCAACGGCGCGGCGAGCATCATCGGTATCGGGCCGAACGCGACGGGCCCGAGCACCACCAATCCCACCTACGCGCTGCCCGGCAACCTGAGCCACGGCACGCTCATCGATCAGAACGGTGGGCACATGATCTTCGGTGACAACCCCGTCACGACCCCCGCCGCCACGCTGACCGGATCACCAATCACCACCCTGTGGGTATCCACCGATCACGGCGCGACGCGGGTGGCCGTTTCCTCGATCATCGACTCGGGTGGGGTGTACGGCACTATGCCGTCCTCGGTGGCGGGCGGAGATCTGACGGGCAAGACCATTTCCGTCTACGCCAGCCAGACCGCCACTACGCCGCTCTACACGACAGTGGTGGACAGCACGAACGCCCCGACGATCATCTCGGACGGCCTGATGAACACGGGGAATGCGCCGTTCGCGCAGAACCAGATCTACATCAACAACAGCCCTTCCGGCACCGGGCAGACGATCTTCAACAACTGACGCTCAGACCAATGCCTCCAGCAGGTCGGCGGCGCGCGCGACGCTGTCGGCGGGCTTGGTCATCCGCGCGGCGACCTCGCGGGCCCTCGCGACGCATTGCGGATCCAGCACGCGGCGCAGGTCCGCGACCAACGTGTCCAGCGTGGATTCCGAAAAGGCCCGTCCCGCACCGGCTTCCAGCCGGGTGACGCCGTCGGCCCACATCGGCTGGTCGAGCCAGAGCCACAGGATCAGCGTGGGCACTCCGGCCCGCAGGCCCGCGGCGGTGACACCCGCGCCGCCGTGATGAACGACCGCGCGGCAGACCGGAAAGACGGCCGCGTGGTTCACCGCGTCGACAACCTTCACGTGGTCGTAAGCCGGCACGTCGCCGACGTCGTTGGGGCCGCCGCAGATCAGCGCCCGCTCGCCGAGCTGCGTGCAGGCCGCGGCGAGCACGGCGACGGTCTCGGCAGGGGAGCCCAGCGGCGTGCTGCCGAATCCGAAGTAGATCGGCGGTGTGCCGTCGGCCATCCAGGACAGGACGTCGTCGTCGGCGTCGGCGGGCAGCTCCAGCGTCAGCGCGCCGACGGACGGCCGCGGCTCACCCGGTTCCGCCCACTGCGCGGCCGGGCCGGGCAGGCAAAGCTCGTCGTAGGCCTGGATCTGCAGCGGGGGCGAGGCGCCGGATTCCGCCGGCAGACCAAGGGCCGCGCGTTGGGCGTCGTCGGTCTGCTTGGTGATGCCCGCGTAAAGAGCCCCCGACGCCCACAACCGTTCCGGGAAGAAGTGCAGCACCGCCAGCGGAATCCCTTGGCGCTCGGCCACATTGGCGGCCAGTCCGCGCTCGTTGAAGCCCGCAACCAGCAGGTCGGCGCCGTCGGCCAGGCTCGCCAGCGTGGCGGTCTTGTCCGCCTTGACGCGGCTGACCCGTTCGGTGACCTCGGTGAGCGCGCTGACCAGATTCCGGCGTCCGGTCGACACGCCGGTCACCACATCCGCGGCCGGATTCATCTCTTCCCGCGAGTCCGGTCCGTAGGCGACCGCGGCCAGGCCCGCCGACTCGACGAAGCCAACCATGTTGGGCGGTACCGCCATGCACACGTCGTGACCGCGCCTCAGCAGCTCGCGGCCGACGGCGGCGCACGGCTCGACGTCGCCGCGGCTCCCGTAGGCGGCGAGCACGACCCTCATCGACGACACCCTCCCCGTGACAGCACCCTCTGCGAAGTCAACAGCTTAGTGAGCAACGCGTAGGTGGGGTGCGGCGGCAAGAGCCGCGGTCACGGGCCGAAGCGCTAGGCGCTACATCTGCGCCCAGACGATCTTGTCCTGCAGGTAGATCTCGATGCCGGCCTTGCCCGATTCGTGGCCCCAGCCGGACTGCTTGTAGCCGCCGAAGGGCATGGAGTGGTCGTACTGCATCTGGCAGTTCAACCCCACGGTTCCGGCCTTGAGTCGCTTGGCGATGCGGTGCGCGCGGCCGAGGTCCTTGGTCCAGGCGGTGGCGGCCAGCCCATAGGTGCTGTTGTTGGCCAGCGCGACGGCCTCGTCCTCGTCGTCGAACGGCAGGATGGTGACGACCGGCCCGAAGATCTCCTCCTGGAACAGCCGGCTCGAGTCGGGGTCGACGTTGGTGGCCACCGTGGGATGGACGAAATAACCCTTGCGGTCCAGGCGGTGGCCTCCGGCGACGAACTCGGCGCCGTCGGACTTGCCCTGCTCGAGGTAGCCCAGCACGCGGGTGAGCTGCTTCTGGCTGATCAACGGGCCGCTCATGGCGCCCTCTTCCTGCGGGCCGCCGAGCTTGAGCGTGTTCGCGATCCCGGCAATCCCTTCCACCACTTGCTCGTACACGCCGCGCTGCGCGAAGATGCGCGACCCGCACACGCAGGCCTGTCCGGAGTGCACGAAGGCGCCGAACGCCGCCAGGGTCATGGCCTTGCGCAGGCTGGCGTCGTCGAAGATCAGCACGGGGGACTTGCCGCCGAGTTCCAGCGTCACCTTCTTCAGGTTGCTGTCGCCCGCCGCGTGCACGATCGCCCGGCCGACCTCCGTCGAACCGGTGAACGCGACCTTCTCGACGTCGGGGTGTGCGGTGATGGCCGCGCCGACGGTGTGGCCGTACCCGTTCACCAAGTTGACGACGCCGTCGGGCACCCCGGCCTCGGCCAGGATTCTCATCAGCACCAAAGCCGTAAGTGGCGTCTCCTCAGCGGGTTTGACGACGCTGCTGCACCCCGCGGCCAGCGACGGCGCGAGCTTGGCGCAGAAGTTGAACACCGGGCCGTTCCACGGGAAGATCAGCCCCACCACACCGTAGGGCTCCCGCAACGTGTAGGCGTGCATGTGCGAGTCGATGCCGGTGAGGCCGCCGGTGTTCACGTCGCGGGCGATGCCGTCGATCTTGGTGCACCAGCCCGCGTAGTAGCGGAACCACTCGCCGCCGACCTTGACCTGCATCCGCGCCTGAGCCGGATACATTCCGGCGTTGAGCATTTCGAGTTCGGCGAGCAGTTCGGCGTTCTCGTCGATCAGGTCGGCGACCCGCCACAGCACCTTCGCGCGGTCGTAGTCCGGCACACCCGACCACACCCCGGACTCGGCAGACGCCTTTGCGCGGGCGACCGCGTCGTTGACGGCGTCGATTCCGCAGTCGGTGAACTCGGTGATCTGCTCCTCGGTGGAGGGGTTGATGACCGGGATCACGTCACCGGTACCGGGCCGTTCCCGCACCTCGTCGAGCACCGACTGCACCGTCATGGCATCTCCTTTTCACCCCGAATCCGAGGCCGAAGTTACGCGCTTAACCTGGCGGTGTCTACAGCCCTCGGCGCCGAGCCGACGGGAGGACGCAGATCCTGCCCTTATCCTCTGTGGAGTGGCCGAACCTTCCGTCGCTGAGCTGCGCAGACGCCTGGACGGCCTGACGATCCGTGACGCGGCTCGCCTCGCTAGGCGCCTGAAGAACCTGCGCGGCGCGAAGCCCGACAGGCTGGCACATCTCACCGAGCAGATCGAGCGCGCCGAGGCCCTCGTGGCCACCCGACGGGCCGCCGTTCCGGCGGCGATCGCCTACCCCGACCTGCCGATCAGCGCGCGGCGGCAGGAGATCGCCGACGCGGTGCGCGCGCACCAAGTGATCGTCGTCGCCGGCGAAACCGGTTCGGGAAAGACCACGCAGCTGCCGAAGATCTGCCTCGACCGCGACCTTGGACAGGGCCGGGGCGTCCGCGGGATGATCGGGCACACCCAACCGCGGCGGCTGGCGGCACGGACAGTCGCCCAGCGCATCGCCGACGAGGTGCACAGCCCGCTCGGCGATGCCGTCGGCTACGCGGTCCGGTTCACCGATCAGGTCTCCGACCGCACCCTGGTCAAGCTGATGACCGACGGCATTCTGCTCGCCGAGATCCAGCGCGACCGGCGGCTGCTGCGCTATGACACCCTGATCCTCGACGAGGCCCACGAGCGCAGCCTGAACGTCGACTTCCTGCTCGGGTACCTGCGCGAGTTGCTGCCGCGTCGGCCCGAGCTGAAGCTGATCATCACGTCGGCGACGATCGAACCGCAGCGCTTCGCCGCGCACTTCGGCGGGGCTCCGGTGATCGAGGTGTCCGGACGGACCTATCCGGTGGAGGTTCGATACCGACCGTTGGAGATGCCGGTTTTACCTGGCGCCGAGGAGGATCCGGACGACCCCGACCACGAGATCGTGCGCACCCAGACCCGCGACGAGGTCGAGGCGATCGTCGACGCGATCCACGAGCTGGCAGCGGAACCGCCCGGCGACGTCCTGGTGTTCCTCTCCGGCGAACGCGAAATCCGCGACACCGCTGAAGCTCTGGCTGATCTGAAACACACCGAAGTGCTTCCGCTGTACGCCCGGCTGCCGACCGCCGAGCAGCACAAGGTGTTCGCCCCGCACACCGGTCGCCGCGTCGTGCTTTCGACCAACGTCGCCGAGACGTCGTTGACCGTGCCCGGGATCCGCTATGTCGTGGACCCGGGCAACGCCCGGATTTCGCGCTACAGCCGCAGGCTGAAGGTGCAGCGGTTGCCGATCGAACCGATCTCGCAGGCGTCGGCCGCCCAGCGCGCCGGCCGCTGCGGCCGGGTGGCGCCCGGCGTGTGCATCCGCCTGTACTCCGAGCAGGACTTCGCCGCGCGCCCGCGCTATACCGAACCGGAGATACTGCGGACCAACCTCGCCTCGGTGCTCCTGCAGATGGCGGCGCTGCAGCTCGGCGACATCGAGAACTTCGGCTTCCTCGACCCGCCGGACCGGCGCAGCGTGCGCGACGGCGTGCAGCTGCTGGTCGAGCTCGGCGCATTCGATCCGCACGGCGCGATCACCGACCTCGGCCGCCGCCTCGCGCGGCTGCCCGTCGACCCGAGGCTGGGCCGCATGATCCTGCAGGCCGACACCGAGGGATGCGTGGGGGAGATGCTGGTGCTGGCGGCGGCCCTGACGATCCCCGACCCGCGGGAGCGGCCCACCGATCGCGAAGAGGCCGCCCGCCAGAAGCACGCCCGCTTCGCCGACGAACACTCTGACTTCATGTCCTACCTGAACCTCTGGCGCTACCTGCGTCAGCAGCGGAAGGAACTGTCCGGCAACGCTTTCCGGCGGATGTGCCGCAACGAGTTCCTGCACTACCTGCGCATCCGCGAGTGGCAGGACCTGGTCGGGCAGCTGCGCAGCATCGCCCGCGACCTGGGGATTGCCGAAAGCCGGTCCGACGACCCGGCCCGCATCCACGCCGCGCTGCTCGCCGGGTTGCTCTCCCATGTCGGCATGCGCAGGGAGGATTCGCGCGAGTATCTGGGCGCGCGGAACTCGCGGTTTGTCCTCGCCCCGGGCTCGGTGCTCACCAAACGCCCGCCGCGCTGGGTGGTCGTGGCGGAACTGGTCGAGACCAGCCGGCTGTACGGGCGCACCGCCGCCCGCACCCAGCCCGACGTCGTCGAACGCGTCGCGGGCGACCTCGTGCAGCGCACGCACAGCGAGCCGCACTGGGACGCCGGGCGCGGCGAGGTGCTGGCCTACGAGCGGGTGACCCTGTACGGCCTGCCGCTGGTTGCGCGCCGACGCGTGGGCTACGCGGGGGTCGACGCCGCCGGGGCGCGCGAATTGTTCATCCGGCACGCGTTGGTGGAGGGCGACTGGCAGACCCGCCACCACTTTTTCCGCGACAATGCGCGGCTGCGGGCGGAGGTCGAGGAGCTCGAGGAGCGCGCCCGTCGTCGCGACCTGCTGGTCGGCGACGACGACATCTACGCCTGGTATGACGCCCGCGTCCCCGCCGACGTCGTCTCCGCGCGGCACTTCGACGCGTGGTGGAAGAGGCAGCGGCACCGCACGCCGGACCTGCTGACGTTCACCCGCGACGACCTGCTGCGCACCGCGCCCACCGCCGACGCCGATCGCCCGGACACGTGGGATGCGCGCGCCGCCGCGCTGCCGCTGACCTACCGGTTCGAACCCGGCGCGACCGACGACGGCGTCACCGTGCACGTGCCGGTCGACGTGCTCGCCCGGCTCGACGGTGACGAATTCGCCTGGCAGGTACCGGCGTTGCGCGAAGAGCTGGTGACCGCGCTCATCCGTTCGCTGCCGAAGGAGTTGCGCCGCAACTTCGTTCCGGCCCCCGACACCGCGCGTGCGGTGCTGGCCGGCCTGGACCCGTCCCGCGGCCCGCTGCTGGAGAGCCTGCGGCGCGAATTGCGCCGCCGCACGGGCGTCGTGGTGCCGGTCGACGCCTTCGATCTGGACAAGCTGCCGCCGCACCTGCGGGTGACGTTCACCGTCGAGACCCCGGAGGGCACCGAGGTCGCCCGCGGCAAGGACCTGCGGGCGCTGCAGCAGCGGATGGCCGGGCCGGCTCGGCGCGCGGTCGCCGACGCGGTCGGCGCTGACCTGGAACGCGACGACCTGCGCACCTGGCCCGACGACCTCGACGAACTGCCGCAGGTGGTCGAGCGCGCCGTGGCCGGGCGCGCCGTGCGCGGATATCCCGCGTTTGTCGAAACGGTTTCAGCCGCGGGTCCGACCGTCGAGGTGCGCGTGCTCGCCACGCCCGCCGAGCAGGCCGCGGCGCTGGGGCCGGGCCTGCGCCGGCTGCTCCGGCTCAGCGTGGCTTCACCGGTCAAAGCCGTTGAACGCCAGCTGGATCCGCGCGATCGTCTGGCGCTGAGCGCGAACCCCGATGGCTCCCTGGCGGCGTTGCTCGACGACTGCGCCGATGCCGCCGTGGACGCCCTGGCGCCCGAGCCGGTGTGGACGCGCGACGGGTTTGCCGCGCTGCGCGACCGCGTGGCGGCCGCGCTCGTGTCGACCACCGTGGACATCGTGCGCCGCGTCGAGCGGGTGCTGGCCGCCGCGCAGGAGGTGGCGCTGCTGCTCCCCGCCCAGGCGCCACCCGCGCAACTCGACGCGATCGCCGACGTCCGCGCTCAGCTGGAGCGACTGCTGCCGCCCGGGTTCGTCGCCGCCACCGGGCGCGCGCAACTCGCCGACCTGGCCCGCTACCTGACCGCGATCGGCCGCCGCCTTGACCGGCTGCCCCACGCGATCGAGGGGGACCGCGAGCGGATGCGGCGCGTGCACGTCGTGCAGGCCGCCTACGACGAGTTGGTCCGCGAACTGTCCGGCCAACGGGCGGCGGCCGCCGACGTGCGCGACATCGCCAGGCAAATCGAAGAGCTTCGGGTCAGCCTGTGGGCCCAGCAGCTCGGCACGCCGCGGCCGGTGAGCGAACAGCGGATAAACCGGGCGATCGACGCCGTGCGCGACAGTTTCTGACCTCGTCAGAATTTCAGGTACACACGTACAATAAAATCGTTGCGGGATCGGTACCAAGCGGCTAATTTGGACGCGGGGGAGATCCGCGTCACACCGATCGGGCTCGGTGAGCGGAGCAGATCCCCGGCACAGGCCACGGCGACAGGCGCGTGTGGCTGAGGGAAAGGGAACGGCTTCGGTGTCAGAATCACGCCCGGTCACGCGACGATTGAACCTAGTGCCCGCACACGGCCAGCGTCGCGCGGTGGCCGCCGAGGAACGCGCTTGGGTATCCCAGGCGCTTTGCAAGACAACGGATCCCGACCAACTCTTCGTCAAAGGCGCCGCGCAGCGTAAGGCCGCGGCGATGTGCCGCCAATGCCCGGTGGTGCAGCAGTGCGCGGCGGACGCGCTGGACAACAACGTCGAGTACGGCGTCTGGGGTGGCATGACCGAACGTCAGCGTCGCGCGCTGCTCAAGCAGCACCCCAACGTCGACTCGTGGGCGGACTTCTTCACCGGGCGCGGCAGCCGCTTCGTCGGCTAAGCGTCTGGTTCTTCCGGCCGCTCCTCATTACGCTGCCGTTACGAAACGCGATGCGCGGCGACGTAGCGCGCGAAATAAGTTGTAGCGCAGGGTATTTCGGAAGGCGTCAGCCAACCCGTTTCAACGTGTAGTGGGCGACCACCCGGTTGGGGTCCGCCGCGAGGCGGTCCACCTCCTGGCGGATGGGCTCGACGGCGCCGCCGAACGCGCCCGGGCATCCGTCGGGGCAGGAGACCTCCCACCACGAGTCGGTCTGGTGTGGCGGCCAGGCGGCCAGCTGCCCGCCCCGCGGGTGATACCCGATCTGGGTCGCGTGCTTGACGAGATTGCCCAGGTGATGTTGCCCGGGGCAGAAGATCGAGACGTTGATTTCGGTCATGGCCGCTATTGTGCGCTGGCCGATCGGCGTTGCTCATCACGCCCACCTCACCGCGCCCGCCGGTCTACAGTTCGAGGCGATGCGTCGTACCTGGACCTGGACTTTCGACCTGCCACCGGATGAGCTGTGGCCAGTGTTGGCCGATACCAACCGCTTCAACGAGGCGGTCGGGTTGCCGGCGTACACGCTGGACGAGACACCCCAACCCAACGGGACGGTCGTGCGCCGCGGCAAGGCCAAGGCTGCGGGCTTCGCGTTGGAGTGGGAGGAGAAGCCGTACGAATGGGTCTGGGGCAAGCACATCCGCCAGACGCGCGTCTTCAGCAAGGGGCCCTTCCGCCGCTTCGGCCCGGTCATCGACCTCAAGCCGGACGGCAAGGGGGGTACCCACGTCAGCTACGCACTCGAATGGGAGCCGCTCAACGTGGTCGGGCGCGTATTCGGCCCGAGGCTTGCCGCCCAGGCCGGCGAGAACGTGGACAAGCGTCTCCAGGAGGCCGTCGCGTACCTGCGCGGTGAGCACGCCACCGGCCGCCCGACGCCGTTCGTGTTGCCGGAGCCGATGCTGCCCCCCGGCGCCCGCGAGCGGGCCGCGGCGATGTCGCGCGATATCGACCGGAGCCCCTACGGCAACGGACTCGGGGCTCGGCTGGCCGACCTTGTCCTGCAAGGCATGTCGGCCGACCTCAGCCGATTGCGGCCCAAGGTGCTGGCGAGCGGGCTAGGCGTACCGCCCCGCGGCGCGACCGAAGCGTGCCTGGCCGCCGTGAAGTCGGGACTGCTCGGCATGAAATGGGATCTGCTCTGCCCGAACTGCCGCGGGTCCAAGGCCAGCGTCTCGACGCTGTCCGAACTGCCCCACGGCGCGCACTGCTCGTCGTGCAACATCGACTACGACCGCGACTTCGAGCGCAACGTGGAACTGACTTTCGCGCCGGCCCCCGCGGTACGCCCGTTGCCCGGCGGCGACTTCTGCCTGTCGGGTCCCATGGCGACACGGCATGTCGTCGTGCAGGCGCTGCTCGCCCCGGGGGAGCGGCGCGATGTCGACGTCGACCTACCCGCGGGGTCGTACCGGCTGCGCACGCTGCACCCCGGCGGATCCGTCGACGTCGAGCACGACGGCGGGCCGTTCCCGGGCCTGCGCATCACCGCCTCGGGCGTCGGGCTCCTCGATGCCGCCGACCGGGGGAGCGTGACGTTCGTCAACGACGCCGGTTTCGAACTGGCCGCCCTCATCGAGGAGCGGACCTGGGCGCGCGACACGCTGACAGCCCCGGAAGTGATTTCGCTGCAGGCCTTTCGCGATCTGTTCGCCGAGGCGACGCTGCGGCCGGGCGATGACGCCGGTGTGAGCCAGGTGGCGCTGCTGTTCACCGACCTGCGGGGGTCGACGGAACTCTACGAACGGGTCGGTGACGCCACCGCCTACAACCTGGTGCGTGAACATTTCACGCTGCTCGCCGCGATCGTGCGCGATCATGACGGCGCGGTGGTCAAGACGATCGGTGACGCGGTGATGGCCTCGTTCACCGATCCGGCTCAGGCGGTGCGCGCGGCGCTCGCCATGCAGGCCGGCATCACCGCGGCGGGCCGTGACGGCCGCGAACTCGCGCTGAAGGTGGGTGTCCATGCGGGCCCGAGCGTGGTCGTGACACTCAACGACCGACTCGACTACTTCGGTTCGACGGTCAACATGGCCGCGCGACTGCAGGGCCAGAGCGCGGGCCACGACATCGTGCTGTCCCACGCCGTGGCCGACGATCCCGCGGTGGCCGAAGCGCTGTCGGCCGTGCCGCAACGGCGGGAGACCGTCGCGCTCAAGGGCTTCGCCGCACCCGTCGGATTCGTGCGGTTGCTGAGCGATGCTGCGCACAGCGCGCCGTGATGGAAGTATCGCGGAGGTGGCCAACAAAAAACCGCAGACGATCTCCTACCCGGCGGCAGATGCCCGCCCGCGCCGTCACGACGCTGACCCGCTAGATCCCCACGTCATCGTGCTGTTCGGCGCGACGGGGGACCTGGCGAAACGCAAGCTCTTGCCCGGCCTGGCCTACCTGGACCAATCCGAGCTCGCGCCGGACATTCAGGTCATCGCGACCTCGCTGGAAGACTTCACCGACGACGAGTTCCGGGACCTCGCCAAGAAGGCGATCGACTCCTTCGCCACCCACAAGCTCACGCAAGAACAGTGGGAAGACTTCGCCAGGATCGTCACGTACGTCCCGCAGGGCGCAGGGCCCGAGGCGCTCGCCGACGCGGTCGCCCGCGCCGAGGAGAAGCTCGGTTCGGACGTGCGGCGCCTGCACTACCTCTCGGTTCCCCCGAAGGCCGCCCGCGACGTCATCAGCATGCTGCGCGACGCCGGACTCGTCGAGCGCTCGCGGGTGGTGATGGAAAAGCCGTTCGGCACCGACCTGGCCAGCGCGGTGGCGCTCAACGACTTCGTGCACGAAACCTTCGAGGAATCGCAGATTTTCCGCATTGACCATTTTTTGGGCAAGGAGGCCGCACAGAACATCCTGGCGTTCCGCTTCGCCAACGGCCTGTTCGAGCCGATCTGGAACCGCAACTTCATCGACCACATCCAGATCGACATCCCCGAAACCCTCGGCCTCGACGAGCGGGCGAACTTCTACGAAAACACCGGCGCCTTCAAGGACATGGTGGTGACGCACCTGTTTCAGGTAATGGCGTTCGTGGTGATGGAACCGCCGACGGCGCTGGAGCCGTACGCCATCAGCGAAGAGAAGAACAAGGTGTTCCGGTCGATGCTGCCGATCAAGACGTCCAACGTCGTTCGGGGCCAGTACGCCGGGTACCGCAAAGAAAAGGGCGTGGCCAAGGACTCCGACACCGAGACGTTCATCGCGCTCAAGGTCGGCATCGACAACTGGCGCTGGGCCGGCGTGCCGATCTACCTGCGGACCGGCAAGAAGATGGCCGAGGGCATCCGCATCATCTCCATCGCCTTCAAAGAGGCGCCGCGGACCATGTTCCCGCCGGGGTCGGGGGTAGGGACGCAGGGTCCCGATCACCTCACCTTCGATCTCGCCGACAATTCCAAGGTTTCGCTCTCGTTCTACGGCAAGCGGCCCGGCCCCGGCATGAAGCTCGACAAGCTGTCCATGCAGTTCTCCTCGCAGGAGGTGGATACCGTGGTCGACGTGCTCGAGGCCTACGAACGGCTGATCCTGGACGCGATGCGCGGCGACCACACACTGTTCACCACCGCCGAGGGCATCGAATCGTTGTGGGAGCGCTCGCAGGACCTGATCGACGATCCGCCGCCGGCCAAGATGTACCAGCCGGGCACCTGGGGCCCCAACGCCATTCACCAGTTGATCGCGCCTAACGCGTGGCGGCTGCCGTTCGAACGGGAATGGCGCGAGTCCAAGCGTTAGGTAGCGCGAGCAGTCCCCCGCAAGCGGGAGGTGCCCCCAGCAAAAGTCCCCATTTTCGTGCCGAAAAGAGGACTTTTGCGTCTGCTCGGCAGCGGGCCGGTGTGGAATTCCCGCCGCCGGGTAACCGGTGCGGATGGCGACCGCCGGCCTGCTGCAGGAACTGTTGTGGGCCTACGGGCCGTGCGGGCAGGAAGTTGCGGTGCGCGAAATATGCGCCCGCGAACTTCGGCCGGTCGTCGATGACCTGTGGACCGACGACGCCGGCAACCTGATCGGCTACGTCGCCGCCACGGACAACGGGCCGGACCACGGCGGCCACCGTTGGAAGCCGACGACGGGACCCGGTCACGCCACGCGCGTCGTCGCGCACCTGGACGAGCTGTCCATGCTCGTCAAACGGATCGGCGACGACGGCACATTGCACCTGACGCAACTGGGGACGATGTACCCGGGGAACTTCGGCCTGGGCCCGGTCGCCGTGCTCGGCGACCGCGAGACGTTCACCGCGGTGCTCACGCTCGGCTCCGAGCACACCACCAAGGAGAGCCGGCGCATCTGGGAGACCAAGCCCGATCAGGGCGACCGGTCCCTCGACTGGCAACACGTTTACGTCTTCACCGGCCGTAGCCCCGACCAGCTGGCCGGAGCGGGGGTGCACGCCGGCACCCGGGTCTGCGTCGACCGCAGCAAGAGAACGCTGGTCGACGTCGGCGACTACGTCGGCTCCTACTTCCTCGACGACCGCGCCGCGGTAACCGCCCTGTTGCGCGCGGCGCGCCTGCTGCGCGACAGCGGCCGACGGCCGGCCGAAGACGTGTATCTGGTGTTCTCCACCAACGAGGAGATCGGCGGCGTCGGCGGCTCGTACGCCAGCGCCACCTTGCCCGGCACGCTGACGCTGGCGTTGGAGGTCGGCCCCACCGAGCGCGAATACGCCACCACCGTGGCCGGCGGCCCGATCGTCGGCTACAGCGACGCCATGTGCGTGTACGACAAGGACGTCGCGGACCGGCTGATGCAGATCGCCACCGAGCGCGGGCTGGCGCCCCAGCCGGCGGCGCTCGGCGCCTTCAAATCCGACGCCTCCCACGCCAAGGCCAACGGCCTGACGGCGCGCGCGGGCCTGCTGTGTCTGCCCACGCTGAGCACCCACGGGTTCGAAGTCATCGCCCGCACCGCGGTCGACGCCATGGCCTGCGTCGTCGTCGACTTCCTGCTACAGCCGCATGCTCAGGAGGGGATGTAGTCGAACTTGTCCGGGTTGGGTCCGGTGCGCCCGCCCTCGCCGCGGTCCAGGCCGGTGATGGCCGCCATGTCGGCCTCGCTGAGGTCGAAGTCGAAGATCTCGTAGTTCGACGTCATCCGCTCGGGATGCACCGACTTCGGGAACACGATGTCGCCGCGCTGAATGTGCCACCGCAGCACCACCTGCGCGGGCGACTTGTTCAGCGAATCCGCGATCCGCACGATCACGTCGTCGTCGAGGACCTTGCCCTGCGCGATCGGCGACCACGCCTCGGTGGCGATCCCGTGGGCGCGGTCGTAGTCGCGCACCTGGTCGTTGGCCAGGTAGGGGTGCACCTCGATCTGGTTGACTGCGGGCACCGTCTGCGAACCCTCGGCGAGTTGATCCAGATGCGCCGGTTGGAAATTCGAGACGCCGATGCTGCGGGCGCGCCCGTCGCGGGCGAATTCCTCCAGCGTGTTCCACGTCGAGACGAAGTCACCGTCGTAGAGCGTCGGCAGCGGCCAGTGGATCAGGAAGAGGTCGACGTGGTCCGAGCCCAGCGCGGACAGCGTCGCGTCGAACGCGCGGCGCGCGTCGTCGGGCCGGTGGAACCCGTTGTTGAGCTTGCTCGTGATGAACACGTCGCCGCGGTCGAGCCCGGCCGCACGAATGCCCTCTCCCACCTCTTTCTCGTTGCCGTACATCTGCGCGGTGTCGATGTGGCGATAGCCCACCTCGAGGGCGGAACGCACCGCGTCGGCGGTCTGGGCCGGCTTGATCTGAAAGACGCCGAACCCCAGCTGCGGGATGGCGTTGCCGTCGTTGAGCGTGATGGACGGGACAGTGCTCACTGCGCCTCCTGGTTGATCGGGTGGTTGCGGGTTGGGTGCCCACTTCGGGCGCTAACCCAACACCGGTGCCTCAAGTCAATTCGGCGCTGAGGAAGGTGATCGCGTCGCGGTACTCCCGCATGAGCTCGTGATCGGGCACCTCGAAGCCGTAGTGAGCGAAGAGCTGTTCGCTGGGGTATCGGGTGACCGTCCACCCGTTCGCCTCCAGTTGATCGGCGGCTGGGGTGCGGTTACCGCGCCACACCAGTTCGGCCACGTCGATGTCCAGCCCGTGCTTGCGCCATCGGGCGCGCATGGCCTGGGCGCGCTCGTCGGTGAACACGCCCATGTTGGTGATGTTCTCGGTGGCGAGCCGGCTGCCCGGTGCGCTGAGCGCGGTGATGTTGTCCAGCAGCCGGTCCTGGGCTTCCGGCGGGAGGTAGGGGAGCAGGCCCTCGGCGATCCAGGCGGTGGGCGTGGTGGCGTCAAAGAGGTTGTCGCGCAAGGCCGCGGGCCAATCGTCGCGCAGATCGACGCCGACGGCGCGGCGTTCGGTGGTGGGTTCGGCGCCGATCTGGGTCAGCGTGACGCTCTTGAAGGTGATGACCTCGGGCTGGTCGACCTCGAAGACCACGGTGTCCACCGGCCAGGACAGCCGATAGGCCCGCGCGTCGAGTCCGGCGGCGAGGATGACCGCCTGACGAATTCCGGTTTCGGTCGCCGCGGCGAAGAAGTCGTCGAAAAACCTGGTCCGGACCGTCATCTGCTCGCACCGCTGCCGCAGGCTGAACATCACTTGAGTGCCGTCACCGTCGCCGTCGTCGGCGTCCTCCGGAATCTCCCCGTCCAGCATCCGCAAGAAGAAGGGGTGCCCGACGGCGCGCACCAGCGGCTCCGCGAAGCGATCGTCGAGCAGCGCATCCGGCCCGCGGGAAGCCAGCGCCCGGGACGCGGCCACCATGGTCGCGGTCGCTCCTACGCTGGACGCGAGGTCCCACGTGTCGCCCTCGCTGCGCGCCGAACCATCTGCCGACATAGGTCCCTCCTCTGGGTAGTTAGCCAGTTTAACTGCGGCCGGATGTAATCATTTGGGGCATGGCACCGTCACTGCGCCCTCGTCGATCCGCACTCTATCTGCCCGGCAACAACCCCCGCGCGCTGGAAAAGGGGAAAACGCTGCCGGCGGACGTCCTGATCTTCGACCTCGAGGACGCGGTCGGGCCCGACGCCAAAGCCGAGTCGAGGGACAGGGTGTGCGAAGCGGTGTCGTCCGGAACCTACCGGCCCCGCGAGGTGGTGGTCCGAATCAATGGCGTTGGGACGGACTGGCACGACGACGATCTCGCCTCGGCGGCCGGTTCGGTGGCCGACGGAATCCTGGTGCCGAAGGTGGAGCGGGGCGAACAGGTCCACGCGCTGGCCGATCGGCTCGACGCGCTCGGCGCGCCCGAAACGCTGCAGCTGTGGGTCATGATCGAGACGCCCCGGGCCTTCCTCCGGGCGGAGGAGATCGCTTGCGCCAGCGACCGTTTGGCCGGATTCGTGGTCGGCACCAACGATCTGGTCAACGACCTGCACGCAGTGCACGTGCCCGGGCGGGCGCCGGTGGTGCCCGCGTTGGCGCTCGCGGTGTTAGGCGCGCGGGCCGCCGGAAAGGTCATCCTGGACGGCGTGTTCAACAGCATCGCCGACGACGCGGGCTTCCGCGCCGAAGCGCGACAGGGCCGCGAGATGGGTTTCGACGGCAAAACCCTGATCCATCCGTCCCAAATCGCCGCGGCCAACGAGACATTCGGCCCGTCGCAGCAGGAGCTGGCCGACGCGCGCGAGATCGTCGAGGCCTACGAGCAGGCGCAAGCCTCGGGGAGCAGCGTCATCACTGTCAACGGGCGCATGGTCGAGAGCCTGCACGTGCGGGACGCGCAACGGATCCTGGCGCTCGCCGACCTGATTTCCGAAATGGAGTCGGCTTCCTAGCCGTTGCGTCCGATCCATTGGGTGAGGGCATCCTCGAGCGCGGCCGAGACGCGCACGCCGGCACTCTCGGCGGCGGCCTCGAAGCGCTCCACCAATTCCGTCGGGACCTGTGCGTCCACCCTCGAGTGCGTCGGCTTGGGCCGTGGTGGCTGCTCCGGCGGCACGTCGGTGGGCGCGTGCCGAGCGACCGTGGCCTCCATGGTTTCGCGCAGCGCGGGAATCTCTTTGACCAACACGTCGAGGTCGTCGCGCTCGATACGCAGCACCTCGGCGGGACCGGTCGTCGTCACCGTCGCCGAACGCAGTTGCCCACGGCGAAGCACGGATTCGCCGATCACCTCGCCCGGTCCCAGCACGGCAACGCGGCTCTGGCCGACATACACGCCGACCTCCCCGCGCAGCAGGATGTAACACGCGTCCGACGGGGTCCGTTCGTGAATCAACGGCAACGGCGTGGAGGTGGAGGTGTGATGACCCGCTCGGACGATTCGCGCCAGCTCGTCATTGGAGAGCTTGTCGAATGTGCCCAACTCGCGTAGCCGCCGCGCGTCCTCGGCTCGACGGGCATCTTCCGTATGTTCTCTCGCGTCGGACTTCAATGTGGGCTCCTGGTGCGCGATGGACCGTGACATCGAGGAGCCTAACGCGATTCTGCGGATGAACGGGAAGAAATATCCTGTCCGCCATGGACAACTTCCCGAGCGTCGGGGCACAGGTCGACATCGCGGTCGTGGGTGTGCACGTCCTGGACACCCACGTCCTGGGGATCACGTCGATTCCCGAGGGCTCGCAGGGGCAACTGGTCCAGACCATCAGGGTGTCTCCCGCCGGCACGGCCGGCGGCACCGCCGTCGTACTGAGTCGCCTTGGGGCGAAAGCTCGTTCGTTCGGCGCGATCGGCGCCGACGCGCTGGGCGACACGCTGCTGTCGATGCTGCGCCGCGAAGGCGTCGACGTCGCCGGCCTGGTCCGGACCGCGGCGGCGCAGACCTCGGCCTCGGTGATCCCCGTGCGGCCCAACGGCGACCGTCCCGCATGGCACTGCGTGGGCGCCAACGCCGCGTTCACCCTCGACGACCTCGATCTCGACGCCCTCGTCGGGTCGTCGCACCTTCATCTGGGCGGGCCCGAGTTTCTCGGGGGATCGGCCGCGGCCGAGTTGCTTCGGCACGCAAAGGCCAACGGGCTGAGCACATCCGTCGACATTCTCGCCGCGGGGGATCCGGGGCTGCTGCAGTGGATCGCCGACGCGTTGCCGCACACCGACTACCTGTTGCCCAACGGCGAACAGGTGTTGGGTTTCACGGGCGCCCCCGATCTGTTGACGGGGGCGCGGCGGCTGCTGGCAGAGGGACCCGCCTGTGTCGCGGTGACGCAGGGCGCCAAGGGCGCGCTGATCGCGTCGAACGACGAAACGGTCGAAGTGCCCGCGTTCGCGGTCGACGTGGTCGACACCACCGGTTGCGGTGACGCGTTCTCCGCCGGCTTCATCCTGGGCCGCGCGCTGGGACGCGACCTGCGGGCAGCGGCTCGCCTCGGCTGCGCGACGGCCGCGCACGTGGCCGGCGGGATCGGCACCGACGCCGGAACGTATGACCTGCAGACCGTCGACGCGTTCGCCGGCGACTCGCCATACTGACACGATGTGGACGACCGTTTGCCGACTGGTTTCCGTCGCCGCCATGACCGTGGCGCCGATAGCGCTCGTGACGGTGGCGCCACCGGCAGCCGATGCGGCCCAATGCGGCGACGGCCAATGGTGGGATCCGAAGCTGAACCAATGCCGGGCGGCCGACGCACCCGCCGCCCTTCCGTGCGACCAGGGCCAGTGGTGGGATCCGACGGCCAACGTGTGCCGACCGCTCGGCGTCGGACCGCAACCACTCGCGTGCGATCCGGGCCAATGGTGGGACCCCACCGCCAACGTGTGCCGACCCCTGGGCGTGGGACCGCAACCGCTGGCGTGCGACAACGGCTGGTGGTGGGATCCGGTCTCCAACGCGTGCCGGCCGCCGTTGTCGTGAACGCGGGCGCGGACGACACGATCGTCGTGAAGGTCAAGCCCGGCAGTCGCAAGGGACCGCTCGTCGAGGTCGGACCCGGCGGCGAACTGACCATCTACGTGCGGGAGCGCGCGATTGACGGCAAGGCCACCGACGCGGTCACCCGACTGCTGGCAGCCCACCTGCAATTGCCAAGGAGCCGAGTCGAATTGGTGTCCGGAGCGACGTCGCGGCTGAAGCGGTTCCGGGTGAGCCGCTGAGTCGGCGTCGGTCACTCGGCGAGCATGCGGCGGGAACGCTTGGCCGCATACATGTGCTCGTCAGCGAGCCGCATGAGGTGATCCTCGCCGGCGGCGATCCCGGCGCTGAAGTCCACCGGCCACCTGCCGTCGGCCCAGCGGCGGCGCAGCCGCTCGACCACCTGCTCGGCGTCGCCGCGATCCGCCCCGACGAGCATGAGCAGGAATTCGTCGCCGCCGATGCGAAAGACGACGTCACCCTTGCGGACCGACCATCGGAGCGCGTCGGCGAACGCGACCAGCAGTTCGTCGCCGGCCTCGTGACCATGGCGGTCGTTGTAGCGCTTGAAGTTGTCGAGATCGAGCAGCACCACTGCCGCACCGCTGGCATGTGCCGACAACCGCGGCGCGAGCGTGCTGCGGTTGAACAGCTGGGTGAGGGCGTCCGTCTGCGCGACTTGGCGCAGCAGCGCGCTCTGCTCCTCCAATCGGGAGATCAGCCAGGCCGGGACCTCCGCGACCAGAACCCACATCAGCGCGGTCAGCACCACGCTCGGCAGCGCACCGGGCAACTGCTTGGCGCCGGCCACCACGAAAGCCGCGATGCCGAGGGGGAGCAGGACGAGCGAGCGCCAGCGCGGGCAAGTCAGGCCCAGATAGGCGAACGTCATGGTGATGGTCCCGGGCAGGTTCCGGGTCGCGTAGGAATCCACGGCGCCCGCCAGGAGCGTGACGATCAGCGACGCCACCGGCCATCCGATCAGCAAATTCCGCCGGTGATGCCAGCCGCGGATGCAGCCGACCACCGCGGCGGCCCCGCCCACGAGCGCCGCCGCGCCCAGCACCCAATACAGCCGAACCTCCAGCCGGCCGTGGTCGATGTGCACCCCGGTCGCGCCGTAAAGAGCGAGCATCAACAGATAGGCCGTCAGGCCGATCGCATGCCATCGCCGGGCCGACGGCCGAGAGTCCATGCGCCAGGACACCGGCTCAGAATAACGGCGCTACGGGCTATTTACCGCATGTCCATCTGCCGCTCGGGCTGTCCATCGAAGGGGGGAGGTGGCTCAGCGCAGGACAGCGACGAGGAAGCCGGAGTCAGCCCTGAATGGTCGCAGATCCCAGGTGGATAGCAGCAGATCCGAGATGAACCCGGCCTCCGCTGCGTCGTTCAAGAACTCGTCGAACCCATAGTCCCGTCCGGCACCGAAGCCGATCACCGCGCGACCCCCGTCCGCCAGATGGGCACGTAGGCGACCCAGCACCCGGACCCGGGTGCTGGGGGCGAGGAAGGTCGTGACGTTGCCGGCCGACACGATCACATCGAACGGCGCGCTGATGCCCCGCGCCGGCAGGTCGAGCTCCGCGAGGTCGCCGACCAGCCAGCACGGTCCGGGATGATCCTGCGCGGCCGCCTCGATGAGTACCGGGTCCACGTCGACGCCGACGACATGGTGGCCGACCGAAGCCAGATATCCGCCCACCCTGCCGGGTCCGCAACCCGCATCGAGGATGCGCGCGCCGCGAGGTGCCATCGCGTCCACCAGGCGAGCTTCGCCGACGAGGTCGTCACCGGCGCGCGCCATGGAGCGAAAGCGTTCGACATACCAATGCGAATGCCCGGGATCTGCGGCGACCTTTTGCATCCAGATGCTCTGTTCCGCCATGTCAAGCATTGTCGCAACCTGCGGCGGGGAGCTTTCCGATGGCTGGTTCACCGGGATGACGGCCGTGCCGGACATCCGATCAGCATCGGACCGGCAATTCCTTCCGGGCGGACGTCGCGGCCACGAAATCCTCGACGAGTCCCGCTACCTCGGTCGGCGCCTCCACATGCGGGAAGTGTCCGACTCCCTCGAGAACCTCAAGGCGGCTGCCCGCCAGAGCATCGTGGGCGGCATACGCATGCGCGACGGGAATAATTCGGTCGTTGTCGCCCCAGATCAGCAGCGTGGGCAGATCGGCCGTGAGGTGGAACTTGTTCAGCGCGCTGACGGCCTGACCGCGGTAGTCCACCACCGAGCGCAACGTCCGCAAGAACGCGTGACGGGTTGCCGGATCCGACAGCGACGAGTACGACTGCCACATCTGGGTGGCGCGCGGCGCGCGAATCCCGGCGTTGCTCAGCCACGAACCCAGCTTGTTGCCAAGATTCAGAATCGGCTGGCGCGCGACGAGCGGAAGCACGAGCTCGGCACCCGGCGCCTACAGGATGCGCAGCACCGGACTGAGATCGGGTCCGAGGCCGCCGCTGCCGATGAGGACCAACCGTTCGCAGTAGTCCCGGTGCTGATAGGCGAACTGCATCGCGATGCCACCGCCGAGGGACTGCCCGATGATCGTTGCCCGGGCCACCCCGAGTTCGTCGAGCAGATCGCGCAGCCATGCGGCGAAGGCACCCAGCGAGTAGTCCCCGCGCGGTTTCGCGGACTGGCCGTGTCCCAGGAGGTCCGGCGCGATCACGCGGTATGTCCGGGACAGCTGCGGAATGATCGCCTGCCAGGTAGCCGAACTGCCGGCCATACCGTGGATCAGCAATAAGGCCGGGCCGTTGCCGGCCTCGCGGTAAGCGATCCGGTCTCCGTGCAGTTGCAGGTAGCGCAACTCGTTCATGTGAACCGCCTCATCAAGCATCGGTGGTCGGTTAACCCGGCGGACTGAACCCCACGCGTCGTTGGCGCGTCCGGGACAGGGGGCTCTGCTACCAGGGTACGCAACTTACGCCTCCGTAGGTTACCCGTGAGTAATTCTGTGGCTGTTCTCACTCGTCTGGCGATGCCGCAGGCAAACCAGGAGAAGGAGGCCCGAGTCGGGTAAGGTGCTCGCTGAATGTGACTTACATTCACACAGGTAAACGAAGAAATGCAGGAAATATGACGCAGGGAACCGTGAAGTGGTTCAACAGCGAAAAGGGCTTCGGCTTCATCGCGCCCGACGACGGCAGTGCCGACGTCTTCGTTCACTACTCTGAGATCCAGGGCAGTGGCTACCGCTCACTGGAAGAAAACCAGCGGGTTCAGTTCGAGGTAGGACGGGGCGCCAAGGGGCCCCAGGCCACCGGAGTGACCGCAGTCTGATCTTCTACGCAGTCTGTGGGCCGGCAAAGATATCTTTTGCCGGCCCACAGATCGTTTACGGTCGGCGAGGGCAGGGGCTGCCCCGGTAGCCGCCAGATTCGCCCCTCGCGGCTCGGCGGAACCGGCCCTAGCGCACATCACCAATCGGATAGCCCGACCGATGCAGGTTCCACTGGCCGCAATCGGGGGCCAGGACATCGTTGACGTCGACTTCGAGTCCGCCGACCCGCGGCCCGGGACTGGACGCGGTGCTCACGACGCGCTGGTAGAGAACAGCGGCGGGGTGGACCCGATTGCCGGACCACGCACGAGTTTGCCAGGCCCACCGGCGGCCAGCCGTGCTCGAAGACCCGATAACGCCGTCGGTCGCGGCCCACTGGCACACATCGATGCCGCCGTAGACCCCGGTGCGTTGAACACCGAGAACCGAGTTGATTCCGCGAAACCACGGCAGCGCGACGCGATTCCAGGTGTCACGGTTGATGCCTTCGTCGATCGTGAAGAAAATCGGCGCACCCTCGCCGCCGCCCGCCGCGGTGTGCAGCTGCCAAGCGGTGCGCGCGTCCGCGACGCCGCCGGCGTGGCCCCGCGTGAAGTCGGACGGTGCCGACCCACCTGGCTTGCCGTACTGGTAGTTACTGACGATCACCAATCCCGCGGCTTTCAATGAGTCGGCGTAGGACCGAGTGATCGGCTTGGCGCCAAAAGACGAGCCAGGGCGTGACAGCGAGACGTAATTGACCACCCCGCTATAGCCGGCGGCTCGGATCTCGTGCGCCGGAATCTGGCGCGCGGCAAAGTCGATCAGTTGAGGTGGAGAAGTGGCGGCCGCCGCCGTCTGCGTGCCGCAGGCTACCGATACGGCACCCAGACCGGCCAACGCAGCGGCGTAACGCAGTGCGTCGCGCCGAGAAACGGTGCGCAATCGCACATCGCTAGCCGCTCGCGGCAAATTGTGCATCGCGCGATGTTAACGAGGTCACGGCGGTTGCCGATAGACCTGCGCCAGCTGAAACGCCGGTGCGTTTCGAAATGGATATCAAGCGGTGACCGCTTCGACGCCGCCGGCATAGGGGTCGAGGTCTCTCGAAGATGAAGGTTCCTGCAGTCACATTGCCCGGACTCCGCAGCAACGAAGCGATCCGATCGAAGAGGCGACCGTGTCGTCGTCGAGGGGCACCATCCGTTCGGTTTCTCTGCGCGGCCAAGCTGTAGGCCGATCAGGTTACGGCGCCTGACGGCGATGGCCCCGTCCGGCTGTGTTAGTTTCCTCAGCCCTCGCGCTGACGAGGTCACCCGTCTTACAAAACGTCGTACACTGTTGCAATGGCTGACACAATCACCTTCAGGCCCGACGAAGACACATCGAAGGCGCTGGAGGTCTTAACCAAAGACGGAACCACCGTGTCCGTGGCCGTTCGATCTGCTCTTATCGATGCTGCACGACGGAAGGCCGGCGCGGCGATCCGTGCCGAGGCGGAAAGGCTTGCTACAGACGAATCCGACCGCGCTGAGGCCATGCAGGTGCTGCGCGACATGGAGACGTTGCGTGCGTGGTGAGGTCTTTCAGTTGCGTGCCCCGCGGGGGAGTCGCGGTCACGAGCAGGCCGGTTCCCGCTATGCCGTAGTAGTCCAGTCAGATCAACTGCCCCTATCGACGTGGCTGGTTGCACCAACGTCCACGTCGGCTCGTGCCGCCAGCTTTCGTCCCGAAGTCGAAATCGACGGCGTGAACACCCGCGTGCTTGCCGAACAAGCCGCCGCAGTCGACCCGAGCCGACTCGGCACGAGCGTCGGATTCCTAAGCTTCGATGAGATGCGCCGCGTTGATGCGGCACTGCGCATCGTCCTCGATCTATGAGCGTCGGACAGCCTCGGTAGCCAATAGACCGCGGAGTCGCTGGATGGCGTATCAGCAGACACGCACCCAAGGGCGCAGAGGCTTCGGGCGGGGATGATTCATCGACCGAAAACGGCGATTCTACCGGTAAAGCTGCATATTCGATTCCGGCGTATTGGGCCTCTGCGCAATGCTTTTGACCATCATTCGCCAACCCTCCGCGCTGTCTAGCCCGTTGAGCCGGAACCCTTCGAAAGCGCTCGCCAAATCCGGCTCGCATTCTTACTAGTTTGCTGATGTGTGGTCCAAGCAGTCGACCGCGACCATGAAAATCACGAAAATGGAGCGCACCCGGGTTTCGGCGAGACGACCAAGCCGATTCGCCAGCGCCCTGACCAAGACACTCTCGACCGAGTCCAAATTCGCCCCGGAACGGTACGGGATCAGGTCGGAACTTGGGGACGTCACGCACGGCGAACCGCGGGTGCTGACATGGGTCACCGGTAGAGTTCGAAATCGTGGCGGACGATGAAGTCACCGGTCAGGACGGCTCCGGCGGCGGCGCCGATCCGCGCACCATGCTGGGCAGGTTTGCCAATGAGAACGACGAATGGGTGCGCCTGATCGTGCGCCACGTGCTCGATACGGGCGAAGCATTGGGTGCTGACCAGATTGATGAGATCTACCGCCACTTCCGACAGGAAAAGGCGCTCGACGCACGCACTGAGCCGGCCGTAGAGCCATTGACGCTCGGCTTCAGCAGCCTGGAAACGGCTGAACCCCTGACTATCGACAAACTGTGTGACGTAACCGGCGTCAACGCGCTCGTGGCAGGGGCGGTCATCGAGCCGCATGAAGCCATGACCATTCTGTTCGGTGAGAACGGTACCGGCAAGACTGGCTACTCACGAATCTTCAAAGCCCTCGCCGCCAGCCGCACAGCGGACGAGATGATTCTTGGCAACATCGATGCCCCATCAGCTCAATCGCAGTCAGCGACTGTGAACTACCGCCTCGGCGACCATTCCAACACTTTGATCTGGACGGGTGAACGAGGTGTCACCCCGTTCACCCGAATGTCGATCTTCGACAGCCCGTGTGTGAACTTCCACGTCGATGATGACCTCGAATACACTTATGTGCCCGCAGCGCTGGCACTCTTCAACCACGTAATCGCGGGCCTGAAAAACATTCAAGCGCGGATTGACGAGGCGACCACACAGCTCAGGTCGGGTGCACAGACACTGCGTGACCGCTTCCCCAGAGAGTCCAGCATTTACCCAATCATCGAAACATTGGGCGCAGCAACCGATCTCACTACGCTCCGGGACATGGCCGATTCCGATCCCGACGTTGCGCAACGAATCGACGTACTCCGTCAGGCAGTCGCCGCGCTTGAGGCCAACACCATAGGCGCCCAGATCACCACCACCGCGCATCTCGTTCGCGTCCTCGCCGAGGCCAAAGGCGCGGCCGCCACCCTAAGTGCTTTCAATGCCGAAGATTACAACGAGCTATTGCGGCAACGTATCGAACTACGCAGCGACTACCAGCAGTTCCGGGACGAGCTCTTCAGCGCTGCGGGCCTGCCCGCGCCCCCAGAGGAAACATGGCAGGCTTTCATCGCAGCCGGCGAAACCTACCGCGCCCACCTCGTCGATGTCGATGCCCACGACGGTGACCACTGTTTGTACTGCCGCCAGCCGCTCACCGACGCAGCGCGCAGCCTGATCACCAAATACAGTGACTACCTTGCCGACAAGATCAGTGCCGACATCGGCATAACCGATCAAGCGATCGCCGCCGCAACCCTCGGATTGCGGGAGGTGGCGACATCGGACGTCGCCTCTTTCCTCGCCGAACAAGCCGACGGCGACGCCAGCAGACCGTCGTTCCACGACGCGGTCGCCCAGACATACGACCTCCTCACGGGGCTCCTGCGGTCCATCAACGCAGCCGAGCCGGCCACGCTTGACGCACAAAGTCTTGCCCGTCTCGGCACCACCATCGACGAAGCCGAAGACGACGCCCAGCGCCGGCTCGCCGCGCTCAAGGGACAAGCCGAGGACCGTGTGACGGCCTTGGCGCAGAAGAAGAAGGAGCGCGACGAGCTCATCGCCGCAGCAGAACTCACACGGTCTTGGCCGACCATCGAGCGACAAGTCAACGACGCCAAGGAAGCTGAGCGGCTCGCGATCCTCGCCAAGGCCATACCCACATTGAGCCGCGGTGTGACTTCACTGGCCAAGACGGCCAGCGATCAGTTGATCAACCAGAACTTCGAAACACTCTTCCGGGAGGAATGCCAGGCGCTTCGAGCCCCCCAGCTCAAGGTAGATTTTATAGGCCGGCAGGGTAAAGCTCAGCGCCGCAAGATGATCGGCGGCAAGGTCAAGCCGTCTAAAGTGCTCTCTGAGGGCGAGCAGAAGGTCTTGGCAATGGCTGACTTCCTCGCCGAGGCAAGGTTGGCCGGTATCACGGCCCCAATCATCTTCGACGACCCCGTCTCCAGCCTCGACCACCGGCGCATACGCGAAGTCGCTCAGCGCATCGCAGGCCTCGCCGAAGACCACCAAGTCATCGTATTCACCCACGACATCTTGCTCGCCACCAACCTGCTCGCGCTGTTCGAGAAGTCTAAGCGATGCACCTACTTCCAAGTCACCGACGAAGCCGGTAAGGGCGAGGTCGTCCACGCCTCCGGACCGCGCTGGGATACCGTGACGAGCATCGCCAAGAGAATCAACGAGAAGATCGCGGCTGCGCAGAAAGAGTCCGGCGAGGCGCGCGCGGCGCTGGTTTGGACCGGTTATAGCTGGATCCGCTCTTGGTGCGAGGTGTTCACCGAGCAGGAGTTACTGCAGGGTGTCACCCAGCGTTATCAGCCCAACGTGCGCATGACAACACTGCCGCAGATCAAAGCCAATGCGCTGCCAGCCGCTATTGCGACAGTGACCAGAATCTTTGAAGATGCCTGTCGGTTCATCGACGGCCATTCCCAGCCACTTGCCGCCATGTACGTCAGCCCGACACTAAATGGACTTGAGCAGCACTGGCAGGAATTGCAGAATGCCAGACAGGCCTATAAGGACGCGCCCTCCTAAACTCAGGGGTGGGCAAACGCGTTAGTGCACAACGTGATAGCGGCAGCGGAGGTTTCCCGTTAAGGGCCGCGACGTAACGGCCGCGGTCACTCCTCGTCGTCATTGATGCCTCCGGCGACACGCTTCCTCAGGTGGTCGATGTAGTCGGAGCGGATCACTCGGTTACACCGGGGTCGCTTGCCGCCTTTGATGTCCTTGACGTACTTGGCCAGCTGTGCCGGGTTCTTTCCGGACCAACCGTGGGCAAGTGCCCATCCCTGCATCGCGTCGCCGTCCATCGGGATGCCGGCATCGTGGAGTCCGAGGAGCACACTCACGACGTCGTCCTTCTCGTAGCCAGCCGTGATGGTGTTGTTGTGGTTGATCGTCAGCGTGAGACTCTTCATCGCCTCGATTACCACAGGGTCTAGCTTCGGCGTGAGGTCCTCCCACTCCGAACCGTCGCCGAGGATGTCCGGTCGCATCTGCGTCACCCACGGCCGGATCCGGTCGGCGTTCCAAGTGATCACACATAGCCCCCGGATCATGTGGCTGCTGAATCGGACCAGCTCGCCAATGTCGTCCATGTCCGGCCAGGCCATCAGCACCGGACCATGGCCGCGGACGTATGCGCCTCCTCTGCCGGTCTCGTGCTCGACGTCGGCGTGGCGACTGACCAGTCGGTCCAACCCGGCGCAGTTGCGCAAGTTGGACTTCAGCTTTGTCCAGACGGTGAGGGTGTCGCCCTTCTCCATGTGAGACGTGCACCAGCGGATGGCTTCAGCCACACCATCGTCGTCATAGCTGGCCACAGCGGTGGGGTAGTCCACCTCATCATCGAACATCGACGGCTCCTGCTTCATCCGGGAGTTACTACGGTAACCACCAGCACCGACAGAGTTTTAGTGAAAGCGCTTGAGGACCGAACTCGTGTCAACGTGGTGGGTTCGACGTGACAAAGGATGCCCGCACGGAGCAGAACACGGGCAGCATATCTCGGCGGCATAATCCGTCACTGGCCGTGATGCAGCGAGTCGTCGTTGGCGGTGGATTTAGCCGGCGCAACCACTACGTGACGTATCGGGACCAGGGCCCGGCAACGAGTTCGGCGTGTCGCTGGGTGACTTGGTAGCTGTAGCCGAGCAGTTCGGCGACTAGGGGAGGTGGGACTTCGGCGACGAGGTGCTGCAGTGCGGAGTTGCGCCCGCCCCGAAGGTTGACGCCTAGTTTCCGTAGTCGCTGCATGATCGATTGCGGGTCGAGGTGCGTACCGGGGTAGTGGCCGGGGAATAGCCACGGGTTGGCCACGATGCCGCCTCCGGTGCGTAGGTTGGGCCGGTTGCGGAGGTGGTGGTTGAGCATGTCGGCGAACGGTGTGGGAACTGGAATTGGTTCGGCGCCAAGGGATATGCGCGTCTCGCGTTGTCTGAGCACGATAGCTGCGGTCTTTAACGCCACGATCCTGGTGAGTGGTTGTGCGTAGAGCAACAGCAGGGTGCCGGCGACTCGGTAGGGCAGGGATTCCGCGTCGCCGGTGAGGAGTTCTTTCAGCCATGCGAGCCGCTGCTCTTGGGTAAGTGCGTGGGCGGTCTTGGCTTGCCGATGATTGATGGTCACGGCTGTGTTGATCTTGCTTTTCTTGGCCCAGACGAAAAAGGTTCGGATCAGATGGCGCGTGGTCCGTCCCGAGGCAAGGTACTGGTCGACGTCTTGTTGGCGGCATGTGGCTGCGGTGCGGTGATGGTTGGATTCGAGCCAGGTGAGGAACTTGATCGTCTCGGTGATCTCTTGTTTGGCGGAGCGTTTTGGGCCGTCGTTGGCCTGACCGGGTTCGGAGTTGCGGCGTAGCCGGCGCAGGTGGTGCCATCTGGCGAATTGTTCAACGGGCGCTCGCACGTCTGGCGAGGCAATGTCGTCCAGTTTGGCGGCCAGCCATAACTCGAAGCGAGCCAGGTGTTCGTCGCGGCGGGGCAGTAGCTCGTGGTGTTCGAGCAGGCTGCGCAGATGCGAGATGTGGCGGCCGCGGCCGATCGCGTCGAGGCCCCGGTGGGTCAGCGGTATGTCGCCGCGGGCGAGCGCTTTGAGGAGGGCCTGGACTTTGGGTGACCGCTTCCAGGTGAGGATGCTTTCGGGACGCTCAACACCACAGAGGATTTCGACGATTCTGGACATGGCGCTCGGGTCTGCGGCGCCGTCGACGACCAGAACGGTGAGGTCGTCGCGCAGGGCGCAGCGTGCGCACTGTCGGCTCCGATACATCTCGCCTTCCGCGCCGCAATTTCGGCAGCAGTAGTCGCCGGGGATGCCCGCGCATGTCAGGCATACGGGACGTTGATCGGTGTGGTTAAGCCGGCCCGGCAGTATCCCGTCGTGTGCGCAGTTGGGGCAGATGCCACGGGCGCGCATGGCAGTGTAGAAGCAGCTGTTGCAGAGTTGGTCGCCGGGCCAGTACACGCGCAACCGGTTGGCCATGCGCTCGCAACGGCTGCATTGTGATGTTCCGTTGGTGACTCGTGGCCGCCCCCGTGTGGTGGATCGCGGGTTGGGGTTAATCGGCATCGGGAATCACACGCGCGCGGCGTGGTCGCACTGATTTGTTCAGCTCGACGACGTTCGGGGATGTCGCGGCGGTTGATGAGGCGGTCTTCTTTGCCCGCACGTCGGTGGCGGTGACGGTGATGAGGTCTTCGATTCCGCAGCTGAAGATGTCGCATAAGGCGGCTAAGAGTTGCACCGAAACCCGTTCGGGCCGTTGGTGAACCACGCGGTAGACCTGTGGCCGCGACAGCACAATCCCGCGCTCGGCCAGGCGGGGGATCAGCTCGGTGCTGTTGTGCATGCTGTGGGCGGCCATGATTTCGGCCAGTCGCCAGGTGTAGTCGACTTGGCGTTTCATGAGGTCTCCTCGTCAACGAATGCCAGCGCTTCGTCGATGGTGGCGTCCAAGGCGCGGCGCAGCGTGCGGATCCGGTAGTCGCTGGACACGCAGGTGTAAAGGGAGGTGGTGCTGGCGTGCTCGTGGCCCATCTGATGTTGCACGAACATCGGGTCCCAGCCGTCTTCCATCAAATGAGTGGCATACGAGCGGCGCAGAGAGTGCAGATCCAGTCCGGGCGGGAATTCCAGTGCGTCGCAGTAACGGCGGAATCGGCGCAGCAGAGTGTCTTCGGCGACCAGAGCTCCGCGCTCGCTGGGAAACAGGTCGATCCCGTCATCCATGTAGGGCTGGCCGTGGGCGAACCAGTCGGCGATCACCTCCGGCGTCCAGTCGAAGACGGTCAGCACGCTACGGCGTTTGGGTGGTGAGCCCTTCTTGGCCTTGCCGTAGCGCACGTGGACCAGCCCGTAGCGGCCGAATTCGCGGGCGTGGGGGTTGCGGGCAAAGTCCACGGTTTGCAGGTGCCGTAGTTCGTTGAATCGCAGACCGTACGCGTAGGCGAGCTTGAACATCACGGAGTCGCGGAATGCGGGCAGCCAGCCCTTGCGTGCCGAGGCGGCGATCAGTGCGACCTTATCGTCGGCGTAGTCGAAGAACTCTTGCAGTTCTTGTTTGGTGAATGCGCGCTTTTCCGGCGACTGTTCGTTGTCTTGGACGTGCGCCGCGGTGTTCCAGTCGAAGAACACCTGAGCCGGGTGGGTGCCGAAGCGCTGCTCGCACACCTGGTCCCAGCCGTAGTCCGGGTGGCACACGTAGGAACAGAACAGCCGCAACGCGTTTTGGTACCCGCGGATCGTGGACTGCCTGCGCCTCTGGATCGAACGCAGGTCGCTGAAGAACTCCTCGACCATTGCCGGCGCCCAGGTCCACGGAAACTCGTTGGTGTAGGAGAGGAACCGCTCGACAAGCCGGATCCGTTGGTCGATCGTGTCGTGCGCGAGGTTGCGGCAAAGTTGCTGGTTGCGCCACCCCTCGAGCATCTCGGCAACCGTCTGAGCCTCCGGGTGCAGTAGCGGGACCGAGCCCACAACGTAGAAGCGGCCACTCTTGTCGACGGGCAACGAAGCCTCCGAGGCTGTCTCATCTAATGAATCAATGAATCATCTGATGAATCATTACCACATCATGGCAGGTCAACGCGACCCATCTGAAACCGTTCGTTCTGCGCATCGCGGCGCAACGTCCCGACACGGCTGGTCCGATTCACACGAAAGCGCCCGAAACGCGCTGTTGCGATGCACTTTTGCCACCCAGTCGTACTGTGGTCCGCCGCATCAGGGCGGATAGGCGATTGATTCATCTGATGCAATATGCGGCAATTAACTTGACATAATGTCGCTTATCGGCAAAACGATATCCAGGCAGAATGCCGTCGCCGCTGGTCAGGGTCTCGTTTGTCGCCCGAGAGCTTCCGGTGCCCCGAGACATTCCGGCGACACATCTTTATTTGGCCCTGCCCGATCACCCGCCATGCCCCGTCGGCGCGGCGCGCATGCGCCTCGGCCGTGTCCCATCGGCGTGCGAGGCCCGTGGCCCACCTCTCACCAAGACCGGCTCCAACTCGTTGATTCGTCACGTGACGATTCGATGAGCACGAGCCCTGCTCGACACACCCCGGATTGTCGCCCCCCTGCCGTGCCGTCAGCGACGGCGCAGGCCAAGAAACGTCACGTGACGTAACTGCCTGCCTCGCCCCGCTACCCGCTTGCGCGAGCAAACGCCCCGGCTAGCGCGTCGAAGGCGGCTGGCACTATCCGGTAATACGCCCACTTCCCGCGCTGAGTCCTTTCCAGCAGACCCGCCTCGACCAAAATCTTGAGGTGATGCGACACCGTCGGCTGGGACAGCGCGACCGGCTCGGTCAGGTCACAGACACACGCCTCGGCTCCGTCGTGGCCCGCGATCAACGACACCAGGCGCAGCCGAGTTGGCTCGGCCAGCGCTTTGAGTATCGCGGCCAGCCGTTCGGCGGCCTCAGCATCGAGCACTGTGTCGAAGATGGGCTGACAGCACGCCTCAAGATCGGTCACCAACTGCGAAACAGGCATAGGCCTCAGTATTGCACATATTGACAGTCATCTATGGATGATGCATCCTCAGTCACATAGACAACTGTCGATGGGAGGTCTCTGCATGACCGACACCGAGTTCGGCGACCTGCGCGATCAGGTTCGCGCCAGCTACGCGGCGGCCGCGACCGCGATCAGCGCCGGCGCCAGCGGTAGCGAGGCGCTCACCGCGGCGAGCTGTTGCGGGTCGAGTGACGCCGTCGATGTCGGCGGCATTTTCGGTGCCGGCCTGTATGGCGCCGCCGAGCATTCCGAGCTCCCGGCCGACGCCGTCGCGGCCAGCCTTGGGTGCGGCAACCCGACGGCCGTCGCCAACCTGCACGCCGGTGAGCGCGTCCTGGATTTGGGCTCCGGCGGCGGCATCGACGTGCTGCTCTCGGCGCGCCGGGTTGGGCCGGCCGGGTTCGCGTACGGCGTGGACATGACCGACGAAATGCTCGCGCTGGCAGAAGCCAACAAAGCCAAGGCCGGCGTCAGCAACGTTGAGTTTCTCAAGGGCAACATCGAGGACATCCCGCTGCCTGACGCAGCAGTCGACGTGGTGATCTCCAACTGCGTGATCAACCTGTCGGCCGACAAGGCGACCGTGCTCGCCGAAATGTTTCGGGTCTTGGTGCCCGGCGGGCGAATCGGGATCTCCGACGTCGTCGCCGAGGATCACCTCACTGCGACGCAACGGGCTGAGCGCGGTTCGGCTGTGGGCTGCATCGCCGGCGCACTGTCCGTGCAGGAGTACCTCGACGGCCTGGCTGCGGCTGGGTTCGTCGATGCCTCGGTGACGTTCACCCATGAAGTTGCCGACGGCATGCACGGCGCGACCGTCCGCGCGACCAAACCCACGCGGGTCATACGCCGATAGCCGTCGGCGTACCGAGCGACAGCCACGTCACGCGGCTCGCGAACTCGGATGCACCGAGGAGCCGCCGAGCCTCCTCGGGAGGCTGTCGGAAGTGCTTCCATCCCTCGTAATGGACGGGCAGCACGGTTCGAGGATTCAGCAGCCGACACGCCTCGACGGCCTCCTGGGCGTTCATGGTGTAGCGCAGCGGCCCGGTGATCGGGAACCGTACGCCGCCCAGGTGCAGCAGCGCCGTGCCGACGTCGAACCGTGCGGCGAGGTCGCAAACCCCGTCGAAGAGCACGGTGTCCCCGGAAATCCACAGCGCACCGTGCTCCTGACCGTCCCAACGCAACGCAAAGCCGACCACGGTCCCGACGATCACCTTGCTCGCGGGCGGGCCGTGCCGGGCCGGCGTCGCAGTGATCTCGACAGCCGCCCGCCCGGGCGCGGTGAGTGTGGTTGTCTCCCAGGGCTTCAGCCCGACTGACTGCCCGCCGAGTCGCTTGGCGCCCGGCACGGTCGTCACTACCGTGCCCAGCTCCGGAAGCAGCGCGCGGCCGGCTCGGTCGAGGTTGTCCCCGTGGTGATCGTGGGTGAGCAACACGGCGTCGACGGGACCGAGGTCGGCGGCGGCGAGTGCGGGGCCGGTGAGTTTGCGTGACATGGCACCCCAGCCGAAGTGCCAGCGCTCGCCGGGCGGGTCGAACGTGGGGTCGGTCAACAACCGCCAACCACCGAAGTCGATGAGTGCCGTCGGTCCCCCGATGTGGGTGATTGTCACGTCGGTCATGCGCGGGGTCCTCTCCGTACGTCAGCCCACACTTTCATACCGATTCGCACGGACCGGAATTAATTGTGATTCGCGCTTCCTGTCTCAGCCGTCAACGATGTACGTTTCTGAAATGGGGCTCTCAATGGGCTGATCGAGGGGAAACAACTTGCACCTGTCGGCGTGGTCGCCGGAGCTGAATTCCGTGCTGCCACTTGACAGGCCCGAGTAATCAAGCGATGGGCGGGAGGGTCTCATGTCGGTGGTGGTAGCGCCCGAGTGGCTCACTGCGGCAGCGGCGGATGTGGCGGAAGTCGGTACGGCGATCGAGGCGGCACACGCCACGGCCGCGGCTCCTACCACCGGGCTGCTGGCCGCCGCCGGGGACGAGGTGTCGACGACGATCGCGGCGCTGTTTTCGGAGCACGGCCGGGGCTATCAAGCGCTCAGCGCGCAAGTGGCAGTTTTCCACGAGCGGTTCGTGCAGGCATTGACCGGCGCGAGCAGCGCGTATACCGCCGCGGAGGCATTCAATGCATCGCCGTTGGCGGCATTAGAGGATTCCTTGCTGGCCTTCGAGCAGCAGATTCAACAGGCCCCCTCGGCACTGGCCACCGAGATCACGCGCGTCGCCGACACGCTACTCGCCGACGTCTTCGGCGCGCCGGCCGCGCCGCCCTTCCCGGCGACACAGACGGGCGGCTACACCGGAACGCCCTCTCTGATAACCAGGTTCGAAGAGACCGCGCTGCTGCCGTTGAAGCCCATACTGTCGCTGTCCGGCCTCGAACCTCAGCTCGCAAACACCAGCAACCCGCTCTTCGGTCTGCTCACGGGCGACGTCCCAGTTCTTTCGCTGGCGATCGGCAACAGCCCGCCGCAATTCCTGACGTTGCTGCTGGGAGAAACAGTCCAGCACAGCACATATCAGGGAATGAGCGTCGTGCAGATCACGCCCGCTCATCCGTCGGGCGAATACGTGGTTGCCATTCACGGTGGCGCCTTTATTTTCCCGCCGTCGATCTTCCACTGGCTCGATTACACGGTGATGGCGCACCAGACTGGGGCAACGATCGAAGTGCCGATCTACCCGCTGCTGCAGCAGGGCGGCACCGCCGCATCCGTCGTACCCAAGATGGCCGGCTTCATTTCCGAGCAGGTCACCCACCACGGGTCCGCCGACGTCAGCGTGATCGGTGACTCCGCGGGCGGCAACCTCGCGCTGGCCGCCGTCAATATGCTTGCGGCTGATCCGACCCATCCAGGCCTCCCATCGGCGATGGTGCTGATCTCCCCCTGGCTCGACCTCGGGATGACGAATCCGAACATCGGGTTGGTGCAGGATCCCCTGCTTCCCGTCGGGGCTGCCCGCCTGATCGGCGCGGAGTGGGCCGACGGTCTACCCCTCAACGACCCCATGGTCAGCCCGCTGTACGGGACATTCAGCAATGTCCCGACGTATGTCTACTCGGGCAACATGGACATCCTCTCGCCCGACGCGTTGCGCCTGCAGCAATTCGCCGTGGCCCAGATGGCCCCCATGTACTTCACCCTGGCGGACGGCCAAATTCACGACTTCGTGATCCTCACCGTGGACGGCCCCAGCTATTGGCCGCGGATCGACCAGGAGCTCGGTCTCTGACGGCAAGGCTGTAGCGTGGCGGCCGTGAAATCAACCCGGGTGTATTCCTCCGCCGCGCTGGCGGCCTGTGTTGCCGCGATCGTTGTGCCGCTCGTCGGATCGGGCACGGCAAACGCGGCCGGCTCGTGCCCAACCGCCGCGCCGCAAGCCGGTTCGGCGGCTGACTGGACGCTGGCCGGCGCCACCGGCAGCACCGCGGTCACCGGCCCGACGGACACTACGGCCCCCCGCGTCACCGTGACTCCGCCGTTCAGCGTGACCGAGACGCAGGTACACACACTGCGCGCCGGAGACGGACCCGTCGTCGCCAACACGGCCAAGGTCTCCGTCTGCTACATGGGCGTCAACGGCCGCGACGGGTCCATCTTCGACAACAGCTACGAACGCGGCGCCCCCGTCGACTTCCCGCTCAACGGAGTCATCCCCGGCTTCCAGAAGGCCATCGCCGGACAGAAGGTCGGTTCCACCGTCGCCGTCGCGATGACGTCCGCGGACGGCTACCCCAGTGGTCAGCCCAGCGCCGGAATCCGCCCGGGCGACTCGCTCATCTTCGCGATCAAGATCCTTAACGCGTCGGGCTAAGCGGCGGGCGCGGGGCCAGACGGCGCCGTTTGGCCCTTGCGCCGCTCTGCTGGCGTACTCCGTCGGCGGCACCGAAGCTTTATCGCGAAGACGCGGCACCAGCGGCGACGCAACGACCCCGCTGACGCGCCGGAAGGCGCTGGCGCCGAATATTCATTGGCGGTTAATGGCGCGGGCTCGCGCGTGAAAAATTACTTGTCTTCCGGACTCTGTGCCACTGCATCCGTCACAATGTGACGGTGGATAAGGACACCTGCGGAACTGCGATTTTCTGGAGCCCCGTTGTTTCCTCGACGACGTTATCAACCCTGGCAGGTGTGCTAGCCGGCAGCCGAAACAAAAGGCGGACGCTCGATCACATTGCGAAAGTTCGCGGGCCGAGCTGAATCGCACGCGCCTTAAGTCCAGAGCCGGTAATGACTGTGCCAGAGATTGGAATGCCCTGAACGGTGCTTGGAGCGACTCCGCCGCCGTTCTCATCCCATATCGTTGCCGGGTGTCCACCGCCGCCGTTCTCATCCCAGATGGTGGTGGGGCTTACCCCGCTGTCGCCATCCCAGATGGTGGTGGGGCCCACCCCGTCGTTGCCATCCCAAATCGTGGTCGGGTTCCCTCCGCCCCCGTATGGATCCGGAAATAGGCCGGTCGCACCGTCCTTCTTCTTTGGATCTGGATCAGGTTCCGGACTTGGCTTTATCGCCGTACCAATTTTTTCGATAATGACGCCCGTTACGACGCCGACGCCGCCAACACCCAGAACAGCAAAGCCGAGTACGCCTTCTGCCGGCGTCCCGTGGTAGATCATGTCATTACCTTTGTCCATGAGGTCATGGCCGTTCTCCTGCGTATCCTGGCCTACTTCTTCAATCGCCTCGCCGACTTCATCCAGCCACCCTCCGGCACCTTGCCCGCTTGGCATGAGCATGTGCCCGGAGCCGAACGGGCCTCCGTCCCTTAAGACGTCGTCCTTGCTGTCCCAGCCAAAACGGCCCAGTCCCAAACCCCGGCCCGCCCAGCCCAGCGCCGCTTCTGCCGCCGCGTCTAGGTCGCCGGCGCCCAGAAGCTCGTGAATCATGTCTAGGACGCGACGTTCAGCATTCGGATCGTCTTGTCCACCAAGTCGCGGGTCGCCGCGCCCAAGCCACTTGTCGCGTCCACGGGCCGCGTCCCACATCGATTGCGCCTTTGCTTCGTATCCGTACGGGTCATCGTCGTACGAACCGCCCTGTCCGGGTCCACCTAGTCGTGGGTCGCCACGCCCAAACCACTTGTCGCGTCCACGCGCCGCGTCCCACATCGATTGCGCAAACTTTCCATCAGGGCCAAAGTGTGTCCAAGCTGGGGTTCCTGCACCGAAGTGGATTTCGCGACGCTCTCGCCATTCCTCGAGATGCAGTTCGAGATGGGCGAGGTCACCAGGAAAGAACACAGTTACCGTCTTCGTGATCGGATCGGCGATCGGAATGAGGTGTTCTTTCGCGAATTCTGATGTTGCTGCATTCCGGGTGAACGCTTGAAGAACCCGATCCGTCGTCGGGAGTTCCAGCAGCGGCCAGGTGGCATTAATGGCGGCGCCAAGGATGGGTTCGATCCCGTTGATATTGCCTTGCCGTCGAACGTAGGTGAGCGTCTCGACGAGGAATTGCCGGCGGAATCGCGCGGAGGTATTGGCTAACTGCGGTCCGATCACTGCGCATGTTTGGTGCCACGCCTTGAGTGCGTCGTCGCCGTGGACGCGCCTGGCCACGGTGGACACCACTCGGGCGTTTGGCTTCATGGACCGCAGCGCAAGTTCTTGGACGAACGCCAGATAAACCGGCGTGGAAAGGAGGGTGAGGTCTGCACGTGCTAAGTAGATCGGACCAGTGCGTGTGATGCCCAATAGCTTGGCTGGCCCAGGCCGGTGCCCTTTCAGCTGTGCGTCACCGTTTGGCGATTGCTTGTCGACAGTCGACACCGTAGAACGTTCGGTTGTCATCGATTACCCCTCAATTGCGGTCCGAAGTGCGACAACGCCATAGTGCTGCGGCTCGAGCGAGCGGCATACAGTAGTGGGCTACTTCAATTGCGTAGCCTCGGGCAGCCGAGTACGGGTGCTGGGCTATCCCGCTCCGGCGATCCTGATCCCGAGCACCGACCGAACGCATCGACGCCGATGTGCAGAGAGGCTGTTTACGGCCCTACCCCAGCTCCAGCGCCGCCGCGACGACGGGCTTGGCCCACGCGGGCGTGCCGGTCAAATCGGGCGGCCCGACGATGCGGCCGCGCTGCATGTGCAGCACCAGAACCGGCCGCGGCGCCACCCCGGTCGCGGGGTCGGCGGTCGCGGAGTTGTCGTACATCCGTAGTTCGGTCAACGCAGGCAGCAACGTCACGAGATTGATCAGGCTGTGCCGGTAGCGGCGGCGGATGTCGGCGTCGGGAATGTCATGTCCGCCGGTGCGGACGCGCTGTCGCACCCGCTCGATGTGGGTGTCGGCACTGTCGAGCCCGACGTAGAACACGTGGACCTCGATGCCACGCGAGGCGGCCTCGGCCAACAACGCGGGAATCGTGTTGCCGCCCAGCGTGGTTTCGAAGGTGAAGTTGAGGCCCTCATCGATCGCCCGCTCGAGCAGCCGTCGGCCCTGCTCCCATGCCGCCGCGTTGGCGTCATCGCGGCCCAGCCCGGGGTTGGCCTCAAGAATCTCGCGGGCGGCCTCGTCAGGGTTGTAGTACTCACCGCCCTTGTCGCGGATGGTAGCGCCGATGATGCTGCTCTTGCCGGCGCCGTTGACCCCTGCGAGCACATGGATCTGCGCCGGCCGGGTCGTCTTGCGAGCCATAGGCCGCGCTGGATTACCGCGACCGCGCGGCCTTCACCGCCGCGGCCCCCAATTCCTCCGGAGTGACGTCGAATGCCGCGGCCACTCCGGCTTTGGCCTTCGCGGTCTGCATGTTGGCCAACAGCCCGTCGAAACGCTCACTGAGGTCGTCGAGCGCGGGCGCGGCGGACGCGGTCAGCGCCTCAAATTCGGCGTACGACAGCAACACCGCCCGAGGCGTGTGGTGCTTGGTGATCACCACCGCGCCGCTCTTTGCAGCCTCCTCGAAGACCGCGCCGAATTCGTTCTTGAGACGGGTGGCGGCCACCATGGGTACATCGACCAGCTTGCCTTCGCGGTTGCGAAACGAGACCGTGGACATTGGTGCTTCCCCTTCGGTGATGACCCCCGACTCTAGTCGTTTTGGCTATTTTGTGCGATTGGGGCCTATCGGTGGCGCTTCACATGTCCGGCAGGTCGGCGAACCGCTTCTTGACGTCGTTGTACCAGCCCATCGATTTCATCGGGTGCCGCCAGCGGCCCTTCATGTCGTCGCGGGCGGGCACGTGGGCATCATCGCCTGCCTTGACGAGTTCCTTGAGGTGTTGGTCCTGCGCTTTGATGATCTCGTCGGCGCTCTCGCCGCGATGCGCGAGCTCGCAAGGGCCACCGAGGTCCTGGCAGGTCATGGTCTTCACAAGGGTCCTCCTTGTCCGGTCACACCGGGCGGTCCGGGTGCGTCAGGATAGTGACGCATCCGACGACGAAAGTGTGACCGCGCCATGGTGAGCGACGACCAGCTCCGCGACGGCTTCGAGGCCGAGCGTCCCCGCCTGCAGCGGATCGCCGCGCAGATCCTGGGCGACGCCGACGCGGCGCAGGACGTCGTGCAGCAGGCGTGGCTACGGCTGCACGGCACCGACGAGCGGATCGAGAACCTGCCGGGCTGGCTGACCACGGTGACCTCGCGTCTGTGCCTGGACGGCCTGCGGGCGCGGCGGCCGGTGCCGATGGAACCGATTGAGGTCGAGGCGGCCGGATCCGATCCGGCCGATGACGTGGCGCTGGCTGACGCAGTCGGAGTCGCGATGCAGGTCGTGCTCGACCGCCTCACGCCCGCCGAGCGGGTGTCCTTCGTCCTGCACGACAGCTTCGGCTTTGCCTTCGAGTCGATTGCCGCGATGCTCGACACGACGCCGGTCGCGGCGCGCAAGCTGGCGTCCCGGGCTCGCGCCAAGGTGCGCCCGGCCGCAACCGAGGATGCCCTGGCCGACTGGGAGGTCGTGGATGCCTTCATGGCCGCGGCCCGCGAGGGCGACTTCACACGGCTGCTGGAGCTGCTGGCTCCCGATGTGGTGGTCTCCGCCGACGCGGCCGCGAGCGCACTGGGCACCCCGACGCGCCTGCAGGGCGCCGATGAGGTGGCCAGCTTTTTCAACGGCGCCGCCAAGGCCGCCCTCCCGGTCTTCGTCGAGGATCGCCCGGGCGCCGCGTGGATCCACCGCGGACAAGTCAAGGTCGCCTTCGACTTCACTGTCGAGGCCGGTCAGGTACGCCGCCTGCAGTTCCGCGCCGCCGGCGAGGTACTGGCCGGTGTACGACGCCGCGAGGGCGGGATCGCGCTGGGGTGATCTTCGACATCGCGAGCGCCCAGCGGTAACGGCCCTACTCGGGCAGCACGGCCTCGATGGCGCTGACAACCTCGGGCGCGTCGGGCTCGGTGCGCGGGCGAAACCGGTTGACCACCTCGCCCTCGGGCGACAGCAGGAACTTCTCGAAGTTCCACTGGATGTCCCCGGCCTCACCGCCGGAGTCGGTGGCCTTGGTCAGCTCGGCGTACAGGGGGTGGCGGTCGTCGCCGTTGACGTCGGTCTTGGCCAGCAGGGGGAATGTGACCCCATAGTTCGTCGAGCAGAACTCCTGGATCTCGTCGGCCGTACCCGGCTCCTGGCCCATGAACTGGTTGCACGGGACGCCGACGACGGTCAGGCCGCGCTCACCGTACTCGGTGGCCAGTCGCTCCAATGCGGTGTACTGCGGAGTGAGTCCGCATTTGGACGCGACGTTGACGACCAGCGTTGCGCCGTCGGACAATTCGGCGAGCGTGGTCGGCGTGCCGTCGAGCCTGGTCAGTGCGATGTCTTTGAGAGTCACAACGACGACGCTAACGGTAGCCGCGTTTCAACAGATGTTTGGCCCCGGCGTTCATCGCGTCCCGGCCTGCCACCGCGAAGTCGAAAGCGTTGGCGAGCCGGTCGGTGATGTCGAAGGCCAGCAGGACGGCAAGGGCGTCGTCGAGCTGCGCGGGGGTAGCGCCCGCGGACAGCACGGCCTGGACGTCGGACGCGTCGATGCGGTGCTCGCGGACGAGCTTGGCGAGCAGTCGCAGCGTCGCCCGCAGCGGCTCGTCGATGGGGGCCGTGTCCACATCGGCAAGGACGGCAGCGACTTTCGCGTCATCGCGGTACCAGAGCCGGGACGTGGCCGAGTGCGCGGCGACACAGAACGGACACTGGTTCGCTTGAGAAATGAAGGCCGCCATCAGCTCGCGGTCCCCGACCGACCATTCCGATGGACCGCGCATCGCTTCGTGAGTGAGTTCGCCGGCCCCATAGAAGTCCTTGCGGTAGAACGCCAGTTTGACCGCGTCGACCACCGGCTGGCTCGAAACCACGCGAATCACTGCGAACAACGCCTTCGTGCCGAGGTGGTGACCACGGTCGAGGATCGCCAGTCTCATTGCTGACCGTCCCCCGACGCGGTGGCCTCGGCGATGGCGGCGCGCGCGTTGGCGTAGTGGCGATCCGCCTGCCCGACGGCGGCGCACACCACGATCTCAAAGATCTGGTCTTCGCTGAGCCCGGCCGCGCGGGCGGCGGCGATGTCCTCGTCGGTGACCGCACAGGAGCGGTTGGCCACCGTGTCGACCAGGATGCGCAGGGGTTCGTCCAGTCCGGCATTGTCGAACGCGGACCGGCGCAGCTCGCGCGACGCGGTCGCGTCGCTTTCAAGGATCCGGGCGACGAGTTCGGCGTGAAGTCGGCGGATGTCACTCATCGTTCTGGACTACCCCCTTTGGCCCACGACGCCAACGAACCTGCCGGCGCGCCCAAGATCCGTTCGAATGCCTGAAAATACGCGCCAAGGACACTTTGAATGCGCGCCCCGTTGAGGTCTGCGCCCGTCGACCCGTCGGCCTCGATCGCGTCGATGAACACGTCGGCGAGGTGCACTGTCATTCCCGTGACGATCATTGCCGCCTCGGTCGGGCAGTCGGTGTCGAAAACCCCTTCGGCGCAGCCCTGCCGGATGATCGACGCGAGCAGCGGGGCCGTCGTCCGCATCGATTCACGCGCCATCTTCTGGCGGAGCAGGGCGTTGTTTTCGTCGGTTCGCAGCCGCATGACGGTCGAGACCGCCGTGGCATTCTCGGTCTTCCCGGCGTGTTCCGTCGCGAAGTAGGCGTGCAACTTGTCGATCGCGCCGAGGTCAGGATCGTCCACTACGGCCTGCAATTCGCGCAATGTCCGCTCACCCATCGACGCAACGACTCCTTCCAGAAGTGCGTACTTGGACCGAAAGTAGTGGTACAGCGCGCCCTTTGACATGCCCGTCGCCGCCAGCACGTCGTCGATCGTCATGCGTTCGTACCCCTTGGTGCGCATGAGCTCGAGGGCGGCATCGAGAATCTTTGCCCGCCGCGCGGCATACTCGTCGGGCTTGACTTGGCGTGGCACGGCTTCCCTTCGTTGACGTCCGGCACGGGCGACTCTACCGTATTAATAGACCGTCAGTCGGTTTATCAAAGGAGAACAATGCTTCAGTCCAACCCGACCCAGCGGACCAGAGCATTCGCCCGGGTGATCGGGCCCTTCGTTGCCCTGGTCACCGCGATCGTCGCCCTGCGCTTGCCCAAACTCAACAGCCTGCTCAACGATCTCTTCGCCAACGCGGTGCTGCCGTGGATCCTCGGCGCCATGATGCTCGTCGGTGGACTGATCATCATCGCGTTCCACCAGTCCTGGCGCGGCGCCAGCGCCATCGTGATCTCGTTATTCGGTTGGTTCGTCGCGTTGCGCGGGCTCGCCCTGATGGCGCTGCCCAACGCCATCGAATCGGGCGCCGACCAGACCCTGTCCAATCCCGGACTGCTACTCGGAGCGCGAATTTTCTTCGGACTGCTCAGTGTGGTGGGACTCTGGCTGACGTACGTGGGCTGGATCGCAGCGACACCGAAATCGGTTACCGAGAAGCCACTTTCGACAACCGGCGTGCAGTAGCGCTACCGCGCCTGGCGGGACGGCCCGGGCAACGGCCAGGATGTACGTATGTCGGGTCTGTTGGTCGCCGGTACGACGAGCGACGCCGGCAAGAGCACGGTGACCGTCGGGCTGTGCCGCGCGCTGGCCCGACGAGGGGTCAAAGTGGCGCCGTTCAAGGCGCAGAACATGTCAAACAATTCGATGGTGTGCGCGGGTCCCGGCGCCCAGGGCGCGGAGATCGGCCGCGCGCAGTGGGTGCAGGCGCTCGCGGCCGGGGCCACCCCCGAGCCGGCCATGAACCCCGTCCTGCTCAAGCCGGGCAGCGACCAGCGCAGCCACGTGGTGGTGATGGGCAGACCCTGGGGCGAGCTGGCGTCGTCGAACTGGGTCGAGGGACGACGGGCGCTGGCCGAGACCGCGCATCGCGCCTTCGACGACCTCGCCAGCCGCTACGACGTCGTCATCGCGGAGGGAGCCGGCAGCCCGGCCGAAATCAATCTGCGCGCAGGCGATTACGTCAACATGGGGCTCGCGCGTCATGCGGGACTGCCGACGATCGTCGTCGGGGACATCGACCGCGGCGGGGTGTTCGCCGCGTTCCTGGGCACCGTCGCGCTGCTGTCCGCCGAGGACCAGGCGCTGATCGCGGGGTTCGTGGTCAACAAGTTCCGCGGCGACCTCGACCTACTGACGCCCGGCCTGCGCGACCTGGAAACACTCACCGGCCGACGGGTGTACGGCACGCTGCCGTGGCATCCCGACCTGTGGCTGGACTCCGAGGACGCCCTCGACCTGGAGGGCCGGCGCGCGCCCGGCGCCGCGGCCCGGCGGGTGGTCGTCGTGCGCTTTCCCCGAATCAGCAACTTCACCGACATCGACGCGCTGGGCCTGGAACCGGACCTGGACGTGGTTTTCGCCTCCGACCCCAGCGCGCTCAGCGACGCGGACCTGGTCGTGCTGCCGGGCACCCGCGCGACGATCGCCGATCTGGCCTGGCTGCGGGCGCGAGGTCTGGACCGTTGCGTGCTGGACCACGCCGCGGCGGGCAAGCCGGTGCTGGGCATCTGCGGCGGATTTCAGATGCTGGGCCGGGCAATCAAAGACCCGCTCTACATCGAAGGGCCGACTGAGGAGGTCGATGGGCTGGGGTTGCTCGATGTGACAACGACATTCGACGCCGAGAAGGTTCTGCGACTGCCGCGGGGCACGGGCCTCGGCGCGCCCGCGTCGGGGTACGAGATCCACCACGGCCGGATCACCCGCGGCGAGGCGGCCGAGGAGTTTCTGGGCGGCGTGCGCGACGGGCGGGTGTTCGGCACGATGTGGCACGGCGCCTTGGAGGGTGACGCCCTGCGCGAGGCCTTCCTGCGCGAGACGCTCGGACTGCGCCCGTCGGGCACGCGCTTTCACCCCGCACGTGAACGCCGCCTCGACCTCCTCGGTGACCTCGTCGAACGCCACCTCGACGTCGACGCCCTGCTCTCCCTGGCCCGGCACGGCTGCCGGCCCGCCCCGCCCTTCCTGCCGCCCGGGGCGCCGGCTCAGCCGGGATAAGGCGGAAAGTACATCTCCTGGCGCACCGTGCACACCAGGTCGCCGTTGCGGTTGAACATCGTCCCGCTGGCCAGCGCGAGCGAATCCGCGCTGCTGGACGAAGAGCGTTCGAACAGCAGCCAATCCGACAGCACCGCCGGACCGTGGAACCACACGGAATGATCGCGCTGCGCCGACTCCCCGACCTTGCCGCGCGCGGCGAACGCCGGCTCGGTGAGCGTCACCGCCGACAGGTAGGCCACCAAACTCGCGGCCAGCACCGGGTCGTCGGGAACCTCGCCGTCGGGGCGCCACCACATCCGCGACCGCGCGGGCGGCGTGTTCTCGATGTCGATGATCCGGCGTTCGAACCAGCGCAGGCTCGCATACCGAGCCTGGCCCTCGGACTCGGCCATGTGCGGCGCCACCCACGGCAACGACTCGGGTTTTGCAGTCGACGGCAACGGCGGCTGGTAAACCACCGCGGCCGCAGAGGGATCGGCGACCTTGAACGACGACATCGCTTCCAGCAGGATCTTGTCGTTCTGCCGCGCGGTCACCCGGCGCGCCGAAAACGTCCGGCCCTCTTGAAGATCGACGACGTCGAACTGGACCGGCCGGCGTGAGTCGCCCGGGCGCAGGAAGTACGTGTGCACGCTGTGCGGCGCCCGGCCCGGCGCGGTGTGGCTGGCGGCCAGCAGCGCCTGCGCCGAGATGTGTCCGCCCAGGATGTGATTGCCCGGCGCCGGTAATTGCTGCCCGACGAAGCGCCGCGGGTCCACCGTTTCGAGCTCCATGGTGGGCAGCACATCGCCGAGCGAGGACATCAGAGGTACCGCCGCAGCCGTCGCAGCGCATGCGCCGACGCGGACCCCGCCACGGGTTGCAGCGCCTTATCCAGTTCCGCCCGCACCGGCGGGTCGTCGAGATGCATCCCGATCGCCACCAGGCAATTGGGAACGGCCCGCGGCGGCGCCTTCGCGATGTGCACTGCGGCGCCGACCAGGTTCACGACATAGGCGCGCTCGCTCGCCCGGTGGCGCACCGCCACCACACCCTTGAGCCGGAACACCCCGGGCGGCGGTTGTTCGAGCAGGTCGAGCAACGCGTCGGGGTCGACGCAGCCCGTGCCGCTCACGGTGACGGAATCGGCGTGCACGTGGTCGTGCGTGTGCTCGGGCGCCAGGTCGAGCAACGACAGTTGCCCGGTCGTCTCGACCTCCCCGGACGCGTCGAAGAGCAGCGCCGGGTCGATGCGGCCACCCGTCGTAGCCACCACCTGTACCCGTGGGTTGCGTTGCGCCACACGTTCTTCGACGCGCCGCACCAACGCCGATCGCTCGTCTTCGGGCACCTGGTCGAGCTTGTTGACGACGACCAGCGACGCCGCGCCGTACCGCACCGGCGGCAGGACCGTGCGGTCGACGGTGTCGAAGTGCTGCAGCGCGTCGACGACGTCGACCAGCCCGCCCGGGCGGACACCGGAAACCTTGCTGAACCCGATGATCCGCGCGATCGCGACCGGATCGGCCAGGCCGCTGGCCTCCACGATGATGGCATCGAGGCGACGCGCCGGGTCGGCGAGTTTGGCCAGCGAGTCGTCGAGGCCGCCGTCGTCGGGCAGGCAGCAGATGCAGCCGCCGGCGATGGACGCGGGCTCGTCGACCTGACCCGCGACCAGCGCGGCGTCGACGTTGAGGTCGCCGAAGTCGTTGATCACCACGCCGATTCGCGTGCCCGGATGACCGAGAAGATGGTTGAGCAGCGTTGTCTTGCCGGCGCCGAGATGCCCGGTGAGTGCGATCACAGGTATCTCAGGCACAGTCCTCCCCCTCGACGTCGGCTCGGTCATCCGAGGCTAGCCGTTCCCGACACCGGCCTGACCGAGTGCCAAGATTGTCGCGTGCCGGACTGGACATATCACCCGCTGCGCCCGACGGCGGAGAGGCTACTGGGCGAACGTCGCACCCGCGTCCTGGCGCTGCGGTTCCTTGCGACGCTGATCAGGCACGCGGGCGGTCGACGCTGGATCCCGGTGGTCTTCGACCACGCTCCCCCGCCGCCGCAATGGTCGGACCGGTTCGGCGCCTCGGTTCCGCCGTGGATCGCGGCCGACGCGATCCCGGTGCTCGCGGTGCAGGGCGCCGGCGTCATCGAGGTGAATCCGGTCGGGCTCGCCGACGTCGACACCGTGCGGCGGGCGGCCGCAGGCCGGCACTGCCGGGTCACCGCCGTCGCCGACGGCGCCGAGGCGCGCGACGCGGTCGCCCCGTACGTCGACGCCGCCACCGTGGGTGACCCCGACGCGGTGCCGATACGGCTCTGCACCGGGGAACTCGCGCCGGCGGTGGCGGCGCTGGCCGATCCGGCCGATCCTTCGGCGACCGTGCTGGCCACCCCGGCGGTGTTGATCGCGGCCGGACCGAACTGGTTCAACCGGGTGATCGAGGCGGCCACACCCACGTCACCGCCGGTGCCGCTGCGCCGCGTCCCGGCGAACCCCGTGCGCTGGCCGGGCTGGCTGTGGGCCGCGCTGGTGGGCATCGGCCTGATCGTGGCCGGCCTCGGGGCGGGGGTAATCGCGGTGGGTCCGGTGCTGCTGGGCTACGACCGCAACTACCTCGGTGCGTCCGTGGCCGATCTGCGCCAGCTCAATGAACATCTCGTCGGGTTCCTGCAGCATGACCGAATCACGATGGCTGGCAACATGATCGGCATCGGAATTCTCTACCTGGCGCTGGCGCAGGCGATGCGCCAGGGCTACCGCTGGGCGCGCCGGACACTGGCGATCTCGGGGCTCGTCGCCTTCGGCAGCTATTTCTACTTTTTCGGTACCGGCGGCTTCGTGGAGCCGTTGCACACGGTGGTCGTCCTCGCGCTGTTCCCGATGCTGGTGGCCGCGGTCTGCCGGCGCCTCCCCGGTCCGCACTGGCCACCGGTCGTCGAAGGGCCGGAGCCGCAGCGCCGCCGTGCCTTGTGGGGTCAGCTGCTGATGATCGGCGTCGGCGGAGGTCTGACGGTGGCCGGCCTCACCATCTCCACGGTCGGGATGACGTCGGTGTTCGTGCCGACCGATCTGGAGTTCATGGGTACCCACGCCGAGCATCTGCGGTCCGCGAACGTCCACCTGCTGCCGTTCATCGCCCACGACCGGGCCGGCTTCGGCGGCGCGCTGATCGGCGCCGGGCTGGCGGTCCTGCTGATCAGCCTGTGGGGGTGGCGGCGCGGGCAGCGCTGGGTGTGGTGGTCCCTGTTGCTGGGGTGCGCCTTCGGCACGATTCCGACGTTGGTCATCCACTTCGCGGTGGGCTACACCAACTTTGGCCACCTGTTGCCGGTCTACGTGCTGGTTGTCGCGGTTACCGCGGCGCTCGCCCTGTCGAGGAGCTACTTGAGGGGCTAGCGTCCGCGGATTCCGGGGTCCACAGCGGCGGCTGGCCGGGCTTGCCGGGAAACAGAAAATCGACGAAGGCGGCGGCCGTGGGCTGCGGCTCATGATTAGCCAACCCCGGTCGCTCGTTGGCCTCGATGAACGCGTAGCGGTCGCCGGTGACGTCCGGGACCACCAGGTCGATGCCGGTGACGGGTATGCCGATCGCCTCGGCGGCCGCCACCGCGACCTGGCGCAGCGTGGGGTTCACGTCGGCGGTGACGTCGCGGATCGTGCCGCCCTGGTGCACGTTGGCGGTGCGACGCACGCTGAGGCGGGTTCCTTTGGGCAGCACGTCGTCCATCGTCCAGCCGGCCTCGGCGACCGTCGCCTCCGTGGTTTGGTCGAGCGGGATCTGTGACTCGCCGCCGGTGGCCGCGGACCGCCGACGGCTTTCGGCCGCGATCAGGTCCCGCACGCTGTGCTCGCCGGTGCCGATGATGGCCGGGGGTGTGCGCAGCGCGGCGGCGACCACCCGGCCGTCGATCACGACCAACCGAAGGTCCTCGCCGGCGACGCGCTGCTCGATCAGCACCTCGGGATATTCCTCACGGGCGCGCGCCACGGCGGCGGTGAGCTCGTCGGGACCGTTCTCCCCGGTGACACCCACGGTGATGCCCTTGCCCTGCTCGCCGCGCGTGGGCTTGACGACGACCTCGCCCACCTCGGTCAGGAAGGCGTAGTCGTCGTCGTCGAAGGTGGCCAGCCGGGCCCGCGGCACGGTGATACCCGCCTCCGAGACCAGCCGCCGGGTCAGGCGCTTGTCGTCACACCGGCACATGGCGATCGCTGAGGTGAGCTCCGACAGCGACTCCCTGGTGATCAGGCTCCGGCCACCGTGGCTGAGCCGCATCTCGCCGGTCTCGGCGTCGAGCACCTCGACCGCGATCCCGCGCCGCTGGGCCTCGTCGGCGATGATCCGCGCGTAGGGGTTGAGGTCGTCGACCGTCTCCGACGGCGGGGTGAACAACGGCTCGTTGATCGCGTTCTTGCGCTTGATCGCCAGCACCGGGACGCGGCGGAATCCCAGCTTCTCGTACAGGGCGATGGCGGCCTTGTTGTCATGCGCGACCGACAGGTCCAGGTAGGCGCGGCCCAGGTCGCGGTAGTGCGCGGTCAACGCGCGGGTCAGGGTCTCGCCGATGCCGGGCAGGCCCGCCGCGGAATCCACCGCCAACGTCCACATGCTGGACCCGCGCTCGGGATCGGAGAAGAGCAGTTCGTGGTCGACGCCGGTCACCGAACCCACCACGGTGCCGTCGTCGTCCCGCACTGCCAGCAGGTAGGTCACCGCCTCGACATGCAGATGGTTTTGCCAGATCACGTCGACCGGCGCCGGGACCATTCCGCAGCGGACGAACACACGGTTCATGGCGTCGGCGTCGCGCTCCTCGTTCAGCTCGCGGATGGTGACGCCCGGCAACGCGACGTCCTCCCCCGTCGCTCCGGTGAAGCGGAGCCGATAGGTGTGGCTGGGGTCGATGAACAGCTCGTTGGGCGCTCCGGCGACGAGCACGTGGGATTCACGTGCATAGATGCAGATATCACGGCGCCCCGGAGCTTCGCGTCGCAGCGCGTCGGCCAGCGTGCGGGAATCGGCGAAGGTCTGGCCGAAAATGAGCCGACCCCAACCCAACTCGAGCTCCACATCCTTGGCCATCGCGTCCACCAGGTGTTGCGGGGAGGCGTCGTGCAGGCCCAGCGTGATCGCCTCGGCCTCGGCCGGATCGTTTGGCGCCATCACCCCACCCTAACGGTCGACGGGGGGCGCGTCGCGGCGCCCGTCAGCCTAAACGCGGCTCTCCCAGTGTGAAAACGGCGTCGTCGACGATCGCGCCGAGGTGACGTCCCGGACGCAGCCACGACTGCAGGGTGCCGGACGACGAGACGTCCACGGTGAGCAGGGCCGGCCGGATCCGGCCGGAGAACGTCAGCAGCGAGTCCCCGATGCGGCCGTCGCTGAACTGCTGACGCGCAGTTGCTTTGGCCTTCAGGGGGATCGCCGGGCCCAGCACGCGCGGGGTCGCGCTGACCGACCAGGAAATCTCGTCGGCACCCGTGCCGGTGACGGTGCGATTGGGCGCAATCTCACCGTCGAAGCGGGCCAGGGTCTTGGGCATCGCCCAGTTGGTGCGGCCGCCGACCAGGCTGGGCCGCGAGTCCACCGACATGAAAGCCACATTGCCCCAGGGTCGTAAGCCCGTGCGGGACGCGATCATGCCCAGCACCTCGTCGTACTCGCCGACGGGAGTGTCGGTGTAGCGCACGAAACCCCCGACCGTGACGAGCGCCGGGCTGCCCGCCAGCGCCGACGGCAGCGCGGCGGCGGCGGCACGGCCGCCGCGACCGAGCCACAGCAGCGCCGAGCAGTGGCACTCCCACGGGGCCGGCGCCGAGTTGTCCGGCAGGGTCGCCAGCAGGGCTTGGCTCAAGGTCGTTTCGGGAACCCCGCGCAGGCCGGACAGTTCCGCTCGGACATCGCTCATGATCTACCCTCCGCCCGCGCCTGGTAGGCGGCGCGTTGTGCCTGGTCCAGTTGGGCGGTGACCCGGTTGCCTCCCGACAACCGGAACACCGCGTCGACGAATGATGCTGGGATCGGGGCCGTTCCGCGCGAGATGAGGCCAACCGTCGTGGGCACGAACACCGTTCGCGACGCTCCCCTGCGAATCTCCTTGACCACCGCGTCGGCCACATCCTCGGGATTGACCACCAGGAACCGCTCCAGCAGACCTGGTGCGGACATGCCGGCGATCAATTCGGTCCGCACGAATCCCGGACAGATCGCGGAGATCTTCACGCCGCTGCCGCGCCACTCCTGGCGCAGCGCCGAACTGAAGCCGACGACGGCGTGCTTGGCGGCGCAGTAGGTGGCGGCATTCGGAGAGGCCAGCGTGCCCATGACGGAGGCGATGTTGACGACGTGGCCCTTTCCGCGTCGCGCGAATCGGACGCCAACCAGGCGGGTGCCGGTCAGGACACCGATCAGGTCGATCTCGATCGTCCGCCGGGTCAGGTTCGGGTCCTCCCTGAGGAACGGCCCGATCGGCATGATGCCCGCGTTGTTGACCAGCACGTCCAGGCCGCCGAGTTCGGCGGTCGCATGATCGAGGAAGCTCTCGAAGCTGGTCGCGTCCATCACGTCGAGGTGATAGCCCACCGCGTTGATGTCGGCTGCCGTCTGCTTGACGATGGCCTCCTGCACGTCGCCGAGGACCACCCTGGCACCGCCGCTGATCAGGGCCTCGGCGATCGCCCGGCCGATGCCCTGCGCGCCGCCGGTGATCGCGACGCGCAGACCAGCCAGTTTCGCCATAGAGCCCAGGATGTCACACCACGAACGTCTGGTGCAGCTCGCCGATGCCGGTGATCCAGCTGTCCAGGCATTCGCCGGCGGCGAGAAACCGCGGCGGCGTGAGTCCACCCCCGACGCCCGCGGGGGTGCCGGTGAAGATCACGTCGCGGGGCAACAGCGTGACGATCTTCGACAACTCGGCGACGAGCCTGGGAACCGGGAAGATCAGGTCCCGCAGCCCAGCTCCACGTCGTCGGGGTCGTCGAACTCGTCGGGCGTGACGAGCCACGGGTCCTGCGGCGCGAACCCGGCGTAGGACTTGCCGCGTCCGAATTGCGGTGCGGGGCCGCGCAGTTGCGTGCCCCCGCTCGGAGGGGTCCTGCCCAAAGCCCGCCACGTGCGACCGAGCCGATCAGCAGGAGGTGGTCGCCGGCCTCGATGGTCTCATGGAGCTCGCAGCCGGCCCAGCCGGCGATGTCGTCCAGCCGCGGGAGGCCCCACGACATCTGTTCGAATGGTCTGCGCATCGCCGAAATCAAATTTCCACGACAGCTTTTCGGCGACTGGCGGATTGCTGCCGAGTTCGGAGGACTATACGCTCTCGATGACAGGCGTTACATCCCCGGCAACACCGGTCACAAACTAGGGAAAAGCAATGATGAACCGCAAGCGTTTCGTAAAGCCGTTGCACGAGAGGCGCTTTGCGTTCGGTGTAGCGACGGGGCTGATGTTGTCCGCGCCGCTGCTCGCAGCCCTGACAGGTTGCGGCGGCCCGTCGACGCCGAGTACGTCACCGATGCACGGTGAGACACACGGCGGCGTCGGGGTGGGGGAAACGATCACGGGCGGCGAGCAGATCGACACGATGATCATTACCGAGCATCTGCTGCTCCACGGCCCTAATGGGTCGCTATATGAGATAAGCATCGTCAAGGACGCGAACGGCAAGGACGTGGTGACCGCAACGCCCGCCGGACCCCGCTGAGCGACCTCAGCGAGCGGCGCCGAGCCCTGGCTAGCCGAGGCGGCAGGCGCACGACGCGCGAATCGGCACGTCGGCACGCGCCGCGGCGAGCGCGAGCTGCTCGCCGATGGCGGCCGCTTCGTCGGAGCGGCCAAGCCGCCGCAGGCATTCGTGATATCCGTGCAGGCTCCACACGTTTCCCGGATGCTGGCAGGGTCTGGCCAGGGTGGGATCCAGTCCCAGGTCGGCGGCGTAGACGGCCGCGGCCTCGTCGACGTGGCCCTGTTCGAGCAGCAGCGCCCCGTACGCGTGCCGCGTGGGCTGCATCCAGCCCCAGGGCTCGTCGTAGGGCAGCGCGTCGTCGATGGCGACCGCGCGCCGCAGGTGACTGAATGCCTCGTCGAAACGCCCTTCGCGGTAAGCGATCTCGCCGTCCAGCATGGCCGCGGCCACGGCCAGGATGTCGCGGCTGGTGTTGTTGAACAGGTACCTGGACTCCGGTATCCGGTCGTATGCGTCGGTGAACGCGACGCGCTCGGCGTGGGCCTGCGCCAGTCGACCGGTGGCCGCCAGCGCGACGCCGCGCCCGTAGTGCATCGTTGCCGCGGTGGTGCAGTACAGGTCGTAGTCTTCCGGCAGCGGCTGCGCGAGCAGTTCGTCCCACCGCCCGAAGCGCACCAGCACATGGGTCCGCAACGGCACGAACGCCTCGAGCCAGTCGGCCATCGGCGGCGAGACGATCGACAGCAGCGCGGGCGTCAGCTGGCCGGCGAGCTCGTCTGCGGCCTGCAGCGCGATTTCCGACCGGCCCTCGAACATTGCCGAGTACACCACGAAGTGCAGATCGTGCGCCCGGTACAGCGAGTAGAAATTCAGCGGACCCTCGCGGCTGACGAAACGCCGGTCCGCCTGCACCGCAGCAAGATTCGCCTCCACCGAACGGCCGTAGTCGCCGCACAGCACGTCGATGTGGCTCGGCATGTGCCTCAGGTGCCCGGCGTCGGGCACCAGCCCGCGCAGCAGGTCAGCGGCCGGCTTCGCCTCCTCCGGCGTCGCCGACATCTCCATGACGTGCAGATACAGATGCAGGACCCCTGGATGCTCGCGACCGGACGGGTCCGCCAGCGCGTCCTCGAGGATCCGCTTGGCCGCCAACACCCTTGAGCCGACCGCCGGCTCGCCGGTGCGGGTGTCCCACAGTGCCCAGGCCGTCACGTTCACCAGGGCATCGGCGGCCAGCGCCTGCACGTCGATGTCCTCGGGATGGGCCGCCGCCAGCGCGGTCATGGCGTCGGCGTAGGCGCCCAGACCCGCCCGCAGGGCCTCCGTGTCCGCGGGGTCCGCGGTCGGAAAGCGGGCCCGCAGCGCGGCGATCAGGCCCCGTTCGACGGCGCTGGCCCGACCCTCGACGGCCAGCTGCAGCTCGGTGTGCGCGCGAGCCAGCGACGCGGTCAGATCGACCGGATCGAACGCCTCCCACGCCTTGTTGTAGTTGGGGCCAACCGAATACGCGATCCCCCAACGCGCGACGGCCAGATCCCCATCGAATTCCAGCGCCCGCTCGAAGCAGTGGATCGCCTCTCCATGGTTGAACGCGTAGGCCCACACCAGGCCGCGGTCGAACCAGAGCTGCGCCCGCGCGGAAGTGGTTTCTACCGGGCGGTGATAGGCACCGAGATCGAAATAGTCGTCGTCGGCGGTCATGATTCAGGACAGTCTGTTCCGCCGCACCTGGTTGAACGGCACGCCACGATCGGCAGCGTACTCGCGCGGTAGGTTCAGGACGCGTTCGGCGATCACGTTGCGCGCCATCTCGGTGGTGCCGCCGCCGATGCTGGCGATCTGACGGCCCACGTAGCGCACCCCGACGTCGAGCAGCCCGGCGCCGCCGTCGACGACGGCCTCGGTACCCGAAACGACCAGTCCCGCATCGGTTTCGACGTGGTGCACCGCGGCCATGTACAACCTGATGATCGATCCCGCAGTCGGCGGCAGCGTGCCGTCTGCCACGGCGTGGAAAACGTGCTCGCTGAGCTGCTGCTGCACTGCGCGGTGCACCAGAGCCCGGCCGACCAACTCGCGGGCGCGTTCGCTGTCAGCCTGGCCGGCACTACGTGCCACCGCCATCAGGTCGATCGAAACATCCTGCGCCTCAGCAATTCCGGGGCCGCTGGTGTATTCCGAGCCGTCGCCCATGGTGCGGCGCTCGTGGAAGAGTTGGCGCGACGCGACCTCCCAGCCCTTACCCGGTTCCCCGACCACCGCGTCGTTACCGACGTCGACGTCGTCGAGGAACTCTTCGCAAAACTCCATCGAGCCGTTGACCTGTCGGACGCGGTTGATGGTGATCCCGGGATGCGCCAGCGGCACCAGGAACATGGTCAGCCCCTCGTGTTTCGGTGCCACCCAGTCGGTCCTGGCCAGGCAGAGGCCGAAGTCCGCGTGGATCGCCCAAGTGCTCCACGTCTTGGCGCCGTTGATGATCCACCGCCCGTCCCGCCGGTCGGCGCGGGTGATGACGCCGGCGAGGTCCGAGCCTCCGCTCGGCTCCGACAGCAGCTGCACCAGCACCTCGTCGCCGCGCAGGGCCGCCCGGATGTGAGCACGCTTCTGCTCCTCGCTGCCCATGTCGAGGATCGTCGCGCAGCAAATGGCGAACGACGGGACGTTGAGCAGCAGGGGCGTCTCGTATCCTGCCGACTCGGCGTCGAATGCCTTCTTGTACTCGTAGGACAGGCCGAGCCCGCCGTATTCTCGCGGAAAGCAGATGCCGGCAAATCCCCCGTCCCACAGGGTCTTCTGTAATTCGCGGGCCCGCAGCCAGGTGTCGTCGCCATCGCGCGTGCGAATCGCCGGGCGGTCGGGATCCAGGCGCGGGAGGTTCACCGCCAGCCAGGATCTGGCCCGACCGCGGAATTCCTCGACCGTCTCAGCAACCATGACTTCGAACGAGTCTGCGCGTCATCCGCCCAGGGCCTCCCGCCGCGAGGGTGCTGAGCGATCGCCCAACATTGCTGTCAGACTGTACCGCGGCGCAATCACGCGGGCGCCTCCTCGGAGTCCGGGTCCGGTTCGGGATCCTGTGACGACTCGTCGGGGATGTTCGCCCCGGCAAGGAATCCGGCAATGGTGCCGAACAGGGTGAACCCGCCCGCCTTGACCGCCGCGTCGGCGTCCGACCAGGCCAGCAGCACCGCAAACCCGGCTACGCTCAGCAGCCCATAGAGCTTGACCACCGATGACGGTATGCCGCGACGACTGCGATTGCGCGTCGTGAGGCGCAGGACGATCACGCCCGCGAGGACGAGCACGACGATGACGCTCGCAATAATCACCTTGGCCATCGACGTAGCTTAAGACGAGTCCGTCGATGGTTTACAGTTTCCGGATGATGTGTCACGCCTTCGCGGATCGGACCTGAGCGTGGACGCCGACACCGCGGGCACCGTGGAGCTATTGGCGATCGAGTCCATCAAGCAGCTCAAAGCGCGCTACTGCCGATATCTCGACACGAAGGACTGGGCCGCGTGGCGGTCGCTGTTCGCCGACGACCTGGTCAGCGACACCTCCGAGGCCGGCGGCAAGCGGATCGTCGGGGCCGACGATTTCGTCGCCTTCACCCGCAAGAACATCGGTCGCCCGGCGCAGGCCACCGCGCATCAGGTGCATGCCCCGGAGATCGAGCTGACGTCGGCGACGACGGCGCGCGGCGTGTGGGCGCTGCAGGATGTCGTCCGGTTCGGGGCCGGGGTGAGCCTGGTCGGCTACGGCCACTACCACGAGACCTACGAGAAGGTTGACGGGCAGTGGCTTATCAAGAGCTCCAAGCTAACTCGACTGCGGGAGGACATCGTCACTCCCCTGTTCTCGTTCTACGTTTCCGACCGGATCCGCAGGGTCACCGGCAAACTCGCCGGCCGGTTGACGGAGAGGTGAGGCATGGCCGTCGACACCATCCTGGTAACCGGGGCCTTCGGACAGATCGGCAGGCGTTGCGTGCAGCTCCTGCTGGAGCGCGGGCGGACCGTCGTCGCGGCGGACCTGCCCAACGATCAGACCGCCGCGGTGGCGCAGGCCTTGAGTTCGGGTGAGCACGGCCCGCGGCTGGTCCCGGCCTTCGTCGATCTGCAGGATGCCGCGGCGGTGCGCGAGCTGATGCTCACGCACCGGCCCGACGCCGTCATCCACCTCGCCGCGATCGTCTCGCCGCCGTCGTACCGGAACCCCGCGCTGGCCCGCCGGGTGAACGTGGGCGGCACCGAGAACCTGCTGGCCGCCGCCACGGCGCTGCCCCGGCCGCCGCTGTTCGTGCTGGCATCCAGTGCGGCGGTGTACGGCTCACGCAACCCGTATCGCTACCCGGAGCGGATCACGCCCGATACCCCCGTGGATCCGATCGACCAATACGGCGAGGACAAGGTGCTGGCCGAGGCCGCGGTCCGCGCCAGCGGCCTGCCGTACGCGCTGCTTCGGCTGGGCGGCGTCATGTCGCCGGATTCCCAGTTCGGCGGCGACTATCTGCTGCTGGTCCGCGCCACGCCGGGCGACAACCGCGTGCACATCGTGGATTCGCGGGATGCGGCGCTGGCATTCGCCAACGCCGTCGATCGGGCGGCCACGATCGACGGCAAGGTGCTGCTCATCGGCGGCAACGACTCATTCCTGAAGCAGCAGCGCGGCCTCGAGGACGACGTGATGGCGGCCGTCGGCCTCGGACGGTTGGGCCCCTCGGCCAGCCTGCCCGGCGATCCCGACGACGACCGGGGCTGGGCCTTCACCGGCTGGTTCGACACCACCGAATCGCAGGCGCTGCTCGACTTCCAGGAACACGACTGGGATCAGACCGTGGCATGGGTCGCCGAAGCCCGCGGCCGGCTGCGCGTGGTGTTGCGCATCCTCGGCCCGGTCCTGCGGCCGCTGATGCGCACGGCCCTGAGACTGCAGCGCTGCGCCGAGCGGCGCGGCCCGTACGCCGATCCGTGGACGCTGATCGCAAAGAAGTACGGCCCCGCCGCGCTGGCCGGCGCGGACTAGTTTGCGCGACGGCGCCGCGCCGCTGGGGCTTGCGACGCGACACTTAACCTGCGGCGACGACACGCCGACAAACTCCGCCGCGGGTTAAGTCTCGCGGCGGGCACCAGCGGTGGCGAAGAAGACCGCCGCCTTGCGGACGGAGTCCGCGACGGGTTCGGGTGTCCATCCGAGTTCGCGTTCGGCCTTGCTGTGGTCCAGCGGCGACATCAGTTCGGCCATCCGCGCCCCGGCGTAGGCCATTGGCAGGTCGCGGCGCAACAGTCGCGCCAGCACGTCGTTCACCCGTGCCACGGCGCGCATCACGGCCATCGGTATCGGGATGCGCGGAGGGCGTCTGCCGACGGCTTCGGCGGCGATGGTATGCAGCTCACGGATGCTCATGTACCGGTCGGAGATGATGTAGCGTTCGCCGCTCCGGCCATGGTCCGCGGCGAGAAGCATTGCCCTGGCGGCGTCTTCGATGCCGACGACCTCCGACGAATACCCGAGGTAGAACGGGAAGCGCCCGGCCGCGACCAGCGCGATCACGGATCCGTGTGGAGTCGGCGCCCAATCGCCGGGGCCGTAGGTGGTGGATACGCACATCGCGACGGCCGGCAGGCCGCGCTCGCGCGCGTAGGACATGACCAGGTTCTCCGCCGCCACCCGTGACTCGATGTAAGCTCCGCCGTCGTCCCAGTTGTGCGGATCCTCCTCGGTGACCGGCCGGCTCTCGCTGATGGCCAGGGTGCCGGTGGTGCTGGTGAACACGAACTTGCGCAGGTCGGCGGCCGCGGCCGCGTCGAGCACGTGTCGCAGGCCTTCGACGTTGGTGCGGAACAGCGGCGCCGGATCACGCAACCACATCCGGGCGTCGACGACGCAGTAATACACCACGTCGCAGCCGGCCATCGCCGCGCGTAATGCGTTGTCGTCGAACACATCACCGTAGCAGCGCTCAACGTCGAGATCATCGATGCCGTGCGTGGAACTGGTGTGGCGCAACATCACTCGGACGTCGGCGCCCGAAGCGACCAGCTGCCGCGTCACGTGTGATCCCAAAAAGCCGCTCGCGCCGATCACCAGCTTCTTCATGTCCGTCGGGGATGCGTCAGCGGTCACCCGACCAGGGTAAAACCTGTGTACAAAACGCCCGCGGCGCACCGCGTATTCGTAATGTCGCGGGGCCACGGGCTACCCTGTACCGGCGCTTTGCGCGATCGCACTGCTCGAAGGAGGTGCCTGTGCGGGGGTCGACGGAAACCATCGAGGCCGATTACCTGGTGATCGGTGCCGGCGCCATGGGGATGGCGTTCACCGACACGCTGATCACCGAGTCCGAGGCCAGCGTGGTCATCGTCGACCGTGCCCATCAACCGGGCGGCCACTGGAACGCGGCCTACCCGTTCGTGCGGTTGCACCAACCGTCCGCGTACTACGGCGTCAACTCAAGAGCGTTGGGCAACAACACCATCGACTCCGTCGGCTGGAACCAGGGGCTCGGCGAGCTGGCCCCCGTCGGGGAGATCACCGCGTACTTCGACGCCGTCATGCACCAGCAGTTCCTGCCCACCGGCCGGGTCCAGTACTTCCCGATGAGCGAATACCTCGGCGACGGCCGGCTGCGGACGATGGCGGGCACCGAATATGTCGTCAACGTCAACAAGCGGGTCGTCGACGCGACGTATCTGCACGCGATCGTCCCCTCGATGCGGCCCGCGCCGTACGCGGTGGCGCCGGGAATCGACTGCGTCCCCCCGGCCGAACTGCCCAAGTACGCCCCGCGAGAGCGGTATGTGATCGTCGGGGCCGGCAAGACCGGTATGGATGTCTGCCTCTGGCTGCTGCGCAACGGCGTCAGCCCGGAGCGGTTGACCTGGATCATGCCGCGCGACTCCTGGATGATGGACCGCGCGACCCTGCAGCCCGGGCCGACGTTCATCAAGCAATTCCGGGCCAGTTACGGCGCGACGCTGGACGCGATCGGTGCCGCGACGTCGACGGACGACCTCTTCGATCGGCTGGAGAGCGCGAAAACTCTCCTGCGCCTCGACGCCTCGATACGGCCGACCATGTACCGGTGCGCAATCGTGTCGCAGCTGGAATTCGAGCAGTTGCGCCGCATCGAGGACATCGTCCGGATGGGCCACGTGCAGCGCATCGAGCCCACCGCGATCGTGCTGGACGGCGGATCGATCACGTCCTCACCGTCGGCGCTGTACGTCGACTGCACCGCCGACGGAGCGCCGCAGCGTCCGGCTACCCCGGTGTTCGACGGCGACCACCTCACCCTGCAGGCGGTGCGCGGCTGCCAGCAGGTGTTCAGCGCCGCGTTCACCGCCCACGTCGAATCGGCCTACGTCGGGGACGAACTGAAGAATGAGCTCTGCGTGCCGGTTCCACACCCGGACCGCGATGTGGACTGGATGCGGCTGACGCTTTCCGATCTGCGTAGCCAGCATCGCTGGCTCGACGACGACGAGCTGACCGACTGGTTGAGCACCGCGCGGTTGAACCTCCTCGCCGAGTTGCTTCCGCCGCTGTCGCACAAGCCGCGGGTGCGCGCGCGGGTGGTGTCGATGTTCCAGAAGAAACTGGTCACCGCGATCGAGCAGCTGGAAAAGCTGCTCAGCGAGCACAGTTTCGAGTCCTTGGACGAGCGGCGCTAGCCGTGTCGCAGGACTCCGGGCTGGACATGCCCCTGGCCGCGCTGCCCGATTCCGGGTACGTCTATCAAACCGGCTGGCGGCTGGCCACATCCGACATCGACGAACACAAGCGGCTTCGCCTCGACGGCGTCGCGCGCTACATCCAGGAGGTCGGCGCCGAGCATCTCGGCGACGCGAACCTGGCCGAGGTGCACCCGCATTGGATCGTGCTGCGCACGGTGATCGACGTGCTCAAGCCCATCGAGTTACCGAGCGACATCACCTTCCGGCGTTGGTGTGCGGCGCTTTCCACCCGCTGGTGCAACATGCGTGTTCGGCTCGAGGGCTCCGACGGCGGCCGCATCGAAACCGAGGGTTTCTGGATCTGCATGAACAAGGACACCCTGACGCCCGCGCGCTTCACCGACGAAACCATCGCGCTTTTCGGCAGCACCACCGATAACCACCGGCTCAAGTGGCGGCCCTGGCTCGCCGAACCGATCGCCGACGGCATGGCCACGCCATTTCCGTTGCGCCGCACGGATATAGACCTTTTCGAACATGTCAACAACACCGTCTACTGGCACGGCGTGCACGAGATACTGGGCCAGCTGCCCGAATTGGAGAGCGCGCCGTATCGGGCCGTGCTGGAATACCGCAGCCCCATCAAGTTTGGTGAAGCGGTGACCATCGTTTCCGAGCGCCAGCAGGACACGGTGCGCATGCAGTTCGTGGTCGGCGACGACGTGCGGGCCGCCGCGCTGGTGCGCAAGCTGTAAGGGCTTTTCGAGTGCGCGGCTGGCGGCACGCTGGTCGCCGAACGTGCGGCCAGGCACACAGCCGAAACGCGCATCTCGACCCAGGCCTCAGCGGTCGATCCACGCCATTTGCGCCTCGGCGTGATGCCCGCCCACGGCGGGGGTGAGCTGGTCGAGTCGGGCCAGCTGATCGGCGGAGAGCTCGACGCCGTCGGCGCCGGCGTTCTCCTCGAGGCGGGACACGCGCTTGGTTCCCGGTATCGGGACGACGGCGGGGCCGCGCGCCGCTTTGGCCAGCAGCCAGGCCAGCGCGACCTGGGCCGGGGTGGCGCCGACGTCGTCGCTGATGGCGCGAAGCTGATCCGCGCTGGCGAGGTTGTGCGCGAAGTTCTCCGCGAAGAAGCGGGGGTTGGTCTTGCGGTAGTCGGTGTCGGGCAGCCCTTCGGTGGAACGAATTGCGCCAGTCAGGAATCCGCGGCCCAGCGGCGAATAGGCGACGAAACCGATGCCCAGTTCGGCCAGTAGCGGCAGCACCGCATCCTCCTGATCACGCGTCCACAGCGAGTATTCGGATTGCACGGCCGTGATCGGATGTACCGCATGGGCGCGGCGGATGGTGTTGACGCCGACCTCGGACAGCCCGATGTGCCGAATCTTGCCCTCCGTGACCAACTCGCTCAGCGTCCCCACCGTGTCCTCAATCGGCGTGCCGCGGTCGAGGCGGTGCTGGTAGTACAGGTCGATATGGTCGGTTGCCAGCCGTCGCAGAGAACCGTCCACGGCAAGGCGGATATTCGCGGGGCTACTGTCCAGCCCGTCACGGCCGGTGTGGGAGATCAGGCCGAACTTGGTCGCCAGCACTATCCGATCGCGTCGGCCGCGCAGCGCTCGCGCAAGAAGCTCTTCATTGATGTAGGGGCCGTAGACCTCGGCGGTGTCGATCAGCGTGACGCCGAGGTCGATGGCCCGGTGGACGGTCCGTATCGCTTCGGCGTCGTCACTCCCGGCGCCGGCGTATGCCACCGACATGCCCATGGCGCCCAGACCGAGGCGCCCAACCTCCAGATCGGCGAGGCGAGCCTGCTTCATGACGCCATTCTCCGACGGCGAATTCCTTCGGCGACGGGCGGGTAGCGTGGCGCTCGTGGACCGCGCAGCTACCGCACGACCGGACCGCAATCTGGCCGTCGACTACTACCGCGTATCCGGCGTGATCCTCATCGTGCTCGGCCACTGGCTGGCGGGATCGGTGACCTACAACGACGGACAGTTCGGCCGCCAGAACCCCCTGGTGGACCAGCCGTGGACCCAATGGCTGACCTGGCCGTTCCAGGCGGTCCCGGTGTTCTTCCTGGTTGCCGGCTACGCCGGCGCGCTGTCGTGGATGCATCACAGCGACAGCGGCGCAATGTCGCGGCAGGCGTGGGTTCGACATCGCCTGGCCCGGGTACTGGGTCCGACGGCGGTCTACGTCGGACTGGTGTCGCTGGTGGTGGAGGCCCTGGACGTGGTGGGCGTGCCCGGCACCACGATGGAGTATGCGGGTTGGGCGATCGCGATGCACCTGTGGTTCCTCGCGGTCTACCTGATCGTCGTCTCTCTGACGCCCATTGCGGTTGCGGCGCACCGACGTTGGGGGTTGCTGGTACCGGCGGCCCTGGCGGTCGGAGTCGCGGCGGTGGACGTCGCGTCGGTCGGGGCCCACGTGCCCTACATCGGCTGGCTGAACTATCTGTTCTGCTGGGGTGCGCTGTACCAGCTCGGAATCGCCTGGTACGGCGGGCTGTTGGCGGGCCGCCGCGCGGTGCTGCTGGCGGTCGGGTCGGCGGTCGCGCTGGCGCTGCTGATCATCGTCGGCCCCTTCCCGGTCAGCATGATCGGCGTTCCCGGCCAGCCGGTGCAGAACACCGAGCCGCCCTCGGTGGCGATGGTTGCCTTCGCCTGCGCGCAGGCCGGCATCGCGATATCGCTTGCGCCCGTGCTCAACCGGGCCCTGCGTCCCCGCCGCGTCCGGCGCGTGCTGTCGGTCGCCAACGGCAACATCATGGCGCTGTATCTGTGGCACATGATTCCCGTCGTCGTCGTCGCGATCGTCGCCTATCCGGCCGGGCTGTTGCCGCAACCGCCCGAAGGGAGCGGCCTGTGGTGGCTGGTCCGGCTGGAGTGGGTGGCCGTCCTCAGCCTCGTGACGGCGGTCGAGCTAATGCTGTTGTGGTGGGGGCGGCGCTTGTTCGCGGCCGCCCTGCCGTCGGTCGGCGTGCCCGTCAACGAGCGTTGGGTAGAGCCGCTCACCTTGGTCGGTGCCGCGACCGCGGCCTACGGGCTGGCGTTCTTTGCCGCCAAAGGCTTCGCGCCCGACGGCCACTTCCCCTGGGTGACGGCGCTGATCTTTGCCTTCGGAGTGGTCCTGGCGGCGATGCGCCCGAAGGTGCCTGCACACGCCCGCGGGTGACGCCTTTCGGGCCCTCCGCCCCTGCGGTCGGGGACCAATGACTCCTGCCCCGAGGCCGTTCGGCCGATAGCGTCCTCGACAAGGCAGAGGAGAGTGTCATGGCCGAGTTCAGTACGCACCCAGGGATCGTCGTCGGAGTCGACGGTTCGCCCGGCTCCAAGGTCGCGGTGCAGTGGGCCGCTCGCGACGCGGCCTTACGCCACGTTCCGCTGACATTGGTGCACGTGCTCCCCACCGCCGCCGACAGCTGGATGCCGTCCTCCCTGCTCCCGGACTGGGCGCACAGCCACCAAGAGCACGGGCAACGACTGCTCGCCGAGGCACTCGAGTTCGCGCGCGAATGCTATGGGCGGGAGCCTGCGCAGATCCATTGCGAAATGCCCGCTGCAGCTACCGTTCCCGCGCTGGTCGAGCTGTCCAAAGACGCCGATCTCGTGGTGGTTGGCTGCCTCGGCACCGGCACGTTGCGGGGCCGCCACATGGGCTCGGTGAGCGCGGGGCTGGTGCATCACGCACGGTGTCCGGTCGTCGTCATCCACGACGACTTCGACGCAGATGCGGATGCGGATGCCGCGCAGTCGCCGGTGCTCGTGGGAATCGACGGGTCTGCAGAGTCGGACCTAGCGGTCGCGATCGCATTCGACGAAGCCTCCCGCCGAAACGTCGGGGTGACGGCCCTGCATGCGTGGAAGCCGGTGGGTGTTTTGGATGCCGTCGTCAGCCTCCCCGGTCCCGGTTGGTCGGAACTGCGGGCAAAGGAGGACTTGATCGTGGCCGAGCGCCTGGCCGGCTGGAGCGAACGCTACCCCGACGTGCCCGTTCGCCGCGTCATCGTCCGCGACCATCCGGCCCGGCAACTCGTGGATGGCTCCGAGTCCGCCCAGCTGGTCGTGGTGGGAAGTCACGGTAGCGGCGGGTTCGCGGGGATGCTGTTGGGCTCGGTGAGCGCGGCCGTGGTGCTGTTGTCCCATGTGCCGGTCATCGTGGCACGCGAGTCGCTGGCGCGGACCGGATGAACCTCGCCGCTGGGTGAGCCAGGTGCCGGCGACCGGTTGTGAACAGGAACACATCCGGCGACTTACGGTGATGCTATGGGTAGCCTAACCTAATGCCCATCTCACCGCGCTGGCGCGGCGGCCACGGCGATCGCGCGCTACTGATGCCGATCGACCCGCATGCGGACGCCTCCCGCCGTGCCTGGCTGCCGTGCCCGAACTGCGACTGGGGCCGCAACAAGTGCTCGGAGTGCCGCAGCACCCGCAACTGCGGCGAGCACTGGCAGTACCTGCTGAGCAACCGAGCGACGCTGGTGCACCTGCAGTGCCCCGGGTGTACCAACGTGTGGTCTGTCGACACCCGGAATCGCTAGCGCGCGAAGGCTTTCACTGACGCCGCGGAGTCCGGCCGACCCCAGGTCCCGAGGTCCGGCAGCGGGCGTTGGCAGACCGCGCGCGCCTCGTCGGCGGTGAGCCCGAATAGGCGCAGCACGTTCGCCGTCATCGCGTCGGCGGCCGACGGTCCGTCGCGATCCGGATTGTTCCGCAGCAGCACCCCCAGCCCCAACAACGCCCCGCCGGCCGTGGCCAGGGCCAACTCCGGGTCCTCGATCTGAAACCGCCCAGCAGCCGCGGCGGCCTTGATGTCACGCAGGGCCCGGGGCGCCAGTCCGCGATCGGCCGACAGCAGCCCCGGCCCGTTGGCCAGCAGAATGTCGCTTTCCTGTGGACGCTCGCGGAACAGCCGCCCGGTCAGCCGGAAACTGGTGGCAAACGTCTCGGCGGGATCTTCCAGCGTCTCGGTGAGCGCGTCCAGCAGCGCTCCGTGGGCGTCGAGCACGTCGGCGACCGCGGCCTCAAACAGCTGCTCCTTACTGTCGAAATGGTTGTAGAACGAACCCATCCCGACGTCGGCGGCCCGGGTGATCTCCAGCACCGGGACATTCGTCTTGCCTTCGGCAATCAGCCGCTGCGCGGCCTTGACCAGCGCCGACCGCGTGCGCTGCTTGCGAAGCTCCAACCGGTTCGCGGGCGCCACGCCCCCTGGCGATCCGCTCAATCTGGCCTCCGTTCGCCGACCCGTCCCTAGCAGTATGCCTCACTCTTGATGATTTCGTCAGAATCTCTTGACGGCGCGTCCCTTGATATGTGACGATTTCGTCAGTTAATTCAGTGGAGAGGTGGGGAGCGCGATGGTCGGCACCCGCGGAGACGTGCACGGGGACTCACACAGGGACCTGCACAGCGAGCGCGGCGCGTTGCCCGGCGAACACGTCGGGCGGTCCCGCAACCCTGTGATCCGCGTAGTCGACATCGCGTGGCTGGAGTTCGAGAAACCGGATCTGCTGCGCGCCCAGGCATTCGCCCGTGCGTTCGGCTTCCAGACGGCACGAAGCGCCCCCGGCGAGCTGGCCCTGCGCGGCACCGACGCCGGCACGCCGTGCATGATCGTGCGCAGCGGGCCACGGAGCCGATTCACCGGCGTGGCCTTCCGGGCCTGCGACGAGGTCGACGTGCTGCGACTGGCCGACAAGTCCGGCGTCAGCGCGCGGCCGCTGCCGGAAACCATCGGCGGCCTGTCGGTCGACCTGGTCGACCCCAGCGGGGTTGCGGTGCGGGTGGTCGCCGGGATGCACGAACTGCCCGAGCTACCCGTTCAGCCGCCCCACGTCTTCAACTTCGGCCGCGAGCTGGCGCGCACCAACGCCACCCAACGGCCCCCGCGCACTCCGGCGCAGGTGCAGCGGCTGGGACATCTGGTACTGCAGTCGACGAAATATCGCGAGTCGCTGGATTGGTACCTGGACAACCTGGGCATGATCGTCAGCGACTTCCTGTTCTTTCCCGGCCAACGCAGTCGCGGCCCGGCCATGAGCTTCATCCGCTGCGACCGTGGATCCGAACCGGCGGACCACCATACGTTGGCGCTGGCGCTGGGTCCGGCCAACCGCTACGTCCATTCGGCGTATCAGGTCAGCGATCTCGACGCCCTGGCCGCCGGCGGCGAATACCTCGGGGAACGAGGCTATGTGCGGTCCTGGGGCATCGGCAGGCACATCCAGGGCAGCCAAATCTTCGACTACTGGCGCGATCCCGACGGCTTCCTCGTCGAACACTTCGCCGACGGCGACATGTTCGACAACACCCTGGAACCCGGCTGGACGGCCTTCACCGCCTCGGGGCTGGCGCAGTGGGGGCCGCCGGCGACCAAAGACTTCCTCGGCACGAACCCGAATGCGGCTCGCCACGAGCTGGTTTCGATGATCACCGCCCTGCGCCAACGCAACGAGTTCGATTTCAACCGCCTGATCGGCCTGCTGAAAGTGACCGCGTCATGACTGTCTCCGTACTGCGCACCGCCGAGTCCTGGTGGGTGAAGACGCCCAACGGCGCCGCCCGGATCGACACCGCGGCCACCCGGACGGGCGAGCTGCTGGCGGACCGGACCGCGATCGACGACGCCGCCGCCGGGACCGACACCGTGCCGGTCGACAACCTCGACCTGGTCTCGCCGGTGACCCGGCCGTGCCGGGTGGTGGCGCAGATGACCAACTTCGAGTCGCACGTCAGGGACGCCGGCATGGATCCCGCCACCGTCCCGCTCACGTTCTTCCGCAAGGCGTCGGCGTCGATCAACGGCCCGTTCGGCGACATCGTGAAGCCCGCCCATGTCAAACTGCTGGACTACGAGGTCGAGATCGGGCTGGTGATCGGCCGCGAAATCCCGGTCGGCACAGCGGTTTCCGATGCGAATCTGGCCGACTACATCGCCGGCCTGGTGGTCACCAACGACGTGTCGGCGCGCGACGTGCAACTCCCCCAGACGCAGTTCTACGAGGCGAAGTCCTACCCGAGCTTCACCCCGGTCGGTCCGGAACTGGTGCTGCTGGACGCCGACGAGCTCGCACGCTTCGGCGACCTGCGGCTGCGGCTGCGCGTCAACGGCGACGAGCGGCAGAACGCGCTGGTGGCCGGCGACATGCTGTATCGGCCGCTGCAGGCGCTGCAGTCCCTCACCCAGTTCCAGGAGCTCGCCCCCGGCGACCTCATCCTCACCGGCACGCCGGTGGGCACGGCGCTCAGCGCGCCGCCGAAACCGGTTCAGATGATCAGCAACCTGCTGCCACCGGCCGTCAAATGGAAGGCGTTCTTCAAGAGCCAGGCCGGCAACCCGAAGTATCTGAAGGCCGGCGACGTCGTGGAGGCGTCAGTGGCCACCGACGACGGCCGCATCGACCTCGGAACCCAGCGCGCCACAGTCCGATTCGCGTGAACACGAGCGCGGTGCCGCGCGTACCGGTGGTCCCCGTCGTCATCGTCGGCGCCGGACCCACCGGCATCACGGCGGCCACGCTGTTGGCGCAGCACGGCGTGGACTGCCTGGTCCTCGACCGCTGGCCCGGCGTGTACCCGCAACCGCGGGCCGTGCACCTCGACGACGAGATCTATCGCATCGTCGCCCGGCTCGGCATCGCCGAAGAGTTCGCCGCGATCTCGCGCCCCACGCTCGGATTGCGGCTCCTGGACCACAGATTCAACATCCTCGCCGAGTTCAGCCGCGACCCCACCCGCAGCCCCCACGGCTTCCCGCAGGCCAACATGTTCGACCAGCCGGAGCTCGAGGCGCTGCTGCGGGCGAATCTCAAGCGTTATCCCAACGCCCAGTTGCGCGGCGACGCCGAGGTCACCGCGATTTCCGACCGCGGTGACGGTGTGCGCGTCACCTTCACCGATCGCACCGACGGCCGGGTGCACACGGTCGAGGCCGACCACGTGCTGGGTTGCGACGGGGCCAATAGCGTGGTCCGCACCCAGATCGGCTCGACCATGCGGGATTTGAAGTTCGAGCAGCGCTGGCTGGTGGTCGACGTGGCGACCGACGCGGACCTGAACCTGTGGGACGGCGTCTACCAAGTCTGCGATCCGGCCCGCGCCGGCACCTACATGCGGATCGCGCCCGCCCGCTACCGGTGGGAGTTCCGGCTGCTGCCCGGCGAGACCGCAGCGGACTTCGGCACGCTGGCCGCCCTGCGGCCGCTCATCGACCCGTGGACGGCCGGGGTGGCGGACGACGAGCTGACGTTGCTGCGCGTCGCGGAGTACACGTTCCGTGCACAGATCGCCGACCGGTGGCGCCGCGGCAACGTGTTCCTGCTGGGCGACGCCGCGCACCTGACACCCCCGTTCATCGGCCAGGGCATGGGAGCCGGTGTCCGGGACGCGATGAACCTGGCCTGGAAGATCGCCGGGGTCCGGGCCGGCACGCTGGCGGCGGCCGTGCTGGATACCTACGAGCGGGAGCGCAAACCGCACACCCGGCAGCTGATCCGCTTGGCACTCAACGTCGGTCGAGCGATGACCGGCGGCGGTCGGCCGGGCGACCTGGCGCGCCGCGTGGTACTCCCCCGGCTACGGCTGATCCCCGGCCTGCGGGACAAGGTCGTCGACTCGACCACGCCCGCGCTGCGCCGTTCCGCGCTGGTGCTCAAGTCCCGCCGGGCGGGCCCGCTCGTCGGCACGCTGTGCCCGAATCCGCTGCTGTCCCAAGGTGAACGGTTCGACGACGTGGTCGGTGCGCGGTTCGCGCTGGTCACCGCCGGTGCACTGAGTCAGCGCGACGCGGCGCGGCTCGCGGACCGCGATGTCGAGGTGCTGGTCGCTCCGCCGGGCGGCGAGCTGGCCGCGTGGCTGCGCCACGGTCGCGCCGCCGCCGCGGTGGTGCGTCCCGACCGCACCGTCATGTGCGCCGGCCGCGACGCCGCTGCCGTATGCGCGGCGCTGGCTTCGGTCGTCTTGTCAGTCTGACGTCGCGGCGGCTCGCGCCACAATGACCGGCATCCGGGCGGAGTGCAGGACCGCGTTGCTGACCGAACCCAGCAGCGTGGCGGCCAGACCCCCGCGGCCATGGCTGCCGACGACGGTGAGCTGTGCGGTTTCGGACCGTTCGGCGAGTTGCCGGGCCGGCCGGTCGCACACCAGCACCCGGTGCACCGTCACGTCGGGATAGCGCTCCTGCCAGCCCGCCAGTTGCTCGGCGAGGCTGCGCTCCGCCTCCCCCTCCAGCGCCGACCAGTCCAGGCCGGGCAGCTCGAACACGGTGACATCACTCCACGCATGCAGCGCGATCAGATCGACGCCGCGGCGCGAGGCCTCGTCGAAAGCGATCGCGGTTGCGAGTTCGGAGGCCGGGGAGCCGTCGAGCCCCAGCAACACGGGGGCGCGTTGCGGGTACGGCATCAACGGGTCTTCGTCGCGGATGACCGCGACCGGGCAGTGTGCGTGGCGCACCACGCTCGAACTCACCGAGCCGAGCAGGCCCCTGGCCAGCAGGCCCCGCCCTGATGATCCCACCACCAACATCTCTGCTTTGCTGGACATTTCGACCAGCGCCGGCACCGGCGTGGCATGGGCCACCTCGCTGCTGATGGTGATCTCACGATTGGTGCGCACGGCCTCTTCGGCGATCGCGATCGCGTCGGCGATGACCTTGCGCCCTTCGGCTTCCAGCCAGACGCCCAGGCCCTCGGGGTAGGGCACCGGCGGCCACGTCGCCACGGCGGTGTTCACCACGTGGACGATCGTCAGTCCGACGTTGCGCATCGCCGCTTCCCGGGCCGCCCAGCAGACGGCCGCATTTGCGGCGGGCGACCCGTCGGCCGCCACGACAATGCCCAGGGGCCTTACCGGTGAAGACATTTCGCCCTCCATTTCGCTTAGCCGTCCCGCGCGGGCAGCGCCGCGACCAAGGGCGTGTCCACGCCAACTCGGCCCAGGGTCTCGGCGCCGCCCGGCGTGCCGAGCGGAGCGTCTCGGCCGGGCAGAGTCAGCTGGAAGAAGGCGGCGTTGTCGTCACGATGCGCCAGCTCGTCGTCCGGTAAATCGCCCTCCCAATAGATCGCGTCGTGGCGACAAGCCAGTTTGCAGGCACCGCAATCCACGCATTCGTCGGGATTGATGTACATCGTTCGGGCGCCCTCGTAGATGCAGTCCATCGGGCACTCCAGGACGCAGGACTTTTCCATCGCGTCCACGCACTCTCTGCCAATCACGTAGGTCACAAATATGAAGTTAGCGAGCCGCATTGGCGATTGCGGCGGGCCAAAGGCCCCCGTTTGTGGGACTAAAGGCCTTTCGTGGGCACGATGATCACCGGAATCTTCGCGGCGTGGGCGACCGCTGAACTCACCGAACCCAGCAGCAGGCCAGGAAATCCGCCCCGGCCACGACTGCCCAGGACCACCAGTTGTGCGCGCTCGCACTCCTTAAGCAGCCAATGGGCGGGTTTGTCGCAGACCAGCTCTCGTCGCACCTGCACGTCCGGATAGCGTTCCTGCCACCCGGCCAGGCGCTCGGCCAGCACTTCGGCTCCGTCCTGCTCGCGGTCGCGCCAGTCCATGCCGAGCGCGGGAAACACGCCGACATCGCTCCAGGCGTGCAAAGCGACGAGTCCCACGCCGCGGCGAGAGGCTTCGTCGAAAGCCAACGCGGTCGCCGTCTCCGACGCCGGCGACCCGTCGATGCCGACGACGACCGGGGCGTCGGCGGGCGTGGTGCCGTCCTGTACGTGGATGACGGCGACCGGGCAGTTCGCGTGTTGCAGCAGTGCCGTGCTGAGCGAGCCCATCAGGAGCCGGCCCAACGCGCCCATCCCCACGCTGCCGACCACCACCATCGACGCATCCTTGGACGCCGCGATCAGCGTCGGTACCACGTTGGAGTAAATGATCTCGGTCCGCACCTGTGGCGACTCGGACCCGCCCACGCTGTCGGTGAGGGCTTTGCGGGCCCGGTCGATGACCTGCTGCGCATCGCTGCGCTGCCATTCCGGCATGTCCGCATAGAGCTGTCCCACGGGCCAGCCGACCACCACGGGAGCGACGACGTGCACCAGGGTGACGGGCACGTCGTGCAGGACGGCCTCGCGGGCTGCGAAGGCCACCGCGGAGTCAGACAACGACGATCCGTCGACGGCGACCAGCACCCCGTATTTTGTTGACGTATTCAGCATCTCGCGCTCCTTGGCCTCAACGCTGTGCGCGTCCCGGGTTGGAATCTACTCAACCACGAAACCGGCCGATCACAAGTGTTGGTGGTCGACGATCAGCAACGAGCAGGAGGCGTTGTGCAGGACGGCATTGCCGGAAGGGCCGAGCAGGTCCGCCATGCACTCGTGGTCGCTGGCAGCGACGACGACCAACTGCACCGATCCGCCGTTCGCGGCCAGGTAGTCCAGCAGGTTGCCCTGCACCGCGGTCGGTTCCGCGTGGACGTCGGGGTAACGCTTGGTCCAGCGGACCAACTGCCGACCCGTGCTCGGGTGCCCGGTTAAGGCCCGCAGTGGCGCGCTGCGCAGCCGCGCTTCCTGAAACGCGGCGCTCAGCACGGCGTCGCTGTCGGCCCGCCCGTGGACATCGGCGACAACCCACCCGGCCCGCATTGCGGCCGGATCGTCCTGGCCGCGGATGATCGCCACCGGGCTGTGCGCTGAGGCGGCGAGCGCCGCGGCGGTGGAGCTCATCCGCGCGGGGGTGAAATGGTGCACGCCGACCGCCCCGACGCAGACCAGCATGGCCGACGCCGACGCCCTGATCAGTGCGGTGATCGGGCGTTCTTGGGTGATTTCCACCTCCACCTTGACCGGCTTGTCCGCCGCCTCGATAGCGGCGACCGCGTAGCGGACGGCGTTCTCCGCGACGGCAAGCTTGCGGGCGGCCACGGAGGGGTGGGTCTGGGACGCGTCGTCGGGCTCGATCGCATACAGCAGGCGCAACGGGACATCGCGAGCGAGCGCCTCATCCACCCCATAGAGCGCGGCCGACATCGCCGCCTTCGAGCCGTCGATGCCGACGACGACCGCGGGCGGTTTGGCTGGGCCATTCATCTGAATCAAGCTATTGATCCCGTGGGCCGGACACCAGGGCCCTTGGTCGAGATCGTTAGGGGCCGAAGGACCCTACGACCGCCACCCATTGGGCCGTAGCTTTCGAAGTAACGGTTCACGGATCCAGGAGGACGAGATGACCACCGAAATGCTCTCCGTGCCAGCGGAAGACACCGGCGAAGCATGTCAGCGCATCATCGACGTGGCGATCGATCAGTTCGGCCAGCACGGCTTCGACGTCGGGCTATCCGCGATCGCCGCCGCCGCCGGCGTGAGCCCCACGCGGCTCGAGGATCTGTTCGGTTCGGCGGAAGGCCTGCGCAAGGCCTGCGACGACCACATTCTCACTTCGATTCGGACCTCGAAGTCCGAAGCGCTGCAATCGATGTCGCCGGTGACCTGGTTCGCCGAGCTGGCTGCGATCGAGTCCTACGCACCGATGATGACCTACCTCGTGCGAAGCATGCTGTACGGCGGGGAGCTTGGGCGTGAGTTGATGCTGCACATGATCGACAACGCCGAACAGTACCTCGAGGACGCGGTCCGGGCCGGCACGATCAAGCCCAGCCGTGACCCCAGGGCCCGTGCGAAGTTCCTCTCGATCAGCAACGGTGGCGGATTCCTGCTCTATCTGAACATGCATGACAATCCGACCGACATGGCCGCGGTGCTGCGCGATTACGGCAAGGAAATGGTCCTGCCGGCGCTGGAGCTCTACACCACCGGGCTGATGACCGATGACGGCATGTACGACGCGTTCCTGGCTCGCGAGGAAGCGGAATAGCCGGGTTAGCGGCTTTGGTCTTTGCGGAACTCGCCGATCGCGTCGATGACGCCGGCGACCTCGTCGTCGCTGAGCTGCTGCCCGTCGAAGGCGTGGTGGAGCAGGACCTGAAGGTCGAGCATCTGTTGGAGGTAGGTCAGGCACGGCGGGCAGTCCTCGAGGTGTTTGGCCACGATCGCTCCCCATTGTTCGGGATCCGACTCGACGAGATCGTCGACGAGCCTGACGAATTCGACGCAGTCGATCGCAGGGACGTTGTGGTCGTGTCCGGTCATCGTGGCCCCCGACCACGCCCACGCGTTGGGTCTGCGTTCACCGCGCTACCTACTCGCACTCTTGCACAGTAGACGCAGACTCAACGGCGTCGGCCGAGACGCGGCTCATGTATTCAGGCGCACCCGCCCAGTTCCCACCGCAGTTGCGCCTCAGACGGTGATTGGACGGGGATGAACGCGGCTTCCCGGTAGCGACGGCTGGCCGGCGTCCCGCTGGCGTAACCCTTACCCCCGGCCGTCCGGATCTCCAAATCGGCACTGGCGCTGGACAGTTCAGCCGCTTCCAGCCGCAGCGACAGCAACTCCTTCTTGGTCGGCGTATCGGGCCCGCCGACGGCGGCGGCCAGGCGCCCCAAGGTCGCCTCCGCGGCGTCGAGCCGTTCGGCGACCCGGTCGAGATCGGCGGTGAACACCGAGTTCACGCCCGTCAACCCGGGCCGGCTCTGGTCCACGCAGGTTCTGGCCAGGCCGAGGCAGATCGCCGACTGCAACACCAGAAAGGTGGGGCGCACGGCGCGCAGGAATCCGTCGAAGTCGTCGGAGAGCACCTGCTCCGGCGAGACGTGCACCCCGCCGAGCTTCAGGTACGACGAGGCGGTGCTGTCGAGCGCCAGCAGCTTGAAGTGATCGCCGACGTCGACGCCCGGGGTGTCCAGCGGCAGGCCGACGATCAGTTTCTCGCCCGTCTCGGTGCGCACCGCGGTGACGACCGTCGAGTCGGCATACAGGTTGCTGGCCCACCTGATCGGCCCGCTGACCTGGTATCCCCCGTCGACCCGCGTCGCAACCAGCTCGATTTCGCCGCATCCGGCGGCGTCCTTGAACGCCGACGCCATCGCCGTGACCCCCAGCGAGGTCCCGGCGCGCAGCGCTTCGGCCGCGTCGGCGCCGAACGGCGTGCCGGCGGCGAGCAGGTATTCGATCGTCATCCGGTTCGCCCACACCGAGAACGCCGTGCTCATGCACACCCCGGAGATGCGGCGGATCACGTCGGCCATCTCCGGCAGCCGCCCGTCGGCGTTGCCCGGCGCACCGAGGGCGAGCACGTCGCGCTCGCCCAGCGTCTCGAAACTGTGCCGCGAGGGTTGCTCGCCGCGGTCCAGGGCGCCGGCTTGAGCGGCGATGTCGCTCAGCAACCCCGGATCCAGCCGGCCGTCCAGTTGCAGATGCGGCGTCACTAGCCGACAACCAGGTCCGAGTCGACGCTGACGGGACGCCGGAAGGTGTTCACCACGGGCGACCAGGCGATCGCATTGTCGTGGATCTGCCGCAGCGTCTCGTCGTCGGTGTCGCCGGCCAGCGTCACCTTGCAGCGCACCGCGGTGAAGCCGAGCACCTTGCCGTCCGGCGTGTCACCGACCCCCCACACTGCGGAGATGTCGATGTCGCCTTCCATTTCGACCTCGATCTTCGTCAGCTTCACCCCGCGGTGGGTGGCGTTGGCCAGCAGCCCCACCGAGACGCACGATCCCAGCGCGGCGAGCGCCGTCTCGGAAGGGTTGGGCGCCGAGTCGTCGCCGAGCAGCGCGGGCGGCTCACCGACCAGCATCGGCGCGAGGTCACGCACGTATGTCATATTGCGGAACCCGGCCTCGCAGACGGTCTTGGCTTTCAGCGTCTTGCGGCCGGTGGACGGGTCGGCCTTGGCATTGCACGACAGCCGGTCGAGTCCTTGAGCGTCGATGACGAGCGCGTCGGTCATTCGCATCCTCCGATGGTTATTTTCACGTTGGGTCCTGCGGCCCACTCTGGCCGCTACGGCGTTAGTGCTCATAAGGCGCCAATCCGTGACGCCGCGCCGATTTGACGTGCCGCACCGACGCGCGGGGTCGGTGGCCCGAGCCGTCGCGCGCACCCCGGGATCACAGCCGCCCGACCGCAACTCCCCATGCGGTGCGCCCAAACGCCTGCCCAGCAACGATGCGGCACGACGACGACGAATGGCTAACCCCGCCTGGTGCCGCGGCCAGGGCTTACCCCCGGGCCCGCCCGCGCCCGGGTGGTGCCGCGGCGAATTTGAATCACGCCGCACATAACCCCGGCGAGCCGAACAGCGCCTGCCCGACGTAGTGGCCTTCGGCCGGCGCGGGCGGCACCGCGAAAATCGCCGACCCGATGTGGCGGAACTATTCGTTGAGTAGGAGCCCCTGGCGAGGCTAGGTGACGAAGTCGATCAGCTCTTCGACCCGGCCGATCAGCGCCGGCTCCAGGTCGTTCCAGTCGCGCACCCGCGACCGAATATGCCGCCAGGCCCTGGCGATGTCGGCCTGACTGGCGTGCGGCAGGCCCAGCGCCTGACACGCGCCGTGCTTCCACTCCAGGTGCCGCGGGACGCTGGGCCAGGCCGCCAGGCCGAGCCGCTGCGGCTTCACCGCTTCCCAGATGTCGACATAGGGGTGGCCGACGACCAGGGTGTCGGTGCCGCCGGGCCCGCGGCGCACCGCGTCGGCGATCCGCGCCTCCTTCGACCCCGCGACCAGATGGTCGACGAGGACGCCGAGCCGGCGCCCCGGGCCCGGCCCGAACTCGGCGACAATGTCGACCAGGTCGTCGACCCCGCCGAGGTGTTCGACGACGACGCCCTCGATCTTCAGGTCCTCGCCCCAGACCTGCGCGACGAGTTCGGCGTCGTGGCGGCCCTCGACGCAGATCCGGCTGGCGCGGGCCACCCGCGCGCGGGCGCCGGAGACCGCGACCGAGCCGGATGCGGTGCGGCCCGGCGCTGCGGGCGCGGCCCGACGCGGCGCGGTGAGGATGACCGGGCGTCCTTCCAACAGGTATCCGGGTCCCAGGGGGAATCCGCGGGTGTGCCCCCGGCGATCTTCCAGGTAGATGCGGCCGTACTCGACGCGGACCACCGCGCCGACGTAGCCGGTCGTGACATCCTCGACGACCATGCCGACCTCGACCGGGTGTTCGGTGGAGCGCGGCGTGCGCCGACCGGCGGCCAGGACGTCGGTTCCGTAGCGATCAATCACCCGGCAATACTAGGAAGCGTTGCGGCAAAACGTCGTTGCGGCGCGCCGCACAACCGCGCTAACGCCGGTCCACAACGAATCCGTAAAGAATGCGTAAGTCCTGTTGATGATTGACGGGCAGACGGCGGTGGCGCTGCTAGGTTCAACTTCGTGAGCACGTCAGACCGGGTAGCCAGGGTGGTCGCGTTTCTGCGCGCGGGTTACCCGGCGGGCATGCCCGCAACCGGTTACATACCGTTGGCCGCACTGCTGGGCCCTCGGGAGTCCGAATGCGAAATGGCCCAGCCCACAGGCGATGACATCGGGCGGGTGCGCCGCCAACTCCGCGCGACGGCCTGACCCGATACCGCGGATCACGAGATCCTGCGGCCGTCGACACCGAAGAAGTGCAGGTGTCCGGGCTGTGGATGCAGAAGCACCCGGCTGCCCTTTTCGGGCGGGTTGTGCCCGTCGGCGCGGGCGACGACGGGTTGGCTGATCACCTTGTCGGAACCGGTGATTCGCCCATACAGGTAGGCGTCCGCCCCGAGCTCCTCGACCACGTCGACCTCCATCTCGACGCCGAGGCCGCCCAGCGCGAAATGCTCCGGGCGAACCCCGATCACGATCTGGCCGTCGTCAGCCGCCGAGGACGCCAGCTCCCGTGGGACCGGAATCGGCCAATCCCCCAGGGACACGGCGGAATCGACGATCGGCAGCCTGAACAGGTTCATCGCCGGCGAACCGATGAATCCGGCGACGAACACGTTGTCCGGGTTGCGGTACAGCTCGCGCGGTGCCGCGCATTGCTGCAGCACGCCGTCGCACAGCACCGCCACACGATCACCCATGGTCATCGCCTCCACCTGATCGTGAGTCACATAGACAGTGGTGGTGCCGAGCTGGCGTTGTAGCGCGGCGATCTGGTTGCGGGTCTGGACCCGCAGCTTCGCGTCGAGGTTGGACAGCGGCTCGTCCATCAGGAACACCTGCGGCCGGCGCACGATGGCCCGGCCCATCGCCACGCGCTGGCGCTGACCGCCCGACAGGTCTTTGGGCTTGCGGTCCAGATAGGGCTGCAGGTCAAGCACTTTGGCCGCGGACAGCACCCGCTCGCGGATCTCGGCCTTCGGCATCTTCGCGATCTTCAGCGCAAAGCCCATGTTCTGCGCCACCGTCATGTGCGGGTACAGCGCGTAATTCTGAAAGACCATCGCGACGTCACGGTCCTTGGGATCGACATGGGTGACGTCGCGTTCGCCGATCCGGATGACCCCGGAATCCACCGTCTCCAGTCCGGCGACCATCCGTAGCGACGTCGTTTTGCCGCAGCCGGACGGTCCCACCAGAACGACGAATTCGCCGTCGCCGACGGCCAGGTCGAGACGGTCCAAAGCGGGCCGATCCGCGCCCGGGAACTGCCGGGTGGCCTGCTCGAAAGTCACCGACGCCACGTCAGCCCCCCATCCCGGTGACGGCGATTCCGCGGATAAAGGACCGCTGCGCGAACGCGTAGACGACGACCAGCGGCAGCAGGATCAGCATCGAGGTGGCCATCAGTACGGGCCACCGCGCCACGTATTCACCCCGCATCCGCACCAGGCCCAGAGTCAGCGTGGCCAGGCTGTTGCGCTGGATCATCAGCAGGGGCCACAGGAAATCGTTCCACACGTTGACCCAGGTGAGCACCGCGAGCACCATCACCGCGGGCCGTGCGTGGGGCAGCAGGATCCGCCAATAGATCTGCCAGGGCGAGCAGCCGTCGAGGATCGCCGCCTCCTCGAGGTCGGCGGGCAGGGTGCGGAAGAACTGCCGCATCAGATAGGTACCGAAGGCGCTGCCGAACAGGCCCGGCACGATCATGGCCCACGGGGTGTCCACCCAGCCCAGTGTCCGCATCAGGATGAACTGCGGGATGACTGTCACCGTCAGCGGGACCATCAGCGTGGCCAGATACAGCACGAATAGCGTGTCGCGGCCGCGAAAGTCGAGCCGCGCAAAGGCATATCCGGCCAGCGAGCAGAAGAACACCTGTCCGGCCGTGACGCAGCCGGCGTACAGCACCGTGTTGGCGAACATCCGCCAGAAGGGGATCAGCTCGAACACCTCGAGGTAGTTCGACCAGCGCGGATGGGCGGGCAACAACTTCGGCTCACCGATCTCGCCTTCCTTCTTCAGCGATCCCGACACCGCCCAGACGATCGGGAACAGGGCGCACCACGCTATGGCGAGCAGCGCGGCGTAGACGGGAACGGCGCGCAGGACGTTGCGCCGGAAGGCGCGCTCGGGACGCTCAGGTGAGCCCACGGGAAGCCTCCATCGAGCGTCGCCGGGAAAGCCGTAACTGCAGCACGGTCAACACCAGCAGGATCGCGAAGATCACCCACGCCAGCGCCGACGCGTAGCCGAATTCGAGGAACGAGAAGGCGTGCTGGAACAGCATGATGCCCAGCACGTAGGTGGCGCTTTCCGGTCCGCCGTTCGGGCCGTTGAGGACATACACCAGGTCAAAGGCCTGGAACGCGTGGATGATCGAGATGACGACGACGAACGAGATCGCCCCGCGGATCAGCGGGACCGTGATCGACACGAACTGGCGCACCTCGCCCGCGCCGTCGATCTTGGCCGCCTCGTAGACCGTTTCCGGCACTCCCTGCATCGCGGCCAGCAGGATGACGGTGGCGAACGGCACCGCACGCCAGACCGTGACCAGGCACAGCGACACCATGGCCCACCTGGGGTCGACCAACCACGGGATGGGACGAATCCCGACCCAGCCCAGCATGATGTTGAGCAGGCCGTTGTCGGTGTTGAACACGAATTGCCAGATGACGGCCATCACCACCGACGAAATCGCCAGGGGCAGAAACACGATCGTCCGAACGACGCCGATGCCCCTGACCTTTCGGTTCAACACGCCCGCGACCAGGAGGCTGATGAGGACCGTCGGCACGACGGTGCCCACGGTGTAGATGACCGAGTTGCGCAACGCGATCAGAAACAGCGGATCGGAGGTGAACAGCTCGCCGAAGTTCTTCAGCCCCACGAACTTCGGTGCGGTGAACACGTCCCACCGCTGAAAGCTCATGTAGAGCGAGAAGCCGAGTGGGAACAGCATGAACACCGTGACCGCGGCCAGATTCGGCGCGACGAACATGCGGCCCGCCCGCGCGCGCCGGCGCGGGGGTTTGGTAGCGGTCCGGTTCATGGGTTGCGCAGCACTTCGTCGACGGCGCGCGAGAGCCCGGTCAGCGACGTGGCCGGCCGGGTTCCGCGCAGGACGGGGCCGAAGTTGCGGTCCATCAACGCGAAGATCTTCTCCCAGGCCGGGGTGATCGGGAGGCCTTGCGAGTGGGCCGGGCCGTCGGTGAGCACCGCGAGGTTGCCGAGCCGGTGGTGTGCGCCGGCGAAACCCGGCGAGTTCAGCGCGGAACGCAGCACAGGAACGAACAGGCAGGACTCGCCGGTCAGGGCCTGCCCGACGGGGCCGGTCGCGAACTTCACGAATTCCCAGGCCTGTTCCTTGCGGCGACTGCTGGCGGAGATGGCCAGTCCGGTGGCACCGATGTTGGAGCAGGCCGTGTGCCCCTGCGGAAGCGCGGGTCCCGTCGGCGGAGTGGTGACGTCGAAGTCGAGGCCTTCGGCCCGAATGAACGTCTGGTAGCGCCAGTGGCCGCCCATCGCGAGTGCGGCCCGGCCGGAGGCGAACAGGTCCGGCGTCGACATCGACTGCACCTCAGACGCGTTGGGTGCCACCCGGTGCTTGATGGACAGGTCGGCATAGAACTGGACGGCCTCCTGGAAGGCGGCGTGGTCGAAATTGAAGTGGGTCGGATTCCGCAGTGGGGTGGCCCACGGCACGCCGTTGTTCATCGCGAACAGCCCGGCCGAGTAGAAGGAGAACCACGTGTTGACGTATCCCCATTGCAGGAGGCGACCGGATGCGTCCCGCTTGGTGAGCGCTCGGGCGGCATCCAGGAATTCGGCGTAGGTCCACGGCTGTTGCCAGTTCGCGGGCGGGGGTCGGACGCCGGCCTGGTCGAACAGCCGCCTGTTGTAGAACAGGAAGTTGCCCGACCACTGCTCGGGCAGAGCGAATTGCCCGCCGTTGAAGGTGAAGGTGTCGTACAGCGCCCCGATGCTGTCGGAGTGCAGCTGCGCGGCGAAAGCCTTGTCCTGCGCCAACAGCGTGTTGAGATCCAGCAGTACCCCGCGATCGGCGAGCTCGGCGTACGTCAGGTCCCACGCCATCAGCACGTCCGGGCACTTGCCGCCCGCGCAGAACGTGGACAGCTGTTGCATCACACCGGGGCCGGACAGCACGCCGCGAACCTTGATGCCGGGATGGCGGCGCCGGAATTCTTCGACGACGCGCATCCGCGCCGCGGCCTCGTCCGGGTTGGCGGCGAAGAAGAACGTCAGCGCGTCCTCGTCGTCGGGCGCGCAGCCGGACGCCCAGGGCACCAGAGACGCCGCGGTGAGCGCGGAGGCTCCCCTCAGCAGGCTCCGCCGTCCGAACGGCTTGTCGAACATGGTCTCGATCCTGGCCCGTCGCCGGTCAACCGCCAGCGTCTGACGTCCTTGGTACCCGATCCGACTGTGTTCCGCCTGAAATGGGCGCGACGTCGTGGGCGAGCGTCAATACGGCCCCGGATGCGTCGGCGGTGATGTCGATCGCCTGGATGCGGTCGTCGTCGGAGAACCCGATCCGCAGCAGCGTGTGCACGCGCCCCGCCGGCGCGATGGCAATGCCCGGGACCCCGTCGATGAGCACCACGTCGCCGAACCGTGCCCGTTCGGCAAATCGCCGCGTCTCCTCGGCGACCTCCCCGCGCCGCGCAACAGGGTTGGCACGTCCTTGCTTTCCGAGCCGGGCAGCAGCGCGCGGTCGACCCTGCGGACCACGTCGGGCGCCAGCAGTTGCACCAGCGTGGCGATGTCGCCGCCGCGCGAGGCCGCCAGAAACGCCTGCACGAGCTCGATGTGCCGCGCGGTGCGTGGCGCGTGCGCTGCCCGGCCACCCTGCACCCGGGCGCGGGCGCGGCTGGCGAGCTTCTTGGCCGCGTCCGGCGTGCGGTCCAGCACGCCCGCGATCGTCTCGAACGGCAGCGCGAACACGTCGTGCAGGACGAACGCGACCCGCTGCGCGGGTGAGAGCCGGTCCAGGACGACGAGCAGCGCGCGGCTGACCGAGTCCGCGACCAGCGCGTCCTGGTCGGCCGGGTCGGCGTCGGCGCCGACGAAGTGGTCCAGGTCGTCTGGCCCGCCCAGCGGGCGTTCGGCGCGCCGTTTGCGCGCCCTGAGCTGGTCGACTGCCTCGTGTGCGGTGATCGTGGTGAACCAGCCGGTGAGGTTGTCGACGGCACCGAAGTCCGAGCGGCTGGCCCTCAGCCAGGCCGACTGGACCGCGTCGTCGGCGTCGGCGACCGAGCCGAGCAGGTGATACGCAACCGATCTGAGGTGCCGTCGGTCCGCTTCGAATCGCCGTGCCAATTCGACCAGATCCTCACGGGCGTTCATGGGTCACCTTTTCCGCGCGGGAATCGTCAGGCAGACATGACCATCAATACTGCCTTCATCGCCATCACCGCGACCACCGCGATCGTCACGGCGGCCATCGCTATTGCCGACTTCGTTCCCGCCCGATTCGTGCTGGCGAACTCGGCCGAGGTCGGGGTGCCTCGGTCGTGGTTGCCGGCACTGGGGTCGGCGAAGCTGGCCGGGGCCGTCGGGCTGGCCGTCGGGCTGCTCGGCTTGCGCGCCTTGGGAATTGCCGCCGCGGCCGGCCTGGTGCTGTTCTTTGTCGGTGCGGTCGTCACACACCTGCGCGCGCGGGTGCTCTACAACATTTACTTCCCCGGCGCCTACCTGCTGCTGTCGGCCGCGTCGCTGGCGCTGATGGTCGCGCGCTGAGCCGGTGATCAGGCCGGAAAGTAGCGGATGTGGTCAATCGCCTTGCCCCGCAACGCGATGTCGGCGAAGATGACGCCGCGCCCGTGGTTTGTGTTGACGGCCGCCGTCACCGTGGTTCCCGCGCCGATCACCTTGGTCCAGCGAGCTCCGTCGAGCTGCTCGACGAGTTCGCCGATATCCATGGTGTCTTCGTCGCCCAAAGTGATGGTGGCGCTGGGAGACAGCGTCCTGACAACGGCGGACTTGTCGCCGCGGGCCACCGCGTCGAGGAGGCCCTCCACCAGCTTCTTCTGCCGCGCGCCGACGCGGCGGAAGCCGGCCATGAAGCCCGCGGTGCCGCGCACACCCTGGTTCCCCAGCAATCCCCGGGACAGCTTCAGCGCCGGGACCGCCGCGCGGACTCCGGTCCTTAGGAACTGCAGAATCATCGGCGGCAGTTCCCAGTACGCGCGCAGGCGGGCGACCTGCCACCCGCCGGTGTCCAATCGGAGGTCGTAGCGCAAGAAGGCGGGAACGAACATCGTGACGCCCGGACCCATCGCCACCTCGAGTTCGAGATCGCGCAGCACGGTCTGGCCGGTGACGATGTCCAGATCGCGATGGAATTTGATCTCGCGGGGACCGATGAACGTGTCGTAGAAGCGGTAGATCTCGTCGTGGCCGACGTGCGGCTGCGAGCCCACCGGGTCTTCCACTCGAGCGTCCGCGGTGAACACACCAACCCACCCGTCGCGGTCGTGCACGGTGAACGCCTGCGGGGACCGCTCGACCGCGGCCAGCAGGTCGTCCCGATGCTTCGGTGATGCCATCAGTTGCTCCCGACCAACGCGATGCCGGCCCCGCGCATCTCCGCCAAGGCCTCTTCGGTTGTATCAGGCGACACGCCCGCTGTCAGGTCCAGCAGCACCCTGGTGGCCAGGCCCGCCGCTGCCGCATCCTCGGCGGTGCGCCGGACGCAATGGTCGGTGGCCAGCCCGGCGATGTCGACCTCGTCGACTCCGCGCTGCCGCAGCCAGTCCAGTAGCGGGGTGTCGTTCTCGTCCGCGCCCTGGAAGCCGCTGTAGCCGGCTCCGTAGGCACCCTTGTGAAACACCGCCTCGACGGGCCGGGTGTCCAGATCTGGATGAAACTCCGCGCCCGGGGTTTCGGCGACGCAGTGGCGTGGCCAGGAGGTGGAAAAGTTCGGCGTATCGGAGAAGTGCGCACCGGGGTCGACGTGGAAGTCCTTGGTAGCCACCACATGCTGGTAACCCGGTCCGCCGGCCAGGTAGTCGTTGATGGCGCGCGCCACGGCAGCGCCACCCGTCACCGCCAGTGCGCCACCCTCGCAGAAATCGTTCTGCACGTCGACGATGATCAGCGCCCGCACCCCACCACCATAAGGCGTTCCCGCTGGGTAGCAGCGGTTTGTTTGCCGGTCAGCCAGCCGGGTAATCCACGGCCATGTTGATCCGCAGAATTGCGCGACCCATGCTGTCGGCAGTGTTCATTGGTCAAGGAGTGGACTCGCTGCTCAACCCCAAGACGGCGGCGCAAGCCGCCGCCCCCGCGGTGGACGGGCTGCAAACCTTGCCCGATCCGGTGAGCAGCAAAGTTCCCAGTGATCCCGAAACGTTCGCAAAGATCAACGCGGGCGTTCAGATCGCGGGTGGCCTGTTGCTGGCCGCGGGCCGAGCGCCACGATTGGCCTCGGCCGCTCTGGCGTTCACCGTGGTACCTGCCAACCTGGGCGCACACATGTTTTGGACCGAATCCGACCCGGACCGCAAAGCCGAGCAACGACGGGCCTTCCTCACCGACGTCAGCCTGCTGGGCGGGCTGATCATCGCGTCGGCCGACACCGCGGGCAAGCCGTCCCTCGGCTGGCGGGGCCGACGGGCGGCCGAGCGGCTCTCCGAGCGGGTGTCCTCGGCGCTGCCCGGCTCCGACGACGGGCTGCTCGACTCGGAGTTCGGTGAACGGATCGCGCACGGCCTGCAAGCGGGTGCCGAGCGGGGCCGCGAACTCGCCAGCACCGCGGCCGAGCGGAGCGCGCCATACGCCGAGGCCGCGCTGGAACGCGCTCGCGAACTGGCCGACACCGCCGCGGAACGAGGCGCGCCGTACGCCAAGGCCGCCCGCAAGCGGGGCAAGAAGCTCGCCAAGACCGCCCGCGAGCGGGGTCTGGAATTGGCCGAGACCGCACGCGAGCGTGGCCTGGAGTTCGCCGAGACCGCCCGCGAGCAGGGCAGCCATTTCGCCGACACCGCGGCGGCACGCGGCAGCGAGTGGGCGGACGCCGCGCTGGATCGGTTCGACGAGGTCGCCGACAGCGGCCAGTCGCGCAAGCTGAAGCGTAAGGTCAAGCGCCGCTTGAGCTAAGTAAAGTCCCAGGCAAGCCCAAGGCCTTCGCCGAGCGTGAGCCGGCTGCGAAATTGCGGCCACTTTTTCGCAGCGGACACGCTCGGCGTAGCGCCTTTTTGCCGTAGGCCCTTTGCCCTGGGCGCTAGGCCCGCTCCGGCGAGACAAATGCGTCGACGATCGCTTCGACGTCCAGGCCGGCGTCGACGGTGACGCCGGCCTCGTCGTCGCCGAGCGGCTGCAGCGCATCGAATTGCGAACGCAACAACGCCGCCGGCATGAAATGTCCGGAGCGGGCGGCCAATCGGCGTTCGATGAGCTCGGGTGAGCCGCGCAGATAGAGGAACCGCACGCCTGGGCTGTGGGTGCGCAGCCGATCGCGGTAGCCACGTTTGAGCGCCGAGCAACTCATGACACCGCCGTCGCGGTGGTCAGCGAGCCAGTCACCGACCACATCCAGCCAGGGATAACGGTCGTCATCGGTAAGCGGTTGTTCGGCAGCCATTTTCGCGATGTTGGCAGAGGGATGCAGGCTGTCGGCATCCATGAACGGCACCCCCAGCCGCCGCGCCAGCGCCGCGCCGACGGTCGACTTGCCGGAGCCGGAGACCCCCATCACGACTATGTTCGAGGCGGATTGCGATTCCATTCCACCCAACCAACGCCGGTGCGGCCGTCCGCCGCGGTGACAGCGACCCAGGCGCGGGGAAACTGGCTGACCCGACCGTCGACGGCGACCAGTCCGACCGGCGCGTTTCCCCGTACGTCCAGGTCGACGCCGACACCCGCGGGCTCCAGGCCCAATGTCGCACGCAGCGGCAGTCCGTTGTCGTCGAACACCTCGTCGTGGCCCACCGCCTGTAGCTCGGCGAGGTTTCCGTCGCGGTCCTGCGAATAGCCGACGCTGACGGGCGGAACGCCCGGGATCTGGATGTTCACCCCGTGCAGGTGCGTGCCGTCGTCCAGATGCAGCGCGCTCCAGATCCAGTCCATGCTCCACCAGTCGCGGACCCCCCACGAGTGGTCCCGCTGGCCGGGGACGTGGTCGAAACCGTAGCGGGTGCCGTCTACGGCAACGGAACCGGTGACGGTGCAGGGGATTTCGTAGCGGGTCGTCAGACGGTACTGGTACGGCGTGCCGTCTGTGGCCCACGTCAGGTCCATCGTCACCTCGGCCGGGATGCCGGGCTCGCCCCGCAGCAGCGCCGACGGGTCGGAGTACACCTGGCCCCGTGCGCGCAGCTCGACGCGATAGGTCTGCAGCGGGACACCGGCCGTGTGGCCGAATTCCACGGCGTCGGTGCGCACCACCCAGGGGTCCGCGGGCAGCGGGATGGCGCAGTCGACGACGGCGACGGTCGGCAGGTCGGGGCCGCACAGCAGCGCATGCAGCCACGCGGTGTTCTGATTCGGTATCAGCCCCAGCCGCAGCCAGCCACCCAATCCCTGTGCCGCGTCGACGAAGTCCGCATACCAGCTCTCGCTCCACAGCGGTTCGGCGGTCGCGGTGTGCGCGAGTTCGTCCTCGTCGGACGGGCGCAGCGGCTCCGGCGCCGCGGGGGTGGGCAGGATTGCCAGGGCGCCGGTGTCGAGCACATGGTCGCAGTGCCGCCGCAGCATCGTCATGAACATCTGGTCGCCCCGGTCGGTGCGTTCCACCAGCATCGACGAGACGATCGCCATCATGACACCGAAAAAGCTCTGCCGCCGTACCGATTCCGCGACCTCGGCCAGCGAAACAGGGGCGGTTGGGCCCAGCGCCCCGTGGTAGGCGCGCAGCAACGCGTCGTAGTGCGCGCGACGGTCCTCGGTGGACAGCGCGCAGCCGAGGAAGTACGCCAGATCGGTCTGCGCGGGCCCCCAGGAGACGGTCTGCCAGTCCACCACGGTCAGCGGCCGGTCGGCGTCGGGCGTGCCGAACAACATGTTGTCCAGCCGGTAGTCGCCGTGCACCAGGCCCTGCAGCCGCCCCGCCTCGCCCTGCGCGTAGCCGTCGAAGGCGGCGACCAGCCGTTCGCACACCTCGCGATGGGGCGGGGCGATCTGGTCGGCGTACCGGTCGAGGAAGCCGGCGTACAGCGAGGCGACCATGGTTTGGTTCAGCGGTGACTCGCGGTTGAGCCACGACGCCTCGGCCAGCGCCGCGTCGCCGAGCAGCGGGCCGTGCAGCCGGCCCAGTTCCGCGACCGCGGTACTGGCCTGTTCGATTGTGGCGCCGGCGATTTCGTCACCGACGACCGCGGGGACGGCATCACCGAGCACCAGGTCGAACGCCCCGGTCGCGACGTCGATCGCGGCGTGGTAACAGGGCGACAGCGGCCCGCCGAGTCGCGGGGCGATCTCGCGGTAGAACCGAACCTCGCGCTCGTAGAGACCCAGGGCGAGGCCGGTCTGGCGGCTCATGGGATCGGTGGCGGCGACCTTGAGGACCACCGACGCGGGGCCGCCGGGCTCGTCGTATGTCAGGCGGACGCGGTAACACTCGCTCATCTGGCCGGTGCCGATGCGCTCCGTCGCGAAGTCGGTGACGGTTCCCGCCCCGATCACGGTGGTCAGCCAGGGCGCCGTGAGGTCGGCGGGACGTTCGATGACATCGGAGGAGGAGTGCATGAGGGTCAGCGTGCCAGGGAGAAGCCGTCCCATGCCATCCGGCGGTGCTGATGCGGGTCGAATTCGACGCGGCACTTGCGGTCGAAGACCATGACGGCGCGGTCGGAACGGGAATGGGCCGGCCAATCGTCGCCCGGAACCCCGTGCCGGCCGAACGACAGCCAGGACCGCTGCACCCGGTTGCTCACGCGCAGCGCATCGCGCCGATCGGCCGCGGCGGTGAGCAGCGCGCCGAACCGCGTGCGGTAGACGTCGAAGACGGCCAACAGCTCGGTGGCGTGGGTGGCCCCGAAACCCGACCAGCGCAACGTCCGCGGGGCGTAGTCGTAGCGGTACAGGTAGGTGGGCGCGTGGTCGCCGTGGGCCTCGGCGATCTGCCAGGCCGCCGAGCTGAAGGCGAAGTCGCCGCCCAGCTGGATGCATGCCGAGGACGCGGGGTAGTCCGGGTAGGCGGCGGTAATGCGTTTGCGCGCAGCCGGTTCCGCGTCGGCCAGCAGCTCCTCGACCATCGACTCGTTGGTCGGCAGCATCGTCAAGAAGCGGGTGAACAGGCGGCCCTCGTCGGCGTTGGTACCCACGATCAGCGGTACTCGATGCGCCTGGCCGGAGCGCATCGCCTCGACGGGGTCGAGCGGCAGCACGTCGTCGCCGACGACCGGGCCGATCGGGAAGGCGCCCAGCCGCTTTTGCATGCCCTCGTCGATCAGCCGATGCTGCGTCTCCACCAGCTGCGCCGCCGACGCCTGCATCAACGCGTTGGCGGCGTCCTGCTTGCGCGCGCCGAGCAGGTTGGCGAACCGCGTCGCGAACTGGGCGGCGACGTCCTTGTCCCGTACCAGACCGGACGCCGGGCTTTCCGAGATCGCCCGGGCGAACAGCCCTTCGGCGGCGGGCACCGCCAACAGCGAGGCGGTGATGCAGGCGCCGGCGCTCTCGCCGAAGATGGTGACGCTGCCCGGATCGCCGCCGAATGCCGCGATGTTGTCGCGGACCCATTGCAGCGCCAACACCAGATCGCGCAGGTAAAGGTTGCTGTCGATGCGAATTTCCGGTGTCGACAGCGACGACAGGTCGACACAGCCCAGCACGCCCAGCCGGTAGTTCACGGACACGTATACGCATCCGCGGCGGGCCAGGGCGGCCCCGTCGTAGATCGGTGTCGCCGAGCTGCCCAGGAAGTAGCCGCCGCCGTGGATGAACACCATGACCGGCAGCGGTTCGGCGGCGGGGCTTTCGGGCGTGACGACATTGAGGGTCAGGCAGTCCTCGCTCATCGGCTGGTACCTGCCGACACCGAGCATCGTGTAGCGGCGCTGCTGGGGTGCGCAGTTGCCGAAGCCGTGGCAGTGCCGGACACCCGCCCAGGGCTGTGCGGGCTGCGGCGCCGCGAACCGCAGGGGGCCCACGGGCGGGCGCGCATACGGGATGGATCGCCAGCGGTTCACGCCGTCGCGCGTGAACCCTTCGACGATGCCGGCGGTGGTGCGTGCGCGGACTGTGCGCTCGTGCATATGCCGACGTTAGCCGACACTACTTACGTAGGGCGCGCGGAGCGCCGCAATTCGGTCCGCGGCGGTTAGCCTGACGGCATGCGGATTGCCGCGCTGATCGCAGCGTCTTGCCTAACCACGGGGCTGGTTGCCGGGTGCTCACACACGGGCGGGGACCATTCGGGACATGCGCCGACCGGCACCCCCGGTTCCAGGGGGACGAGTGGGGCGGCGGCGCCGACGAGCAAACCGCCGTCACCTTCGGCCGCGCCGGCCGCCGGCGCCGCGATCGGCGACGTGATCACCTGGATCGAGGCCGGTCATCCGGCCGATCCCGGCCGCTATCACACCGCGACCCGCGACGGCGCCGCCACCCAGCTCGGCAACGACATCGCGTTCACCTCGACCGCCGGGCCCTGCATGACGGACTCCAAACACACCAACGGCGCGCTGGCCTGCCTGGTCACCCTGACCAGTCCCCCGCCCCGCCCCGCGACGGCCTACGGCGATTGGCAGGGCGGCTGGGTCGACTTCGACGGCAGCACCCTGCAGGTCGGGGCGACGCGCGGCGACCCCGGACCGTTCCTGTACGGCGACGGGACCGCGCTGGCCAGCGGCGACTCGCTGCAGTTCGGCGATTTCCGCTGCCGGGCCGACGCGGCCGGGGTGATCTGCGTGAACTACGCCCACCAGTCGGCCGCCCGGTTCTCCAGCGCCGGCGTCGAGCCATTCGGCTGCCTGCGGTCGGCGCCGCCACCGGACGGCGTCGGCGTCGCGTTCCGCTGCTGACGGGCGGCGTGTACGCCCTTACGGCGCCGGCTGATTCCCCATGACGGTCGCGAACAGCTCGCTCATCTCATCGGCGGTTCCTGCGGGCACGGAGTAGCCGGGTTCGGCGCGGATCTCGTCGAGATGGTCACGCACCTGTTCGGCCGACAGCGTGGGGCTGTAGAAGCCCTTTGTCCTGCCGATGAAGAATCGACCCACATGCCCGGCGCCTACCGTGTAAATCTCGCCGGTGACCGCACAGTCCCGATGCGTCAGGAAAGCCGCGACCGGCGCCACCAGTGCCGGGTCGAGCCGCCGAAGGTATTGGCCTACAAGCTCGTCCAGCACCGCTTGTGCCACCGGGTCGTCCTGTGGCCCGGCGGCCTCCAACGATTTCTCCAGCATCCTCGTATAGGCGATCGGGGCGATGGCGTTGACCTTGATGCCGTGATCGGCGCCTTCGGCGGCCAGAACGCGGGTCAAGCCGATCAACCCGGCCTTGGCCGCGCCGTAGTTGCTCATGTTGGGCGTGCCCAGAATCCCGGCGGCCGAGCAGGTGTTGAGTATGCGGCCATAACCGTTGGCGCGCATCGCCTCCCAGGCGGGCCGCGCCACATAGAACGCACCCTTCAAATGCACGTCGAGCAGCGGTTCCAGCCGGTCTGCGGTCATGTCCGCGAAAGGCGCGTCGCCGACGATTCCGGCGTTGTTGATCAAGATGTCGACCCGGCCCCAGGTGCGCAGGGCCGTGTCGACGATCGCCTGCGCGCCGGCGGGGCTGGTCACGCTGTGGGTGTCGGCGACGGCCTCGCCGCCCAACGCGCGGATCTCGCCGACGACGGCGCCGGCCGCCGCGGTGTCGCGGCCGACCCCGGCCACCGAGCCACCGCAGTCGTTGACCACGACGCAGGCGCCGCGCGACGCAAGCAGCAGTGCGTATTCCTTGCCGAGGCCGCGGCCCGCGCCGGTGATCACGGCGACCTGGCCGTCGAAGCGCAGCTCGTCAGTCGACATCGTCACCAGCTGACCGGAAGCTCTTTCATGCCATAGATGTTGGCGTGTTTGAAGCTCAGCTCACCGGGCGCCACCGCCAGTCGCAGCCCGGGCAGCCGGCGCGCCAGGGTGGCGAACGCGACCTGCATCTCGACGCGGGCCAGGTTGGCTCCGATGCACTGATGCACGCCGTAGCCGAAACCCAAGTGCCCCCGGGTGTTTCGGCTGATATCGAACGCCTCGGGATTGTCCACGAATTCGGCGTCCCAGTTGCCGGCGGGCAGGTTCATCATGACGAACTCCCCGGCGCGGATCAGCTGGCCACCGATCGTGAGGTCTTCGGTCGCCACCCGATCGACCTGGCTGTGCACGATGCTGAGGTAACGCATCAACTCTTCGACGACATTCGCGATCACCGCGGGGTCGTCGGTTTGCCCCAGCCGCTCGAACGCATCGGGATGTTCCAGCAGCGCAACCGTTCCCAGCGAAAGCATGTTGGCGGTGGTTTCGTGGCCGGCCTGCATCATGATCACGCTGTTCATGGCCGTGGTGGCGTGGTCGAGTTGGCCCGTCGCCACGTAGTCGGTGATGAGGTGGCTGATCAAGTCGTCGCCGGGTTCGCGCTCCTTGCGCTCCACCAACTCCCCGATATAGGCGTACATCGCCCCAAAGGCCCGACCCTTCTCCTCGTCGGTGGATCTCTGGTCCAACCCCACGGTGGTGTGATGCTGGAAGAGCCCGAGGTCTTCCGGCGGCACCCCCAGCAACAGCGCGATCACCAATGACGGCACGGGCAGGGCGAATTCACGCACCAGGTCGGCCGGCGGGCCACCGTCGATCATCTGGCCGAGGTAGTGGTCGACCGTTTCCTGGATCTGCGGCCGCATCGACTCGCAACGCCGGAACGTGAAATTGCCGGTCATCATACGTCGCAGCCGATGATGTTCCGGGTCATCGGTCCGCGCGAACATCACCGGGACCTTGTTGTCCGCGTCCGTTGGCATGATGGCATCCGGAATGGTCTTCGCGGACAGGCGGGGGTCGACCAGCGCCGCCCTGATGTCCTGGTAGCGGCTGACCACCCAGATCGGATTGCCCTGGAACATTGCCCGACGCAGCCCGGGCTGCTCCCGCCAGTCCGCGAATTCCGGCGGCGGGGCGAGCGGGCAGTGCGCGGCCCGCGTCAGGGGCAGCACAGGGATGTCGGAAGTTATTGACATCAGCGGCCTCTCGCTTTAAATGCTGGTTAGCTGCCAGTTGTCCGAGCGTAAGGCTCACCTGACTGGCAGTCAACTGTCGGTTAGGCTGTCACAATGACCGCGGTGGAAGACCGGCCGTTGCGGGCGGATGCGGCGCGCAACGTCGAGCGCATTCTGTCCGCGGCGCGGGCTGTCTACGCCGAGACGGGCCCCGACGCGCCGATGGAGGCCGTCGCGCGCCGCGCCGGCGTCGGCGAGCGCACCCTCTACCGACGGTTTCCGACCAAAGGGGATTTGGTCCGGGCAGCGCTGGACCAGAGCATCGCCGAGGACCTCACGCCGGCGATCGAGAGTGCCCGCCGGGACGATGACCCACTTCGCGGCGTCACCCACCTGATCGAAGCGGCGATATCGCTGGGGGCCCGCGAACACAACTTACTGATCGCCGCGCAACGGGCCGGCTCACTGACGTCCGACATCGCGGCCTCGCTCGACGTGGCGCTCGAGGAGCTCATGCGCGCGGGCCAGGGAGTCGGCCGGATCCGTGCCGACCTGGTCGCCGACGACCTCCCCCGCCTGATCGCCATGCTCTACAGCGTGTTGTCCACGATGGATGCCGACGGCGCCGGCTGGCGACGCTACGTCGCCCTGATCATCGACGCGATATCCACCGAAGAACGGCGGCCGTTGCCGCCCGCCGCCGCTCTGCGTTACACCTCCGAGCCGGATAGCTGGCCGCTGTAGGCGGTTCAGTTGATGGTCACGCCGGCATCGACCTTGAACTGGAGTCCCGTCACGTACCGCGACTCGTCCGAGATCAAGAACAACACCGCATTGCTGACGTCGACAGGGTCCACCGCGGGCGTCGGCATGGCATTGACGAAGATCGGTATCAGGTCGGATCTCTCCTGCCCCAAGAGGTTTCCGAAGGACGGCGGAATCATCCCGGTGTGCGCACCGGTGGGAAGCACGGAATTGACCCGTACGCTCTGCGCGGCCAGTTCGTTCGCCAGGGCCAGCGTCAGGCCGACGACACCGTACTTGGCAGCCGTGTAGGGCGTCTGCAGCGGAAAGCCTTTGATGGCACCGGCCGAGCTGACGTTGACCAGGCTGCCACCACCCTGCTCGAGCAGGTGCGGAATGGCCGCCGCGCACGTATTCCATACCCCGATGAGATTGACGTCGACCACCGTCCGCCACTGGTCGGCGGTCGTCTTGTCCCAACTCGCCACCGTCAGCACACCTGCGTTGGCCACGGCGCCATCCAACCCGCCCAGTTCGGCAACGCCGTCGTCGACCGCCGTCCGCAATTGCTCCTCGTCGCGGACGTCGGCAACGTAACTCACACATCGACGGCCGAAATCCCTTACCAGCCGTGCTGTTTCATCCAGGTCATCTTCGGTCGCCAACGGATATTCGAGCTGCGGCAGGGATTGGCAGATGTCGACCAGGATGAGATCCGCGCCTTCCTCCGCCAGGCGCAGCGCGTGGCTGCGGCCCAGACCTCGCGCGGCCCCGGAGATCAGTACGCGCTTGCCGGCAACGCGTCCCCCCGCTGGCTTCCCCCCGTTCAGTGCTCCTCCCAAACCAGACCCCGCATGATTGCGGACTGGGGAATGTCCTCAACGGCGATCAGTCCCTTTGGTGCGCGGCACACCCAATCGATCGCATTGACCACCCGGGCCGCCGTCGAAATACATCCTGCGTCGGTGGAATCCAGCACCGGATGGGAAACGTGCGTGTTGATCTCCACCCTGGGTTCGCCCTCCACGACGACACGGTGCACGCCGGTATGCCCCTGCGGGGGGAACTCCCAGTCGGGAGCCGCGGCCTCAGTGAGCCTGGTGACATGCTCGAGGGTGATCACCGGTTTGCCGTCACGAACACCCTCGGTGGCGAACCGGACCGCCGCCATCTGCCCCGGCTCGACTGTCATCATTGTGCACTCGATGCGCTCCGGGGTGAACCAGCGTTCGCTGCGCTGCCGCACTTCGTCGAGTTTTATGTCGAGACCGTCCGCCAGGCTACGGACCTGACCGCCCCACATCGACACGATCACCCCGGGCAGGAACAACATCGGCGGGTCGGCATCCTCGGTCGTCCCGAACCCCATTGCGGCACCGGTGAACTCGGCATCATCGTAGTTCCCGTAGTCGAAGATCTCCTGCACGGTGATCGACGACACCCGCGTGGTGAGGCTCACCGCGGAGTGCACCAGCGTATCGCCGGAGAAGCCGGGATCGATGCCGTTGACGTAGAGCGAGGCGTTGCCGGCCTCGCATGCGCGCTCCAGAGGCACTCGCAGCCAATCTTCGGCGTGGTGCGGTGTCACCAGCCACACCATCGACGTTGCGACGACATTGGTTCCCGACGCCAGGAATTTCGCCATCTGCTCGATCGTCTCCATGGGCCGGGTTTCGCCCTGAGACGTATAGACGACGCAGTCCGCGCCGAGGCTTACCAGGGCGTCGACATCGTCGGTGGCCAGCACGCCGGTCGGCTCGTTCAGCCCGCAGAGCTGCGCGGCGTCCCGACCGACTTTCTCAGCGCTGGCGGCGTGCACGCCGACCAGTTCAAGGTCCGGCCGGCCGATGATCGCGCGCAGGGAATGCCGGCCCACGTTGCCTGTCGAGAATTGAATCACTCTGCGCACCGCGCGCTCCTCCTTTGCCAATTCAAGGTCAGTAGTCGGGTATCGGCAGCGGGGAGTTGTTCGAGTCGATGCCACCGTCGACGTGGAATGTCGCGTTGGTGGCATAGCAGTCGCGCGTGCACAGATACACCGCAAGCCGGCCGAGGTCCTCGACGTCGCCCAGACGATGCAGCGGCGTTGCCTCCTGCATCTTCTCGAGCGATCCAGGCATCAAGTTCAGACTGCTTTGCAGGCCGTCCGTGGCGAACGAACCGAGGGCAATCGCGTTGACGCGAATTTTCGGCGCCAGCTCCTGTGCCATGGCGCGCGTGAGCGCCTCGAGACCGCCCTTGGCGACGCAATAGGCGGTCAATGCTCGAATACCGAATCGTGCCGAACCGGAAGAAATGTTGATGATGGAACCGTGACCGGCATTGAGCATGTGGGGGGCCACGAGCTGGCTCATGATGAAAGCCGATGTCACACACCAGTCGAAGGTGTGCCGGAAGTCCTCGTCGGTGATGTCCAGGAACCGCGCGTACGTCGAACCCCCGACATTGTTGACCAGAATATCGATCCGGCCGAAGCGCTCCATGGCGGTGTTCACGACGCGCTCGCCGTCCGCACGACTCATCGCATCCGCGACCAGCGCCAGGCCCTTGCCGCCGGCGTCCTCAATGCCCTTGATCGAGGCGACGATTTCCGATTCGGTGCGAGCGGTCCCGACGATCGTGGCGCCGGCCTCTGCCAGCACCCGCGCGATGCCCGCACCCACACCGCGCCCGGCGCCGGTGACGATCGCAACCTGCCCATCAAGGCGGAATTGCTCCAGTGCCATGCGCGCTCCTTCGGTCCAGATGATTGGCCGAGGTTCAATCTAGGGATACTTTCTGACTAAAGTCAATGAAATTCGCACCGCCAGAGGCCCTGACAGGGCGCCGAACAGTGATACCCTCGCTGCTGCATAGGTTTTTGGTGAGCCTGGATTATCAAGTGTGAGCTATTCTCAACGATCTGATGCAAGTCAGGTCAACTGCGAGGACAACATGGCTGCGACGGACGGGCTGTCTGCACGGGAAGCAAAACGCCTGCAGACCCGAGAGCGTTTGATGGGTGCGGCGGTCGCGGAATTCACCAGGGCCGGGATGGCCGAGGCGGACGTCAGTTCAATCGTGGCTGCCGCGGGCGTCGCCCATGGCACCTTCTTCTTCCACTTCCCCACCAAAGAGCATGTCCTGCTTGAGTTGGAGCGCCGGGAAGAGGACCGCATAGCAAGGCAGTTCGCGCAATTCTTGAAGTCCGAGCATGATCTCGCTGCGGCCCTGCATGAGGCCGTGCGCCTGGTGGTGGGCCTGGAACGCCGGCTGGGCGGTCGGCTGTTCAATGACTTTCTCGCTCTGCACTTCTCGCAGACCCGTCCCCCCGTCGAAGACGGAAGGGACCATCCCCTCATCGTCCTGGTCGCACAGGAGATCGCGAATGCTCAGGGACGCGGCGAGATTGATCCTGACGTCGCTCCAATGAACAGTGCGGTGTTCTTCTTGCTCGGCCTGTACTCCCTGTTAATCACCACCAATCACTGGCCCACTGGCCGCGCACTGCTCGAGGAGTTCGTCACCCGGACGTTGCGGAGCATGAAGCCCTGATCCAGCCGCGTCAGGGCCGTATCACGCCCCGCAGCGGAACGAGTCCGAGTTCTTTGTGGGACATGAACCCCGGCGGCGCATCGCAGACGGCGGGAATGGCGTTGACCGGGCCCATCGCGGTCCACGTGTAACCGGGCAGCGCGTAGCCGCCGCCTGGGTCCTGAGCTCCTTGCAGGATGAGTTCAGTGGATGAGTCACCCTCGATCACAATCCGGTAATGGTAATGCTGGGGCCAATTCTCCTGCGGCTCAATGGCGTCGTAGGTGTCCATCGTGTAGATCTCGTGAAAGACGATCAGCGGCCGGCCCTGAACCCACGACGTCCACTTGTGGTGCTGGCGCGCGACGGTGCCCGCTTTGATCACCCCCTTGAAGCCCGGCATGTCGCTGCTCTCCCCTCCTTCGAAGGGGATGTCCCGCGTGGCCACCCCGAGTTCCACCTCCGTCGTGTACCTTTCGACCGTTTCACCCATCTGCTCGACGATCATCGCCATCGACTGCGCAAACAACGGCCAGGCGTTTCCCAGCAGGTTCGGGCCGTCCTCGAATCCGGCGGGATCGCTTCCCATTCCCATCTCGAACAGGTATTTCAGGGTGTCCCTGCCGAAATTCACGACCTCGTAGATGTGGATAGTGTCGATCTGGCTGACGATCCGGGCCAGCGTCAGGACCAGGAGGTCGCCCGCAAAGCCGGGGTTGATGCCACCGGCGTGGAACGAAGTACCACCTTCCAGGCAAGCGGCGTGGATCCTGTCGATATCTGCCTGACTGTGCTCGGTCGGGTACCACCACGCGCCACCCGATGCGACCACGTTCTTCCCGCCGCGCAGCAGGCGGCACACTTCGTCGGGATCCGACCACAACGGCGCGTAGAAGATGCAGTCGGCATCGAGAGCCTCGATGGCCGCCTTGTCGTCGGTTGCGAACACCCCGATTGGTCCCTTACCGCAAAGATCGCCGGCGTCTTTGCCGACCTTCTCGGGACGGGAGCACAGCACTCCGACCAGCTCGTAGGCCGGATTATGCGCGAAATGACGCAGCGCCACCGTGCCGACGTTGCCTACGCCCCACTGGATAACGCGATACTTCCGCTCGGCCGGCGACTTTTCCGCCACTGTCGTCTCATGGGTGAGCGTCTCATGGGTGAGCGTCATTGCTACTCCTTTGCGTGAGCGGCTGGAGGCCAGCTGAGCGTAGGTGCCGCCGCGATACCGTGTCAACGACCTTAAGCTGACTTACGTCAGTCTCTTCTTCATGGTCGGTGCGCACGCTGCGCAGCCTCACCCGTGACCACCGCCTAACGCACCGCTGTCGCGTCTGTCCAGATGGACAACGTTTTGCGCATGCAGTGCGGAGGTTCTCGATACTGTCTGGCCATGTCTCCGGCGAGCTACGAGGCCCCCTCTCGCAAACCATGGAAGTGGGCAGAGCTGGATGTCGCGGGTTCTATGCTGATCCTAGTCAGTGATATAGTGCCACGGCGTACGTGACTTGCCGCCGTGACGGGGAGGGTTTGTGAACCTACCGAAGCTGCACCAGCGCAATGCCGGCCCTTTCGGCGCGGCCGCGAAGGAAGAAGGCGCTGCCCCAGCCGAGCGGACGTTCGACGAGCACATGGAGCAGTCCCAGCGTGCGCAGCGCCAAGCGGACAAATGGCTCATCTCCGGCAGCTTTCTGATCGGGACCGCGGCTGTCGGCGTCTTCGGACTGCCGCTGTTCCTGTGGGGCGTCCGGTTACTGCGCCGAGCTCAGCGCAACGGGCTTTCGGTGAGGCCGATGCTGGTCACACTGCTCGGCTATCTCGTCATCATCGACGCCGCCATCAACACCGTCGGATGGGCGCTTGACCTGGTGGCAAACCACAGTCTCCTTGCGCGCGTGCTGCTCAACGGATGGGGCAACATGTTCGACGCGGGCTACTTCTGGCACTACAACGAATTGTGGGTCGGCGGCGCGGCGGGTCCCGGCGAAAAGGCCTGGGAGGTGGGCCTTATCCTCACGGTCTTCACGATGCGCATTGCCGCCGGCATCGGCTTCCTGCAGATGAAGCGTTGGGGCCACCAGTGGATGGTCATCACCTGCTGGATGGGCGTGGTGATTTGGATCGGATACGTCTTCAACATGACCATGTTCGCCGACGTGCGCTACGCCGGCGTTGTGTTGCCGGTCGTCGGCTGGTGGCTCTACGACATCTTCTACATCACCCCGTTCCTCGCGATCCCCTATCTGCACACCGTCAACCGCGAAATCTTCTCAGACTGAATCCGGACATACGAGCTACTTCGATGATCATTATCACCGAGCGCGTGTCGCCCCCCGAAGCCCTCGCGAGAACAATTCCCTTACCCGGGAATGTATTTCGATGTGGATTTTGGCCTGGACATGCATCCGTTGCGGCCGTTAACGTTGACTGCAATCAGTGGCGATACGACCGAAGGCGAACGATGACGCGTCTCACGCGCAGGCGCCAGTCGATTGGCAGTGCGGCACCAAGGAGGTCAGATCGTGGGTTATCTCTGGGAAATCCTTCGTTACGTCGCCGCGTGGGGCGGCACCGGCCTGATCATCTGGTTCTGGTATTGGCTCTTCTCCAACATCGGCACCTTCTGAACGCCGCGGGCGGACCGGCCAGTCGGCGTCCGAGGGCCTGCGGCAATGGCTGACATCTCCGACGCCCGCGCGATGGCGCTGGAAAGAAGTTGCGCCGTCACGGCGGTCGCGCTGAGCGAGCAGCGTCGCGAAGGCGTTCGGCTCGTGACCGGTGACCGGCGCGCCTTCGGTCTGAACGCGAAGCTCACCTTCGTTCACGTCCCCTACCCCGCGACGCATGACTGGACCCGCAGAACCCTGACATGTGCTGTAGCCCTGCAGTGTTCGCCGTCGAAGGAACGAATCACCGAGTACCGGCTGACGGAGCTCTCCGCCCGGGAATTGCGGGCGCTCACCCTCATTGAAGCCGGCGTCGCCGTCGGGTGGATCGCGTCGCGCTGGCCGGGCCTACTAGCCGAGCTGCGGCGGGTGTTACCGGACGTCCGCCCCCAAGCCGGCGACATGGCCGCCAACGAGATGCTCCACAGGGCCGTCGCATTGGCCGCCACGGGAGAGACCCTGACCGTGCACCCGTTGTTGGGAAACCTGCCGCCGGCCCACACGAACCCGCGGTCGGTGGCCGACAAATTGCGGCGCAGCTTCGGCAGGATGCCGTGGACGACGACGCAGAAGCGTCTCCCCCGGCCATACTCGGTCCCCGTCGGCGGCGACGGTGGTGTCCGCAACCCCAACCTCCCGCCGCCCAGCCGACCGCAGGACAACGACTTCGACGTCACGCCCGAGCACCGGCCTGGCATTCCGTATCCCGAGTGGAACGCATGGACGAAAAGTTTCCTGCGAGACCACGTCGCAGTCCTGGAGTGGGCAAACATCGGCGGCAGCCGCCAACCCGGGCCCCTCTCCGCGGACCTTCGAAAGTGGTTTGAAGAGCACACGCATCGCGCAATGAAGAACCGCCTCGAAGACGGCTCCGACCTGGATGTCGAACAGTACGTGGAACACTACATCGACACAGCGACCGGTGCGGCAAGCCAACCACGTCTCTTCCGCGAACTGCTGCCCAGCGGCCGTGACGTCACCACCGCGTTGCTTCTCGACGGAAGTTCGTCGCTGGGAGTGCACGGTGGCCGGATTTTCCGCCTCGAATTGGCCTGCGCCGATGCACTTTCGCGCGCGATGAATCGCGCCCGCGAGCGCCACGGCATCTTCGTGTTCACCGGCAATACCCGGCACCGCGTCGAGGTCCGCTGCCTGAAGGACTTCGAGGATCCCCGCCTCGTGCGACCGAGCGGCCTCGGACTGCAGACCGCCGGATACACGCGACTCGGTGCGCCACTGCGTCATTTGACCAGCCGCCTGCTCGCACAGCCATCCGAGCGGCGCCTGCTGATCGTCATCGGCGACGGCCTGATCTCCGATGAAGGGTACGAGGGCCGCTACGCCTGGGCAGACGCCGCACACGCCGTCGAGGAGGCGAATGACGCGGGTGTGTCGATGTATTACGTCGGTGTCGGACCCACTCGGGTCGATCCGCTGCCGGAAGTGTTCGGGCCCCGTCGATCCCAGCGCATCCGGCGCATCGAAGAACTTCCGCGGGTGCTGGCCCACGTCCATCGAGAGCTCGTCGCCGCATGATCGAGGGCCAATCGGGGGGAGCGATGAACACCGGCACCTACTTCGCGAACGGTAACGAGATCCAACTGTTCGAATTGGCCTTCCAACAGCGCATTCCCGTGATGCTCACCGGCCCGACAGGGTGCGGGAAGACCAGGTTCGTCGAGCACATGGGAGCGTTGTTGCGACGGCCAGTCGTCACCATCAGCTGCCACGACGATCTGACGACGTCGGATCTCGTTGGCCGGTTCATCGTGACCGGGGGTGACGTCGTGTGGACGGATGGTCCGCTCACCAGGGCGGTCAAGGCCGGTGCGATCTGCTACCTGGACGAGGTCGTCGAGGCGCGCCACGACTCGCTGGCCGTGCTGCATTCGCTGACCGACCACCGCCGCGCGCTCTACCTGGACCGGGCGAACGAAGTGGTGACCGCACCAGAGACATTCATGCTCGTGTGCTCCTACAACCCCGCGTACCGCAGCTCGCTCAAGGAACTCAAGCCCTCGTTCCGCCAGCGATTCGTCACGCTCCCGATGGACTATCTGCCCATCGAGCGTGAGGCCGAGGTGATCGTCGCCGAGGCGGGCGTCGAAATGGCTACCGCCATGAGGCTGGTGCAGTGCGCGATCGCCATCCGCACCGCGGACGAAGCGTTTCATTTCGAGCCGCCGTCCACTCGGGTCTTGGTCACCGCCGCGCTGTTGATCGCCGCCGGCGCAACAGAACTCGAGGCTGCGGACGCCTGCATCCTCGCGCCACTCAGCACCGACGGCGCCATCAGCGATGGCTTGCGGGAAGTTGCGGCCGCCCGGCTGGCAACCACAGACACCTCAAGAAGGCAGCCCTAGGAAAGGAGCAGGCGGGCATGGACCAACGGGAGCGAAAGCGCAAGCGGGCGCTCATCGTCTTTCAGATAGTCATCTACGGCTATCTACTGGTGATGTTCGGAATCCAGCTCTACATGTCGTTCGCCCGCGGGTGGTGGGACCTTTGAATCTCCCTTTGGTCAACCGCCTTTCGGGCAACGGAGCCGCCGCTGCCGGTACGGGCAGCGCCGGTAGCCTTGAGGATCACCACGACGAATCTCGCCAAGCTCAGCGTCGTGCCGACAAGTGGATGATCGTCGGCGCGGCGTTGATGGGCATGTGGGCACCGGGTCTGATCGGCTTTCCCATCTTCATGCGCGGGGTATGGCTGCAGCGCCAAGCGTTGCGTGCGGGCCTGTCCGTCCGGCCGATGATCGTCACGCTGATCGGCTATCTGGTCCTGATCGACGGGATGCTCAACAGCCTGGGCTGGGCCCTGGATCTGGTGGCCAACCACACGCTGATCAACCGGGTGCTGATGGTCGGCTGGGGCAACATGTTCGACGCCGGCTACTTCTGGCACTACAACGAGCTCTGGATCGGCGGTTCCGCGGGACCGGGCGAAAAGGCCTACGTGGCCGGGCTGATTCTCACGGTGTTCTCCATGCGGGTGGCCGCGGCGATCGGATTTCTGCAGATGAAGCGTTGGGGCCATCAGTGGATGGTCGTCACCTGCTGGATGGGCGTGGTGATCTGGTCGGCCTACGTGTTCAACATGACCATGTTCGCCGACGTGCGCTACGCCGGTGTCGTGTTTCCGGTCATTGGCTGGTGGCTCTACGACATCTTCTACATCACCCCCTTCCTCGCGATCCCGTACCTGCACACGGTCAACCGCGAAATCTTCTCCGACTGAACAGTTTTAAGGAGCACCACGATGCCTACACCGTCGCCCACCGACGAAAAGGAACCTGCCCAGGATGCCGCGGATCTCGAGCCGGGCACCACGCCGTACTACGCACGCATGCACAAATGGATCAAACGGGCGGTGCTGGTCTGTCTGGTGGCGCTGGTCATCGAAGGCGCATTCACCTTGCCGTTCATGGCGGTCTACTACGGCTACCCGACGCTGAGCCTCACCGAGATCTGCAGTGAGCTACTGAAGATTCGATACTCCAACGACTCCCTGGAGTGCAAGTACCCGTACCCGCCGTTGGGGCCGCCGGAGGGCGCTGAAGGCAAGGCAACCGCGCAGGACGTGTGGGGCATCCAGCCGATACCGAAGTACCACAGGCTCGGCTTCCGCGAACTGGTCCGGATCCACAACGAGCGGCTGGCTCGCCAGGCGGGCCAGCCTCACACGGCGCCGCACCCGTGACATACCGGATCGTTCAGTGGACCACGGGCAACGTCGGCAAGAGCTCGGTGCGGGCGATCGCCGCCAACCCCATGCTCGAACTCGTGGGATGCTATGCCTGGTCGCCGGAGAAGGTGGGGCTCGACGTCGGTGAACTGTGTGGGATCAACGCCCTCAATGTGAAGGCCAGCAACGACGTTGACGCGCTGCTCGCTCTCAAGCCGGACTGTGTGGTCTACAACCCGATGTTCGCCGACGTCGATGAACTGGTCCGGATCCTGGATGCGGGAATCAACGTGGTCGGCACAGCCGGGTTCATCACCGGCCACTTCCTGGGCGCCGGGCGTGATCGCATCGCCGAGGCCTGCCGGCGGGGTGGATCCACCATCTTCGGCAGCGGCATCAACCCCGGTTTCATCCAACTGTTCGCCATCGTGTCGGCGGGGCTCTCGGATCGAGTGGACAGGGTGTCCATGCTGGAATCGGTTGACACCACCATCTACAACTCCCCCGCCACCGAAATACCGATGGGTTTCGGCTATCCCATCGATCAGGCAGACCTTCCGGCCATCACCCAGCGAGGTTCCGGCATCTTCCGCGACGGGGTCATTCTTCTCGCCGACGCGCTCGGCGCCGAACTCGACGACGTGCGCTGCGAGGTCGAATACGCCCAGACCACCGAGGATCTCCACCTCCCCGGGGACTGGACCATCGCGAAGGGGTGCGTCGCCGGTGTGGACGTCCGCTGGAAAGGCATCGCCGAGGGCCGCGAGGTCATCGAGATCCGCGGGCGGTGGCGCAAGGGGCAGACGCTGGAACCGGATTGGCCGCTGGACATGGGCTACACCATCGAGGTTCAGGGTCGGCCGACAATCAAGACGACGTTGAGCTTCCTGCCGCCGCCGGACTTTCAGGGCGAGACGTTGGACGACTACATCATGTTGGGCCTCACCATCACCGCCATGCCGGCGATCACCGCGATACCGGCCGTGGTATCCGCCGCGCCCGGTATCGCCACCTACACCGACCTGCCGCTGCTGCTCCCGCGTGGAGTGCTGGCGCGGAGCTGAGAGGATGTCCGTCTAATGCCGCAGACGAGTCACCATGCGCCCGGATAGACGACGGCCGCAACCGACGCGACCGCCGTCTTCGAGGCGGAACTTGCGGCACTCTGACGGTCTTCCCATCGAGTTCGCCCGATCACGCCCGGAGGCCACCCATGGATGACTCGTCGTCGCGGTTGCATCATGTCGTCTTCGCCGTGGCACGTGAGCGGCAGGAAGCAGTGGGGCAGCTATTCACCGAACTCGGGTTCGGCCTCGAGCCAATCGATTTGGACGAACTCGGGCTCCGGGTGCTGCTGGATTGGAATCGGGGTATCGAGCTGATCAGCCCGAACCCGGGTTCCACCGCCACGGTGGCCGCCTCCGTAACCGAATTCCTGTCGAGTCACGGTGATGGCATTTACACGGTGGTGGTGCAGGTTCCCGGGGCGTCGGAGGCAGAAAACATAGCCAAGCGTTACGGTTCGACCACCCGCTTCCGGCAAGGCTTCGAGGGTGAGGGCAATTATCTCGATGAAATCGACTTGTCGGTGTTCGGCTTGCCGTTGACATTCCTGTCCACCAACCTGCCCTGAGAAGCCCCCGCAAATCCGCACGCCAATTGCTTTCTCGCACAAGCCAGCCAGGGAGACATCATGACCGTCGGCACGGCGAAGCCCAGTGTCTTTGACGCCGATCTACCGGTACTGGAGTACGACGTCACGGACACACCTCAGGAGATCTACCCACAGTTTCGGGCTGCCCAACGGTCGGCGCCGATCGCACTGGGTCCCGTCGGGCCGGAGGTGCTCTCCTACGAACTCGCCCGAACGGTTCTCGGCGACCCGCGATTCGGGATTCCGCCGGGAATCCACCTCACCGCCCACGGCGTGACGTCGGGTGAGCTGTGGGATCGGGTGGTGCGCAGCATCCTCTGCATGGAGGGCGCCGAGCATCGGCGGTTGCGCAGCCTGGTGTCGCGGGCATTCACACCGCGGGCTACCGCACGCATGGACGACACTATCCACACCGTCATCAATGAACTCGCCGATTCCGTTGTCGGCGAGGGAGGTTGCGAGTTCGTCGAGGAGGTCGCGCGGCCCTACCCCATCCCCGTCATCTGCGCCCTCCTGGGTGCGCCACGACGAGATTGGCAGCTGTTCTCGAAGTGGGCGGAGGACATCTTCAAGATAGTCAGCTTCGACTGCAATCTCGCCGAGGAAGAGCCGAGGGTGCTGGCGGCCTGGGACGCCTTCGACGAGTACATCGACAGAATGATCGCCGATCGGCGCAAAGCCCTCACGGACGACCTACTCTCCGAACTCATCCGGGCCGAAGATCGCGGCGATCGACTCGATGCAGGTGAAGTCCGGATGCTGGCGTTCAGCATTCTGCTGGCCGGAACCGACACCACGCGTACGCAATTGGCGGCCTCGATGCAAGTCTTGTGCGAGCACCCAGAGCAGTGGGCTTTGCTTCGCGACCACCCCGAACTCGGAATGAATGCGGTCGAGGAAACCATGCGCCACTCCCCGTCGATGTGCAGCACCCTGCGCAGCGTCACCGACGATGTGACGGTGGGCGACTACACATTCCCTGCCGGCACGTTCATCATCGTGAACACCTACGCCGCCAATCGGGACCCGGCCATCTACAGCGACCCAACGCGTTTCGACATCACTCGTGACGATCCGCCGCCCATTCTGACGTTCGGCGGCGGAGCCCACTACTGTCTGGGCGCGAACCTCGCGAGGCGCGAACTATCCGAAGCGCTCAAGATTCTGGCCCACCGCCTGCCCAACCCTCGGTGCATCGAAACACCACCGTGGAGGCCGCTTCTCGGCATGAGCGGCCCCACTCGCCTCCCGCTCGAATTCGACGAGGGCCGCCGGCGGGTGTGAGTCAGGGGATTTCAATCCCCGGTTCCAGCACGTGGATCTCGCCCGTGCTGCCGTCGACCTCGACGAGGGCACCGGGCGCCAAGAGCCGCGTCGCCCCCGAGACGTCGACCACGCAGGGGAAGCCGAACTCGCGGGCCACCACGGCGGCGTGCGACATCGGGCCGCCCAGCTCGGTCACCACGGCGGCGGCGTAGCAGAACGCGGCGGTGTAGCCGACGTCGGTGACCTCCGCGACGAGTACCTCGCCGGGCAGCAGGTCGTCGATGGTCTCGGGCCGCACGATCCGCACCCGGCCGCGGACCCGGCCGCCGCAGACGCCGACGCCGCGCAGGGCGTCGCCCGCGACCAGCGATTCCGCCGACGCTGTCGACGGTTCCCAATGCCCGCTGAACACCGTGGGCGGGACGACGGCGGCGAGCCGGCGCTGTTCGGCGCGCCGGCGCGCCACCAGCGCCGCGACGTCGGCAGGCAGCGCGTCCAATTCGTCGACCAGCAGGTAGAAGACGTCGTCGGGGGTCACGACCACGCCGGCGTCCACCAGCCGCCTGCCGTATTCGCGCAGCAGGGTGCGCAACACCCAGATGGCCCGCACCATCTTGTCGCGGCGCACCTCGCGGTCGCGCAGCTGCCGTGCGGCCAGCAGCGCGACGGGCTTGGCCCGCAACGGGATTCGCGACAGCGGCGATTCCGGGGGCGGCGCCGCGTCCAGCGCCTTGGTCACCATCCGGATCAGTAGTTCCGGGTCGTCGGCGTAGCTGGTGGACAGCATCTCCACTTCCGCCGGCCCGCGGTGCCCGATCAGCGCGAGCTCCGCCAGCACCGCGGCGTGAAATTCCGGCACCTCGACGGCCAGCTTGTCGAGACGCTCGCCGGGTTCGGCCAGCAGCCGCAGCACACCGGGATCGCGTTGCGCGGCAACCACCAACCGCCGCACCGCCTCCACGGACCGCGCGCTGACCAGGTCGGGGCCGACCGTCGTCGCGGTCTCCCGGCCGCACAGGCCGCGCAACAGCACGTTGAACGCGGCGCACAGCATGAACGACGCCGAAGCCAGCACCCAGCCGTGTACCACGTGGTCACGCGCCAACACGATCAGGCTCAGCAGCCGACGATCGTCGAGTTGCGCGATGTCGCCGCCGGCCAGGCGCTCCAGGCGGTCGACATCGGCGACGAAATCGTCGGTGTCACTTTGTGATCCGGCGCTCAGACCGACCAGGTTGACGCCGAAGACGCCGATGTTGCGGACGGTGCGCAGCTGCCTGCGGACGCGACCGGATTCGGACAGCGGGCGCTGCTCACCGAAGATCGGCAGCGATGCCATGCTGGGCCCGAAGAATCCGCTGTTGCTCACGATCGTCGTGGGCTTGGCGAAGGGCACGGTTTCGGCCATGAAGTGCGCCGAGGTGATGGCGCCATACAGCCGGTGCGCGAACACCGCGACGGTGCGCCTCGCGATCTCCTGTTGCACCACGCCACCGGGCCGCAGCCGCTCCGCGATGGCCACCCCGCCGGCGCGCAGCCCGCGGACCGTCGCCGACGCCGACGACGGCGAGAACGGCCCGGGCAGCGCCTCCGACAAGTTGGTCGCCAGGTACGTCGGGAAGCGCGGATCGATCGGCGTGTCGAATTCGCCGTTGGTCCCTGCCGGGCCGGCCAATTCGGGCGCCACCCCGTCATCGGCCGGTGCGTCGACGGCGGGCAGGTCCGCGATGTTGGTCATGCGCCACGGCAGTGACACCGTCCGCCGGCCGACGGTGACGCGGCCGCGCACGGTCTGCGCGAAGTCCTCGACGCATTCCTCGGCGTCCCACGCGGCGTGGAAACTCCACCCGTCGCGCAGTCGTGTGGTGTCCAGCACCGGGGCGCCGTAGACCAGTTCGAGTTCCGCCACCGCGGCGATGCGGCGCCGGAGCAGGGCCGGGACCGCGCCGAGGGGCAGCACCCCACGGCCGGTCGTCGCGGCGATCCGCCGCAATGTCGTTTGACCCGGTGCGGCGAGATTGACTGGGCCGCTCGCGGTTTCGGCATCCAGCGTCGCACGCATCAGCAGTCGCAGCACGTCATCGAGGTGGACCACCTGCACCGCGCGGTCCGCTGACCCGTCGACGTCGGGGAACACGGGCAGCGCCAGCACCCGTCGCACCCAGTTGTCGACGCTGCGGCCGACGACCAGCGCGGAGCGCACGGCGACCCAGTGCGCGCCCGAGGCTGCCAACATCTCTTCGGCGCGGGCCTTGTGGCCCCCTTCCACCGACGCCGGGTTCACCGCGTGCGCCGATGACGTGAAAACGACACGCCCGGTCCCGGTTTCGGCCATCGCGTCGAGCACGTTGCGGGTGCCGCCGAGGTTGACCTGCTCACTGGCGCCGGCGTCGGGTCCCGACGTGTTCGCCCAGGCGCAGTGCACGACCGCGTCCGCGCCGGCGACCGCGCGCCGAACCGCCGCCGCGTCACGGATGTCCGCGGCGGCGAACTCGGCCGCGCTCGGCCAACTTTCGGGTCGGTGGCGGGCGATGCCGGCGACGTCGTGCCCCTGGCTGAGCAGCCGGGCGACCAGGCCGCGGCCGATAACCCCGCCCGCGCCCGTGACCGCGATCCTCACGTGTCCATGCCTACTCGTCGTCGTCCATGAACGCCGCGTTGAGCAGATCGTCGAGGTCCATGTCCGCGATGTCCTTCTGCCCGGTCCGCGCGGCGGTCGGCGTCGCATCGCCGTGGCCGTCGGCTTCGTTCGCCAGCGCGAGCAGCAACTCCAGGACGCCGGCCTGCCGCAGGCGCTTGACCGGAATGGACGCCACCACGCGCTGGAGCTCGGCCTCCCCGGGAGCCGCCGCCGGAGCCTGCTGCACGCCGCTGCCGACCAGCTCGTGATGCATGTAGCCGGCCAGCGCCGCGGAGTTGGGATAGTCGAAGATCAGTGTCGGAGACAGCGCGAGCCCGGTGGCGGCCTTGAGCCGGTTGCGCATCTCGACGGCGGTCAGCGAGTCGAAACCCAGCTCCTGGAATGCCCGGTCCGGGTGGATGGCGTCCGGCGTGGTGTTGCCCAGCACGGTGGCGATGTGCGAACGCACCAGGTCGAGCAGGACCGCGTGCTGCTCGTCCTCGGGCAGCCCGTCCAGGCGTTGCAGCAACGCTGATTTCGACTTCGCGGCGGCCAGCGAGTCGTCCACCTGACGCCGCGCTGGGGCGTTGATCAGGTCGACGAACATCGGCGGCAACGTGCCTGCGTCGAACTTCGCGCGCAGCGCGACGAGGTCGATGCGGGCGGGCAGCAGGAACGGCTCCGCGACAATCATTGCGGTGTCCATCAATTGGAGGGCCTCGGCCGAGGTCATCGCCACGATCCCGTCGCGGGCCAGGCGGGCGAGGTCGACGGTCTCCAGGCCGCCGGTCATCGCGCTGGCCTGATCCCACAGGCCCCACCCGAGCGAGATCGCGGGCAGGCCATGCGCCTGCCGGTGGGCGGCCAGCGCGTCCAGGAAGGAGTTGCCCGCCGCATAGTTGGCCTGGCCGGCCGCGCCCGCGAGCCCCGCGATCGACGAGAACATCACGAATGCCGACAGATCCAGGTCGCGGGTGAGCTCGTGCAGGTTCCAGGCCGCGTCCACCTTGGCCCGCAACGCCACATCCATCCGCTCGGGGGTCAGCGAAGTCACCACCGCGTCGTCGAGCGCGCCGGCGGCGTGGATGACGCCCGACAGCGGATGCTGCACCGGGATGTCGGCGATCACCTTGGCCAGCGCCTCCCGGTCGGCGGCGTCGCACGCCACCACCTGCACGCGGGCGCCGGCCGCGGCCAGCTCGGCCGAAAGTTCCTGCGCCCCCGGCGCGTCCGGGCCGCGTCGGCTGACCAACAGCAGGTCGCGCACCCCATGGTGAGTCACCACGTGGCGCGCCAGCGCGGAACCCGCCATGCCGGTACCGCCGGTGATCAGGACGGTGCCGCTACCCAGGGCGCCGCCGTGAGCGCCGGGTACCGTCATCACGACCTTGCCGACGTGACGCGCCTGGCTCAGGTACCGCAACGCCGCGGCGGCCCGGCGGATGTCGAACCGGGTCACCGGCAACGGCCGCAGGATTGCGGCGTCGAACATGTCGGCCAGGTCGGTGAGCATCCGCTGGATGTGATCCGGGCCCGCCTCGAAGAGGTCGAAGGCGCGATAGCGCACACCCGGGTGCTGGTGGGCGACCTCGCCGGCGTCGCGGACATCGGTCTTGCCCATCTCCAGGAAGACGCCGCCGGGTGCGACCAATCGCAGTGAGGCGTCGACGAATTCACCGGCGAGCGAATCCAGCACGATGTCCATGCCGGCACCGCCGGTGACCGCGCGAAACTTCTCCTCGAAGTCCAGGCTGCGTGAATCCGCGATGTGGTCTTCGTCGAAGCCCATGCCCCGCAACGTGTCCCACTTCCCGCGGCTGGCGGTGGCGAACACCTCGAGGCCCCACTGCCGGGCCAGCTGGACCGCGGCGCTGCCCACGCCGCCTGTCGCGGCGTGCACGAGGATCCGCTGCCCGGGCCGCGCCTCGGCCAGGGTGGTCAGCGCGTAGTAGGCGGTGGCGAAGCCGACCGGGGCGGTGGCCGCCGCCGCGTCCGACCAGTCGGCGGGAACCTTGAGCAGCAGCCGCTCGTCGGTGGTTGCGATGGTGCCGGTCCCGTCGGGGAACAGGCCGGCGACTCGGTCTCCAACCGCGAAACGGCTTGCCGCTGTTCCGGTCTCGATGACCACGCCGGCCGCCTCTACCCCCATCGCCGCATCCGGGTCCGGGTAGAGACCCAGCGCGATCATCACGTCGCGGAAGTTGGCGGCCATCGTACGGGTCGCGATGCGCACGTGCCGCGGCGCGAGCGGAGCGTCCGCGTCGGGCACCGGTTCGGCCCGCAGGTTTTCGAACGTGCCCGGGCTGGACATCCCCAGCCGCCACGCGCCGTCGGTGGGCAGCGACAGCAGGCCGTCCACCGCGCGGCTGCCGTGCACACGCGCGATGTGCGGCTGCCCGCCCCGCAGCACGACCTGCGGGTCGCCCGCCGCCAACGCGGCGGCGATCGCCGTATCATCCAGCGGCGCATCCGAATCCACCAACACGATGCGTCCGGGGTGTTCGGTCTGCGCCGACCGCACCAATCCCCACACCGCCGCGCCCGCGAGGTCGGTGACGTCCTCGCCCGGCAACGCGATCGCGCCGCGGGTGAGCACCACCAGCGTGCCCGCATGCTGCTCGGACAACCAGGACTGCACCGCGGCCAGCGCGTCGCGTGTCGCCGAGCGGACGCCGGCCACCGGATCTCCGGTGACCGCGGCCGATTCGAACAGCTGGTAAGACGGGACCTCGGGTGCCTCGGCCGGCACCACCGCGGGTGTCCAGTCCACCTCGAAGAGCCGATCCCCCGCGGAACCCGCCAGCGCCGCCTTCAGCTGCTGGTCGGTCACCGGGCGGGCCACCATCGACGCCACCGACAAGACCGGCAACCCCAACCCGTCGGCCAGCTCGATCGATACCGCCGACGGCGTCGTCCGCACGATCCGCGCCCGCAGCGCCGACGCCCCTGCGGCATGCAACGACACGCCCTGCCAGGAGAACGGCACCAACACCGAGCCCTGCAAGCCGTCTTCCGGGCCTTGCGCGGCCAGCAGCACCGCGTGCAGCGCCGCGTCCAGCATCACCGGGTGGACGCCGAACCCTGCCACCGCCACCCCGGCGTCCGCGGGCAGAGCCACCTCAGCGAACACTTCGTCGCCGCGACGCCACATCGCGGTCAGGCCACGGAAGGCGGGCCCATAGCCGTAGCCGCGTTCGGCCAGCCGTTCGTACCCGTCGGCGACGTCCACCGCGACCGCGCCGACGGGCGGCCACACCGACAGGTCCGAAACGGGCGCCGCCGAGCCCGCGCTCAGGGCGCCCTCGGCGTGCAACAGCCAGCCGGAACCGCTTTCGGCGCGCGAGAACACCGACACCGGTCGGGCCCCGGTGTCATCCGGGCCGCCGACCACGACCTGGATCGCCACCGACCCGGTGGCCGGGAGTACCAGCGGGGCAGCCAGATTCAGTTCGTCGACGACGCCGCAGCCCACCTCGTCGCCGGCGCGGATCACCAGGTCCACGAATCCGGCGCCCGGGAACAGCACGACCCCGCCGACGGCGTGGTCGGCCAGCCAGCCCTGCGCGCTCGGCGACAGCCGACCGGTCAGCAGCATGCCGCCCGAGGCCGGTAGTTCCACCACCGCGCCCAGCAGCGGGTGCTCGCCGGCCCGCAAGCCCAGCCCGGCCGCATCGGCGACGCCGCCCGCCGCGGAGAGCCAGAACCGCCGCCGTTCAAAGGCATACGTCGGCAACGGCACCAGGTCGGCGGCGCCGATCGCGCCGCGCCAGTCGACGTCCATGCCGCCGACGTAGCCCTGGGCGACGGCGGTCGTCAGGGTGACCGGTTCCGGGCGGTCCTTGCGCAGCGACGACATCGTGATCACCGGCGAGTCGGGCAGCGATTCCTCGATAGCCGCCATCAGGCCGCTGCCGGGCCCGACCTCGAGGAAGCGGCAACCGCCGGCCGCGTGCACGAAGCGGACGCTGTCGGCGAACCGGACCGCTTCGCGCACATGCCGTTTCCAGTACGCCGCGGACGCGAAGTCGTCGCCCGCCAGCTGTCCCGTCACGTTCGACACGATCGGGATGGTCGGCTGACCGGCAACGAAGCTGGCCGCGACGGTTCCGAATTCGTCGATCATCGGATCCATCAGCGGGGAATGGAAGGCGTGCGAGACCGCCAGGCGGTGGACTCGGTGGCCGTCCGCCCGCAGCTTGGTGGCCGCGGCGACGACGGCGTCCTCGGCGCCCGAAATCACCACCGACGCCGGGCCGTTGACGGCCGCGATGCCGACCTCGTTGCCGAGCAGCGGCGTCACCTCTGCTTCGGTGGCCTGCACGGCGATCATCGCCCCGCCCGGGGGCAACGCCTGCATGAAACGGCCGCGGGCGACCACCAGGATTGCGGCGTTCTCCAGCGAGAGGACATCCGCGACGTGGGCCGCGGACAACTCACCGATCGAGTGGCCCATCACGAAGTCGGGTCGCACACCCCAGGATTCCAGCAACCGGAACAGGGCGACCTCCACCGCGAACAGCGCCGGTTGTGCGAATTCGGTGGTATTCAGCAGGTTCTCGTCGCCACCCCACATCACGTCGCGCAGCGGGCGCAGCAGGTGGCGGTCCAGTTCGGCGACGGCGGTGTCGAAGGCCGCAGCGAATGCCGGGTAGGCCGCGTGCAATTCCCGTCCCATGCCGAGCAGTTGGGCGCCCTGGCCGGGGAAGACGAACACCGTCTTGCCACCGGGCTGGGCCGTGCCCCGAATGACGCTGCCGGCCAGCTCGTCTGCGGCCAGCTCATCCAGGCCGGCCAGCAGGTGCTCCCGGTCCGTGCCGACCACCACGGCGCGGTGCGAGAAGGCCGTCCGGCCCGCCAGCGTGTATGCGACGTCGGCCGTATCCGCTTCGTCATGGCCGCGCAGGTGGGCGGCCAGCCGAGAAGCCTGCGCCGCCAACGCCGTCGGCGACTTCGCCGAGACCACCCACGGCACCACCACCGGCGGGTTCCCGCGTTCGACCCGAGCCGCCTCCTCGGGCGCGGACTCGATGATCACGTGCGCATTTGTGCCACTGATCCCGAACGACGACACCCCCGCCCGACGCGGCGCACCGGCCGGCCAAGGCTGCGGCTCGGTCAACAACGACACCGACCCCACCGACCAATCCACATGCGGAGAAGGCACATCCACATGCAACGTCGCCGGCAACACCCCATGGCGCATCGCCTGCACCATCTTGATCACACCCGCCACCCCAGCAGCAGCCTGCGTATGACCCATATTCGACTTAATCGACCCCAACCACAGCGGCTTTCCGGGCTCGTCGGCCCTGCCGCGCTCGGCACCATACGTCGCCAACAACGCCTGCGCCTCAATCGGATCACCCAACGTGGTACCGGTCCCATGACCCTCCACCACATCGACCTCAGCCGCACTCAACCCCGCATTGGCCAACGCCGCCCGCACCACCCGCTGCTGCGACGGCCCATTCGGCGCAGTCAACCCATTCGACGCACCATCCTGATTCACCGCCGAACCCCGCACCACCGCCAACACCGGATGCCCCAACCGCCGCGCATCCGACAGCCGCTCCACCACGAGCATGCCGCCGCCCTCGGCGAATCCGGTGCCGTCGGCAGCGCCGGCGAAGGCCTTGCAGCGACCGTCCGGCGACAGCCCGCGCATGCGACTGAATTCCACGAAGATGTCGGGTGTGGCGTTGACGGTCACGCCGCCGGCCAGGGCCAGATCGCACTCCCCGGAACGCAGCGACTGCACCGCCATATGCAACGCCACCAACGACGACGAACACGCCGTATCCACCGACACCGCCGGGCCCTCCAGACCCAGCGCGTAGGACACCCGTCCCGACGCGACACTCGTCGACTGGCCGGTCAGCCGGAAGCCTTCCAGGGCCTTCGCGCCTTCCGGCGCGCCGATGCCGTAGCCCTGGGTGTAGACCCCGGCGAACACCCCGGTGGCGCTGCCGCGCAACCCGCCGGGATCAATCCCGGCCCGCTCCAACGCCTCCCACGACAACTCCAGGAACATGCGCTGCTGCGGGTCCATCGCCAGCGCCTCACTGGGCGCGATACCGAAAAACGCCGCATCGAAGTCCGCGACCCCGTCGACGAAGCCCCCGGTGCGGGTGTAGCACGACCCTGCGACGTCGGGGTCGGGGTTGTACAGCCCGGCCAGGTCCCAGCCGCGGTCGCTGGGGAACGCGGAGAGCACGTCGCGGCCGTCGGCCACCAGTTGCCACAGGCTCTCGGGGCTGTCGACGCCGCCCGGGTATCGGCAGGACATGCCGACGATCGCGATGGAGTCGTCGCCCGTGACGCGCACCGCGGGCGCGTGCTTGATTTCCTGTGGGGCACCGGCAAGTTCGGCGCGGATGTAGGACGCCAGGCCGCTGGGCGTGGGGTAGTCGAAAATGAGCGTGGGGGAAAGCGCAAGTCCGGTCGCGGCTTTGAGCCGGTTGCGCATCTCGACCGCCGTCAGCGAGTCAAAGCCCAACTCCTGGAATGCTTTGTCGGGGTCGATCGCCTCGGGCGCGATGGTGCCCAGCACCGTGGCGATGTGGGAGCGCACAAGATCCAATACGACGGCGTGCTGCTCGGTCTCGCTCAGCCCCTGCAGGCGGTGCGCCAGGGCGGATTTCGACTTGGCGGCGGCCAGCGATTCGTCGACCTTGCGCCGGGTCGGGGCGTTGACCAGGTCGGCGAACATCGGGGGCACCGCGACCGCGTGGGCGCGCAGTGCGGCCACATCGATGCGGGCGGGCGCCAGGAACGGCTCGTCGACGATCAGCGCGGTGTCGAACAGCTCCATCGCCTCGTCGGAGGACAGCGCCAGGATGCCGTCGCGGCCCAGGCGGGCCCGGTCGGCGGCGGCCAGGTTCCCGGTCATCGCGCTGGCCTGATCCCACAACCCCCAGGCCAGCGATACGGCCGGCAGCCGGTGCGCACGCCGGTGGGCGGCCAACGCGTCCAGGAACGAGTTGGCTGCCGCATAGTTGCCCTGGCCCGACGAGCCCACCAGCCCGGCCATCGACGAAAACATCACGAACGCAGTCAGATTCAGGTCGCTTGTCAGTTCGTGCAGGTTCCAGGCCGCATCGACCTTGGCCCGCAGCACCGCATCGACCCGCTCGGGCGTCAGCGACGTCACCACCGCATCGTCCAGGACCCCGGCGGCGTGGACAACCGCCGAGAGCGGATGCTGCACCGGAATGTCGGCGATCACCTTGGCCAACGCTTCCCGGTCGGCGGCGTCGCAGGCGACCAGCTGAACGTGCGCGCCGGCCGCACCCAGCTCGGCCGCCAGGTCCCGCGCCCCCGCCGCGTCCGGGCCGCGGCGGCTCACCAACACCAGGTTCCGGACCCCGTGCCGGGCCACCACGTGGCGGGCCAGCACCGAACCGGCCATGCCGGTACCACCGGTGATCAGCACGGTGCCGCCGCCGAGGGCGCCGACATTATCGGAAGGCAGCGTCATGACGACCTTGCCGACGTGGCGCGCCTGGCTCAGGTAACGCAGCGCCGCCTCGGCGCGGCGGATGTCGAACGTCGTGACCGGCAACGGCCGCAGCACACCGGCGTCGAACAGCTCCGCGAGGTCCACCATCCACTGATGCATCCGCGGCCGGCCGGGCTCGAACAGGTCGAATGCGCGGTAGCGCACTCCTGGGTACTCCTCCGCGACGGCACCGGGGTCGCGGATGTCGGTCTTGCCCATCTCCAGGAAGATCCCGCCGGGTTTGACCAGTCGCAGTGAGGCGTCGACGAATTCGCCGGCCAGCGAGTCCAGCACGATATCCATGCCGCCGACGGAACGGAACTTCTCCTCGAACTCGAGGCTGCGCGAGTCGGAGATGTGGTCCTCGTCGAAGCCCATGGCCCGCAACGTGTCCCACTTGCCGCGGCTGGCGGTGGCGAACACCTCCAGACCCAGGTGCCGGGCCAATTGCACGGCGGCCATGCCCACGCCTCCGGCGGCGGCGTGCACCAGGACCCGCTGCCCGGGCCTGGCCTCGGCCAAGTGCACGAACGCCATGTAGGCGGTGGTGAATACGGCTGAGATGGCGGCGGCTTCCGGGTAGGACCAGTCGGCCGGCATCGGTTGCAGGATGCGGACGTCGCCGGCGACGAGGGTGCCGTGGCCGTCGGGGAAGAATCCGTACACCGAGTCGCCGACGGCGAATTCGGTGACGCCGGGCCCGACTTCGACGACGACGCCGGCACCTTCGCCGCCGAGCAGGCCGTCGTGGGTGAACATGCCCAGCGTGATCATGATGTCGCGGAAGTTCGCGGCGACGGCGCGCAGCGCCACCCGAACCTGGCCGGGCTGCAACGGCGCATCCGCGTTGGGAACCGGTTGCAACTGCAGGTTCTCGAAGGTGCCCGCGCTGCTGATGCCCAGCCGCCACGGGCCGTCGGCCGGCGGAACGAGGATCCCGTCGACCGCGCGACTGCCCCGCACCCGCGCGGTGTACGCCTGTCCCCCCCGCAGCAGCACCTGGGGCTCGCCGACCGCCAGCGCCGCGGCCACCGAGGAATCATCCAGGGGCACGTCGGAATCCAGCAAAACGAAACGGCCCGGGTGCTCGGCCTGCGCCGAGCGCACCAGTCCCCACACCGCGGCACCCGCGACGTCGGTGATGTCCTGCCCCGCCAATCCCGCGGCGCCCCGCGTCGCCACCAGCAGCACGCCGGAGTCCCGCTCGGTCAGCCACGACTGGATGGCGGCCAACGCCCGGTGCGTGCGCTCGTAGGTCGCAACCACCGGATCCTGTTCGGCGGCAATCGATTCGAAAATCTCGCAGGCTGGCGTGACGCCGCTCGCCGCGGACGTCGGCAACCACTGCACCTCGAACAGCCGGTCGGGTCCCGCGCCGGACAGCGCGGCCCGCAACTGCTGCTCGCTCACCGGCCGGGCCACCATCGACGCCACCGACAGGACCGGCAATCCCAGTCCGTCGGCGAGTTCGATGGAGACGCCATTGGCGCCTGACGGCGCGATCCGTGCCCGCACCGCCGACGCGCCCGCGGCGTGCAACGACACGCCCTGCCAGGAGAACGGCAGCACCAGTTCGGCATCCCGGTTGGCGATCACCGCGGCATGCAGCGTCGCGTCCAGCAACGCCGGGTGCATCCCGAAGCCGCCGACACCCCCGGCCGCGTCCGGAAGCGTTACCTCGGCGAATATTTCGTCGCCGCGCGCCCACATCGACGTCAGGCCCCGGAAGGCGGGGCCGTAGCCGTAGCCGTGGGCCGCCAGCCGTTCGTAGCCGTCGGTCACGTCGACCGCGACGGCGCCCGCGGGCGGCCATGCCGACAGGTCGACGGTGGGCTCTACCGACGCGGAACCCAGCGTCCCCTCGGCGTGGCAGACCCATGCCGCGTCGGGTTCGGCGCGCGAGTAGATCGAGACGCCACGCTGGCCAGACTCGTCGGCGGCGCTCACCACCGCTTGCACCGCAACCGATCCCGCCGGCGTCAGCAGCAACGGCGTCCGCAGCGTCAGTTCGTCGACCACCGAGCAGCCGACTTCGTCTCCGGCGCGAATCGCCAACTCCACGAAGCCCGTGCCGGGAAACACGACCTGGCCCGAGACCGCGTGATCGGCCAGCCACCCCTGCGCGCCGGCCGACAGCCGGCCGGTCAGTACGACGCCACCCGAGGCGGGCAGGTCCACGACGGCACCCAGCAGCGGATGCTCGCCGGCGCCCAGGCCGAGGCCGGACGCATCGGCCGCGATGCCTTCGCCGGAAAGCCAGAACCGGCGTTTGTCAAAGGCATACGTGGGCAGTTCGACGAAGCCCGCCCCGTCCAGCACGCCACGCCAATCCACGTTCACCCCGGCCACGAAGGCGGCGGCGGCGGACGTCAGGAACCGCTCGAACCCGCCGTCTTCGCGGCCCAGGGTCGGCACGACGGTGACCTCACCCGCGCCGTCCCTGTCGTGGAGGCAGTCGTTGCCGGTGTCCTCGATGCCGGCGATCAGCGCCGGATGCGGGCTGGATTCGACGAAGGTGCGATAGCCGTGTTCGCAGGCGCTGCGCACGGCCTGGTCGAACTGCACGGTCTGACGAATGTTGCGGTACCAGTAGTCGGCATCCAAATCCGCGGTGTCCAAACGGTTCCCGGTGACCGTCGAGAAGAACGCGACGCGCGAGGACCGCGGCTCGATGCCGGCAAGGGCGTCGGCAAGCTCACCGCTAATCGCTTCCACCTCACGCGAATGCGATGCGTAGTCCACGTCGATGCGCCGGGTCCGCAGGTCCTGCTCGGTGCAGACCTCGATCAGCTGCTCCAGCGCGGCCACCTCACCGGAGACCACCACCGCGGAGCGCCCGTTGACGGCGGCGATGCTGATCCGATCGGCGAAGGGAGCCAACAACTCCCGTACCCGCTCGGCGCCGCAGGCGATGGACACCATGCCGCCGGGGTTCGCCAGGTCCCGTAACAGCTTGCTGCGCAACGTCACCACTCGGGCGGCGTCCCGCAGGGACAGCGCACCGGCCACGTAGGCGGCGGCGATTTCGCCCTGCGAATGCCCGATCACCGCGTCCGGGCGCACGCCGACCGACTTCCACAGCTCGGCCAGTGAAACCATCACCGCGAACAGCACCGGCTGAACCACGTCCACGCGGTCCAGGCCGGGCGCGCCGGGAACGCCGCGCAGCACGTCGACCAGCGACCAGTCCACGTATTCGGCGAAGGCGGCGACGCAGGCGTCGATCTGCGTCGCGAATACCGGTGCGGTGTCGAGCAATTCGACGGCCATGCCCGGCCACTGCGACCCCTGGCCGGGGAAGACGAACACCGTCTTGCCGGCGGGCTTCGCGTCGCCGCGCACCACCTCCGTGTCGAGGGCGCCGAGTTCGTCTGCGGCCAGCGCATCCAACCCCGCCAGCAACCGCTCGCGGTTGGCGCCGACGACCACCGCCCGATGCTCGAACACCGAACGCCCCGCCAGCGACCACCCGACGTCGGCGACATCGAGCGCCTCGTCGGCGCGCACGTGCGCCGCCAGCCGAGAAGCCTGCGCCGCCAACGCCGTCGGCGACTTCGCCGAGATCACCCACGGCACGGCAGGGCGCAGCGGCCCGGCCTCGCGCGGTGGCGCGGCGGGCACGGACTCCACGATCACGTGCGCATTCGTGCCACTGATCCCGAACGACGACACCCCCGCCCGACGCGGCGCACCGGCCGGCCAAGGCTGCGACTCGGTCAACAACGACACCGACCCCACCGACCAATCCACATGCGGAGAAGGCACATCCACATGCAACGTCGCCGGCAACACCCCATGGCGCATCGCCTGCACCATCTTGATCACACCCGCCACCCCAGCAGCAGCCTGCGTATGACCCATATTCGACTTAATCGACCCCAACCACAGCGGCTTTCCGGGCTCGTCGGCCCTGCCGCGCTCGGCACCATACGTCGCCAACAACGCCTGCGCCTCAATCGGATCACCCAACGTGGTACCGGTCCCATGACCCTCCACCACATCGACCTCAGCCGCACTCAACCCCGCATTGGCCAACGCCGCCCGCACCACCCGCTGCTGCGACGGCCCATTCGGCGCAGTCAACCCATTCGACGCACCATCCTGATTCACCGCCGAACCCCGCACCACCGCCAACACCGGATGCCCCAACCGCCGCGCATCCGACAACCGCTCGACGATGAGCATCGCCCCGCCCTCGGACCAGCCCACGCCGTCGGCCGCGCCGGCGTACGCCTTGCAGCGACCGTCCGGCGACAGCCCGCGGTGGCGGCTGAACTCCACAAACACCGTCGGGGTGGCGTTCACGGTCGCGCCGCCGGCCAGGGCCAGATCACACTCCCCGGAACGCAGCGACTGCACCGCCATATGCAACGCCACCAACGACGACGAACACGCCGTATCCACCGACACCGCCGGGCCCTCCAGACCCAGGACGTACGACACTCGGCCGGACGCGACGCTGGATGTCATGCCGGTGAGGCGGTAGCCCTCGATCTCTTCGGCCAACATGCCGTAGCCCTGGACGATGAGGCCGGCGAACACCCCGGTGGCGCTGCCGCGCAACCCGCCGGGATCAATGCCGGCCCGCTCCAACGCCTCCCACGACAACTCCAGCAGCATCCGGTGCTGGGGGTCCATCGCCAGCGCCTCACTGGGCGCGATACCGAAAAACGCAGCATCGAAATCCGCAACCCCGTCGACGAAGCCGCCGGTGCGGGCGTAGGTCTTGTGGCGTGCGTCGGGGTCAGGGTCGAACAACCCGGCCACGTCCCAGCCGCGGTCGGTGGGAAACTCGGTCATCACGTCGCGGCCGTCGGCCACCATCTGCCACAGGCTCTCCGGGCTGTCGACCCCGCCCGGGAAGCGGCACGACATCCCGACGATGGCGATCGGCTCGCTGGAGCGTTCCAGCAGGGCACGGTTGGTCCGCTTCAGGCGCTCGACCTGGACCAGCGCCTTGCGCAGCGCCTCGGTCGCGTGCTGAAGCTGATCACCCATCACTACCCTCGCCTACCAACCTCGCCCAACCCTCACTAAAGAATCGCCTCTGACCGCCGGATGCGAGTCACGAAAAGCAGCGGCACGAATGACCCGAAAGACACCGTCGTGCTGCTCGCCGACCCAAGGAATCTCGCTGGTGAGTATGGCCAACTCCGGCGGGATTTCAAAACGTCCGATACTCCCAGCTGCCACGCGACGAACCGATGCGGCTCACCCGCCGCCCTGCACCGGACCCGGCTTCCATGGCGCGACTGTACCCGGCATGGCGTCGACGACGCCGCAAAGCGCGGTTCAGACGCCGACCCGGCGCCACCCGTCGGCGGCCCTGGCGGCTTGCACCAGCGCCGCGCACAATTCGCGCAGTTCGCTCGCCCCAGCTCCCTCGTCGAGCGCGGTGGCCACGTCCTCGGCGGCACATCGCACCTGGTAGACGCGGTCCGAGAGGTCTGCGGCGTCGTCGGCCGAGAGCACTACCGCGTCGGCGGGAAGGGCCAGCGCCGCTCCGGCCGCGCCCCGGGTGATCAGGGCCCGCTGCTCGTAGGCGCGCTGGCGGCAGGATTGGCGGCAGTACTGGCGGCGACGGCCCATCCCGACGTCGGTTACGTCGCGGCCGCACCAGCGGCACGGTTGAGGCCGGGCACGCCGCTTGGCAAGGGTCACGCGTGCAGACTTTAGTCCGGTCGATCCCGAGATCCCGGTATCATTGACACTCGCGGATGCTCGCGTCGCCCGTGTACCAGGGAACCGCGCAGGCCGTCGCCACGTTGACAAACGAGAGAATCGTTCGAGAGCTCGTCACGAGCCCAGGGGTTCACAGGACAAAAAGGAGTAAATGCGATGGCAGATCGTGTCCTGAGGGGCAGCCGCCTCGGAGCCGTGAGCTATGAGACCGACCGTAACCACGACCTGGCGCCCCGCCAGATCGCGCGGTATCGCACCGACAACGGCGAAGAGTTCGAGGTGCCGTTCGCCGACGACGCCGACATCCCCGGCACCTGGCAGTGCCGCAACGGCATGGAGGGCACCCTGATCGAGGGTGACCTGCCGGAGCCGAAAAAGGTCAAGCCGCCGCGCACGCACTGGGACATGCTGCTAGAGCGCCGCTCGGTCGAGGAGCTCGAGGAGCTGCTCAAGGAGCGCCTCGAACTGATCCGGTCTCGCCGCCGCGGCTGATCGGCTCGGCGAGTGTGACGGGCTCGGTACTAGCGGGTCCTACCGGGTCTGGGCGCGTGCCGCGCGGGCGCGGCTGAGCCGGCCCTCGACGCCCCAGCGGGTGACCTTGACCAGCGCCTCGCGGATGTTCGACCCGCTCATCTTCGAAACGCCGAGTTCGCGCTCGGTGAAGGTGATCGGCACCTCCACGATCAGGAATCCGTTGTTGACCGTGCGCCAGGTCATCTCGATCTGGAAGCAGTAGCCCTTGGAATCGACGGTGTCCAGGTCGATGGCCTCGAGCACCTCGCGACGATAAGCGCGGTAGCCGGCGGTGATGTCGTGCACGCCGACGCCGAGCGCCATCCGCGAATAGGTGTTGGCGGTCTTCGACAGGGCCAGCCGCCGCCACGGCCAGTTCCGTACCGTCCCGCCGTCGACGTAGCGCGAACCGATGGCCAGGTCGGCTCCGGCGTCGACCGCGTCCAGCAGCCGATGCAGCTGTTCGGGCGCGTGGCTGCCGTCGGCATCCATCTCGACGAGCACCGAGTATTCGCGGCTCATGCCCCACGCAAAACCTTCGAGGTAGGCCGCGCCGAGCCCGTTCTTGACGGTCCGGTGCAGCACGTGGGTGCGGCCGGGTTCGGCCTCGGCCAGCTCGTCGGCGAGCTTCCCGGTGCCGTCGGGGCTGTTGTCGTCCACGACGAGCAGGTGCACGTCGGGGCAGGCGTCCCTGAGCCGCCGGTGGATCAGCGGCAGGTTCTCCCGCTCGTTGAAGGTGGGGATGATCACCAGGACGCGCTGGCTGGGACGATCGCCCGGCTGGCCGGTGGTCATGTGGCTCCTTTGTGTCGCGGGAAATAACGCGGCGGTCGGCCGCTCCTGTGGTGGCCGGCGCCGCTGTGCCCGTCCTTCAGGTGGGGAGTGTAGTCACCGCCCTGTTCGGGCGGCGTTTCCGGAATGTCCGGATCGTCTGAAGCGTCGGGCTCGTCTGGCGGATCGGACGACGCGTCAGGTTCGCCGGGGCGCCGGAACCTGAGATGACGGCGCGTGAACCACCCATTCTGCCGCATCCCGACGAGAATGACCGCTCCAGCGGCTCCGACCAGCAGCATCTGCAGAATCTGACCCCACTGGGTGGCCGGGGTGAGCCGCGTCTTCAGCCGCACCTGATTGTCCAGGTAGCCGGGTTCGAAGAAGCCCGTGCGGACCAGCTCGCCGCCGTCTGGCGCGATCACCGCGCTGATGCCGGTGGTGCCGGCGACGACGACGTAGCGGTCGTGCTCGACGGCCCGAACCTTCGCGACGGCCAGCTGCTGCTCGCTCATCTCCTGGTTGAAGGTGGCGTTGTTACTGGGTACGGCGAGCAGTTGCGCGCCGTTGAGCACCGCCTTGCGCGGCTCCCGGTCGAAGATCACTTCCCAGCAGGTGGCGACCCCCAGCGGCACGTTGCCGATCTGCACGACGTCGGTGTTCTGGCGGGGCACGATGTGGCCGGCGCGGCCGGCGTAGCTGGACAGGTGCTTGAAGAGCCACGGCATCGGCAGGTACTCGCCGAAGGGCTGCACGATCTCCTTGTCATGACGATCGCCGGGTCCGGTGACCGGATTCCAGACGATCACCGTGTTGGTGTATTCGGGCGCATTCGGTGCGCCGCCCGGAACGTCGAGGATGGTGCCCACCAGGATCGGCGCGCCGATCGCGTCGGCGGCCTGCGAGATCTGCTGGCCGGCGTCGGGGTTGACCAGCGGATCGATGTCCGAGGCATTTTCCGGCCAGATCACGAGCTGCGGCCGGGGTGCGGCGCCCCGGCGGACGTCCTCGGCCAACCGCAGCGTCTCCTGGACGTGGTTGTCCAACACGGCGCGGCGTTGCGCGTTGAAGTCGAAACCGAGCCGGGGCACGTTGCCCTGCACCACGGCCACGGTGGCCGTGGGTTCGCCGCCCGATCCCGTGCCCGCGTGCCGCACGCCGGGCCAGACGACGACGGCGGCCAGCAGCACCAGGCAGATGCTGAGCCCCGGCAGCACCACGGCCGGCGGCGCGCTGTTATCGGCGGCCTTGTCGGCGGCCCGGAACCACTTCACTATTTCCAGCGCGATCGCAGTGCAACTGCAGCCGACCAGCACGACCGCCGTCGACAGCAGCGCGACCCCGCCGAGCTGCACCAACGGCAACAGCGGACCGGCGGCCTGGCCGAAGGCCACCGCGCCCCAGGGAAAGCCACCGAACGGGGCGCTCGACTTGAACCACTCGGCCGCCGCCCACACCAGCGCAAACCACAACGGCCAGCCGGGCAGTCGCCGCACCACGACGGCGAACAGGCCGAACAGGCCGACATACAGCGCCTGCACCGCCGCCAGCACCAGCCAGGGGACGGCGCCCACGAAAAGACCCACCCACGGCAGCAGCGGCAGATAGAACGCCAGCCCGAAGAGGAATCCGTAGCCCGCGCCACCCACCGCTGTGGTGGCGGGCCGGGTTAACACCCAGGCCAGCAGCGCGAAGGCGACGACGGCGGCCCACCACCAGTTCGTCGTCGGGAAGCTCGTGTAGAGCAGCACGCCGGCCAGCACGGTCACCGCGAGGCGCACCCAGCGCGGCGCCAGCGCCGCCCGCACGGCCGGCCACCGCGCGACCACCGCAGCGCGCAGCCGATCCAGCACGGGCGGGCGCGGGGTGAGCCGCTCGTCGAGGCTGCGGCGCGAAGCCGCGGCCAGCCGGTCGGACAGCGTCGGGCTGGCCGCGGTCAGCAGCTCGGCCAGGCTGGGCAGCGGGTGCTCGTCTTGGGCCTCGGGGTCGTCCTGCGGGGTGTCCGGGTCGGCGGCGGCCTCGATGATCTCGGTGTCGGGGTCGTCGCCGGTCGCAGCGACTTCCGGGGTGGTGACCGGCTCGTCGTCCAGCTCGTCATCCGGCCGCTCCGGCCGGCCGAACTTGCCGAGCCATGCCCTAGCCATGGATCACCGCGCCTCGATGCACGGTTTGGCGGCACTGCGGCGACGCGTCCGCCGGGCCCAGCCGCGGCAGCGCGGGCACCCGGGAACGCGGATCGGTGGACCACCGCGCGACGGCGTCCCGCGGCGCCGTGACGTCCAACTCCCCCGCGTCCCACACGGCGTAGGAAGCCGGCGCGCCGGGCACCAGGGATCCGGTCAGGCCGTCGCGCACCCCGCTTGCCCGCCAGCCGCCCCGGGTCGCCGCGGCGAACGCCGCCCGCGCCGACACCGCGCTGCCCGGCGTGCGGTGATTGACCGCCGCGCGGACGCTCGCCCAGGGGTCGATCCCTGTCACCGGAGCGTCCGAACCGATCGCGAGGGGCACGCCTTGCGATGCTAACAGCGCGAGCGGGTTGAGTTCGCGGCTCCGATCGGCGCCGAGACGACGCGCGTACATGCCGTCGCCGCCGCCCCACAGGGCGTCGAAATTGGGCTGCACGCTGGCGATGACGCCCCACGCGCCCAGCTTCGCCGCCTGCTGCGCGGTGACCATCTCCAGATGCTCGAGACGATGCCCGCAGCGGGCCACGGCAACCACGCCGAGGTCCTCGACGACCCTTTCGAAGGCGTCGACCGCCGCCGCGACCGCGGCGTCGCCGATGACGTGGAACCCGGCGGGCACTTCCGCCTCGGTACAGGCGCGCACGTGGGCTTCGATGGCATCGGGCTCGAGGTAGCAGGCGCCGTTACGGTCCGGGGCGTCCGTGTAGGGCTCGTGCAGCCAGGCGGTGCGCGAGCCGAGCGCCCCGTCGACGAACAGGTCGCCCGCCAGCCCGCGGGCCCCGGTCTGCTCGACCAGCGTGCGGGCCTGCGCGGCCGTGGTAACCGCCTGACCCCAATACCCGATCACCTCCACGCCGTCCTCGAGGGCGGCCAGCTGCAGCCAATCGTCCAGCCCGCCGATCTCGGGGCCGGCGCATTCGTGCACCGCGACGATGCCCGCCGCGGCCAGGGCGCGCAGCGCGGCGGCACGGGCGTCGGCGAGTTGCGCGGCGGTAAGCAGGTCACGGGCGACGGCCCGGGCCAGGTGATGCGCGTCGCCGGTCAACGGCCGCTGAGGGCTGAACCCGGCCGCGTCGGCCAGGTTCGCGACGCGGCCGCGCAGGCCGCCGGACGCCAGCGCCGAATGCACGTCGACGCGGGCCAGGTAGGCGGGGCAGCCCCCGAGCACCGCGTCGAGCTCGGCGGTCGTCGGCGGCGTGTTCTCCGGCCACGCCGACTCGTCCCAGCCATGTCCCCACACCGGCCGACCCGGGTGGGCGGCCGCGTAGTCGGCGACCAGCCGGACGCAGTGCGCCCGCGACGTGGCCGCCCGCAGGTCCAGCCCGGACAGCGTCAACCCGGTCGCGCTCAGATGAATGTGGCTGTCGACGAATGCCGGTGCCACGAAGCCGCCGTCGAGGTCCTCGACATCCGCGTCCGGGAATTGCGCGCGGCCGACGTCATCGCTGCCCAGCCACGCCACCACGCCGTCGCGCACCGCCATCGCGGTGGCGTCGGGGTGGCTCGGGCTGTGCACGCGCCCGTTGACCAGCAACCTGGTGCGGATATCGGTCACTCGGCAAAACTACGGGGCGCGGTGCGGGACGCGTGCCGGCGGCAGGACCTCGGGCTCAACATCAGTGACGTCTTGGACATCGATGACCTCGCCGTCGATGTAGTCCACCTGAGCACGGCCGTCGGGGCCGGTGCCGGGCACTCTGATGTCGGTGATCAGCGGGACCCGCCGATCCAGGCCGCGCAGAGCGAAGGCCGCCAGCACCGGCCGGGCGACGCCGCGGATCGGCGGCGCCATCAGCAGGATGCCCAGCGTCGTGGTGACCAGGCCGGGCACCAGAACCAGGACTGTGGACAGGGCGACCATCGCGCCGTCGCTCAGCGCGCTGCGCGGCGCCTTCAGCCCGGCCCGCAGCGCCATGACTTGGGCGCTGAGCTGCACGCCGGCCATCGGTGCGCCGACCACAACGCCCAGCACCGCGGCAACCATCAACGCGAGCAGGGTCCAGCCCCACCCGATCGTGACCGCCAGAGCGACTAACGCCGACAGTTCGACGATCGCGTAGAGGAGCAGCAGACGGCGGAACATATGACCTCAACGTCCGCGGCAGGAGCGCGAGTTCCCCTGGTGGCTCACGTCGCGGCTGCAGTTAGATGACGGTATGACGACGATTGAGATCGATACCCCCGATGGATTGATCGACGGGCTGCTGAGCGTTCCTCCGGGCGAAGGTCCATGGCCGGGTGTGGTGGTGATCCACGACGCGATCGGCTACGGCCCCGACATGCAATCCACCAACGACCATGTCGCCCGGGCGGGCTATCTCACGCTCACCCCGAACCTGTATGCGCGCGGCGGCCGCGCCCGCTGCGTGAGCCGGGTCATGCGCGAGTTGCTCACCAAGCGGGGTCGCGCACTCGACGACATTCTGGCCGCCCGCGACCACCTGCTCGCCATGCCGCAGTGCACCGGGCGGGTGGGCATCGCGGGCTTCTGCATGGGCGGCGGGTTCGCCCTGGTGATGTCACCGCAGGGGTTCGGCGCCTCCGCGCCGTTCTACGGCACGCCGCTGCCGCGCAATTTGAGCTCGACGCTGGACGGCGCGTGCCCGATCGTGGCGAGCTTCGGCGGCCGCGACCCGCTGGGCCTCGGTGCGGCCAACAAGCTGCGCAAGACGACGGCGGCCCTGAACATCGAAGCCGACATCAAGAGCTACCCCAGCGCCGGGCACAGCTTCGCCAATAAGCTCCCCGGCCAGCCGCTGCTGCGCATCACCGGATTCGGCCACAACGAAGAGGCCGCCGAGGACGCGTGGAGCCGCGTGTTCGCCTTCTTCGGCGAGCATTTGGGGGCCGCGAGCTGAACCCGACGCTTGGCCCGCGAGGGTGCGCATAGGTACGGCGACACGCCGCGCTGACCGGCATGCTGTGCACCATGGCCGCGGCTTGGGGCACGACTCAGCTGTTCGGCAGCTTCTTCGACAGCGTGGCCGCGAACGTATGGGTGTCTCCGGGCCAGCGCGCCGACACGTAGGTGCCGTCGTCGACGACGAACGCCGGCCGCGAGTCGGTCGCCGTGTCGCGCACCAGGCCGGCTGACTTGAGCCGCCGGCGTGGCGTCGTGCGCTCGACGTCGCGGAAGTCGGACGGGTCCCGCAGGGCGCGGGTGACTTCGGACTGCACGGACATGTAGCCGGCCGGCTGGCCGGGCTCCTCGGTGTAGGTGCGGTAGTAGTCGGGGTCCCAGAACCGGGTGATGCGGGTGAGCCGCCACGCGGTGCGCTCCAGCGCCCAGGTCAACGCGGTGGTCTTGCGTCCGTACAGCACCGAGCGGCCGGTGGCGGGATCGACGCTGCGGGCCGCGAGCAGCACGCCGTGGCAAATCGCGGCGACGGTGATCTTTCGGGCGAAGGCGTCCGCGACGAGCCGCTGCAGGACGTTGCTGTCGATGTAGCTGCGCATCCCCCGGGCCCGGTGGCCGCCGGGCAGCAGCAGCGCGTCGACGTCGTCGAGGGTGGCCCGGCTCCAGCTGACCGGATGCTGAAACTCGTTCGACTGCAGCATCTTTTGGTAGGCCTCGCGGCCGTCCTTATTCGCCCGCAGCGCGAGGCCAATGATCGGGATGGTTCCGAGCACCGGCAGCGCGGACCAGAGGTCCAACCCGCGGCCGGTCACCATGATGTCGTCGGCCGCGCCCGGCGCGCCGCTTTCGGTGGCAAAGACGACCCGATGCCCGTTGCGGGTCAGCACCCGCCAGCTGACCGCGACCTCCGTCGGGTCGAAGTCGCGATCCGGGATCGGGATGAGGACGCTGCCCACCTGTGCTCTAGGGGACCCTGAGCTCGAGGCCGACGTTGTTCTCCATGCCGCCGCGCAGCTTGCTGAACAGGTTGAAGACCTTCCCCACGATGCCGTACCGCTTGCCGATGGCGTCGTAGACGGCGGGGTTGTGCGACTTGTCCAGGATGGTCGCGGTGCCCTCGACGGCGTCGCTCTTGGGTCGTCCGCGCATGTCACACACGGCCATGGTCACGCGTGGCGTGTTGCGGATTCGCTTGACCTTCCACGCCTTTCCCTCGGTGATCACCAGTAGGCGGTCACCGTGCTCCTTGTCCAACGCGGCCCAGATCGGGGTGGGCTTGGGCCGGCCGTCCTTGGTGAAGGTGGTCAGCAGGATGTAATTCGCCTTGGCCAGGTCGGCAAAAGTTGGTGTCACGGGTGTCAACCTACCTGCACGTTGCCTGGCATCCCCTCGCGAGCGGGGCTAGGTGCTAGGCCTCGAGGTCACCCTCGGTTTCCAGCAGCGCCTGGCGCAATCCGTCGAGCGTGTCCGACTGCGGCTCGGCCCACATGCCGCGGCCCGCCGCCTCCAGCAACCGCTCGGCCATGCCATGCAGCGCCCACGGGTTGGACTCAGCCATGAACTTGCGGTTCTCGGGGTCCAGCACGTAGCGGTCGGTGAGCTGTTCGTACATCCAGTCGGCCATCACCCCGGCCGTGGCGTCGTAACCGAACAGGTAGTCGACGGTAGCGGCCATCTCGAACGCGCCCTTGTAGCCGTGCCGGCGCATCGCGGCCATCCAGCGGGGATTGACGACGCGGGCCCGGAACACCCGGGTGGTCTCCTCCGACAGCGTGCGGGTGCGAATCGCGTCGGGCCGGGTGTTGTCGCCGATGTAGGCGGCCGGCGCCTGGCCGGTCAGCGCCCGCACGGTGGCGACCATGCCGCCGTGGTACTGGAAATAGTCGTCGGAGTCGGCGATGTCGTGTTCGCGGGTGTCGGTGTTCTTGGCGGCCACCGCGATCCGGCGATACTGGCGGTTCATGTCGTCGACCGCCTCGCGACCGTCCAGCCCGCGGCCGTACGCGAAGCCGCCCCACGCCGTGTACACCTGCGCCAGGTCGGCGTCGTCGCGCCAGTTGCGGCTGTCGATCAGCTGCAGCAACCCGGCCCCGTAGCTGCCCGGCTTGGATCCGAAAATCCTTGTCGTGGCGCGGCGTTGGTCCCCGTGCTGGGCGAGATCCGCCTGCGCGTGCGCGCGGACGTAGTTGTCGTCGGCCGGCTCGTCGAGGTCGGCGACGAGCCACACGGCGTCGTCGAGCATCGTCACGACGTGCGGGAAGGCGTCGCGGAAGAAACCGGAAATCCGCACCGTCACGTCGATCCTCGGGCGGCCCAGCTCGGTCAGCGATATCGGCGTCAGGCCGATCACCCGTCGCGAGGCGTCGTCCCAAACCGGCCGAACACCCACCAGCGCAAGCACTTCGGCGATGTCGTCGCCCGCCGTGCGCATCGCCGAGGTGCCCCACACCGAAAGCCCGACGGACTGCGGCCACCGGCCGTGGTCGTCGCGGTAGCGGGCAAGCAGCGAATCCGCCAGCGCCACACCGGCCTCCCAGGCCAGCCGCGACGGCACGGCCTTGGGGTCGACGGAGTAGAAGTTGCGGCCCGTGGGCAGGACGTTGATCAGCCCGCGCAGCGGTGACCCCGACGGCCCGGACGGGATGAACCGGCCGTCCAACGCGCGCAGCACGTGCTCGATCTCGCTGGCGGTGCCCGCGAGCCGGGGCACCACCTCGGTCGCCGCGAACCGCAGCACGGCGGCGACGTCGGCGTTGTCGGTGAGCCGGTCCGCCGCATCGGAGTCCCAGCCGCTGGCCTGCAGGGCGGCGACCAGTTCACGCGCGGCGGCCTCAGCGTGATCCACCGCGGACCGTTCGTCGGTGCCGTCCTCCGCCAGGCCCAACGCCTGCCGCAGGCCGGGGATGGCCTGCTCACCGCCGAACAATTGCCGCGCCCGCAGCATGGCCAGCACCAGGTCGAGTTCGCCCTCCCCCGTTGGTCGTTGGCCGAGAATGTGCAAACCGTCGCGGATTTGGACATCCTTGATCTCGCACAGCCAGCCGTCGACGTGCAGGATCATGTCGTCGAACGAATCCTCTTCGGGCCGCTCGGTGAGGCCGAGGTCGTGGTCCATCTTGGCGGCCCGGATCAGGGTCCAGATCTGCTGGCGAATGGCGGGCAGTTTGCCGGGGTCCAGGGCGGCGACGTTGGCGTGCTCGTCGAGCAACTGCTCCAAACGGGCTATGTCGCCGTAGGTTTCGGCGCGGGCCATGGGCGGGATCAGGTGGTCGACGAGCACGGCGTGCGCCCGCCGCTTGGCCTGGGTGCCCTCGCCGGGGTCGTTGACCAGAAAGGGGTAGATCAGCGGCAGGTTGCCCAGCGCCGCGTCGGACGCACACGCCGCCGACATTCCCAGCGTCTTGCCGGGCAGCCATTCCAGGTTGCCGTGCTTGCCCAGATGCACCACGGCGTCGGCGCCGAAACCGGCATCGAGCCAGTGGTAGGCGGCCAGGTAGTGGTGGCTGGGCGGCAGGTCCGGATCGTGGTAGATGGCCACGGGATTCTCGCCGAAGCCGCGCGGCGGCTGGACCATCAGCACCAGGTTGCCGGCTTGCAGTGCGGCGATGACGATCTCGCCATCCGGGTCGGTGCCGCGGTCGACGAACAGCTGCCCTGGCGCCGGGCCCCAGTGCTCGACGACCGCGTCGGCGAGTTCGGCGGGCAGCGTGGCGAACCACTCGCGATAGTCCTTGGCGGACACTCGAATCGGGTTTCCGGACAACTGTTCGGAGGTGAGCCAGTCGGGGTCTTGGCCACCGCGTTCGATCAGGGCATGGATCAGCGCGTCACCGTCATTCGACTCCACACCCGGCAGCTCCCCCACCCGATAGCCACGCTCCGCCATGGCCCGCAGCAGCGCGACGGCGCTGGCCGGGGTGTCGAGCCCGACGGCGTTGCCGATGCGGGCGTGTTTGGTGGGATAGGCCGAAAACACCAGGGCGACCCGCTTGTCGGCGGGGACGACGTGCCGCAACCGCGCGTGCCGGACGGCCAGGCCCGCGACCCGCGCGCAGCGCTCGGCATCGGCGACATAGGAGATCAACCCGTCGTCGTCGATCTCCTTGAACGAGAAGGGGACCGTGATGATGCGGCCGTCGAACTCGGGTACCGCGACCTGGCTGGCCACGTCCAGCGGGCTCAGGCCGTCGTCGTTGGCGCACCACTGATCCCGCGGGCTGGTCAAGCACAGCCCCTGCAGGATCGGGATATCCAGGGCCGCAAGGTGTTCGACGTTCCAGCTGTCGTCGAGACCACCAGCCGCCGCCGTAGCGGGCCTGGTACCGCCGGCGGCCAGCACCGTGACCACCATGGCGTCGGCGTCGCCGAGCCGCTGCAGCAATTCGGGTTCGGCGGTTCGCAGCGACGCGCAGTACACCGGCAGCGGCCGCGCGCCGGCGTCTTCGATTGCGCGGCACAGCGCTTCGACGTAGGCGGTGTTGCCGGCCAACTGCTGCGCGCGGTAGTACAGCACTGCGATCGTGGGGCCCTCGACCGCGACACCGGGTCGTTCCAGTTCGCCCCACGTCGGGGTGACGGCGGGCGGCGCGAAGCCAAAGCCCGTCATCAGCACCGTGTCGGACAGGAACGCATGCAGCTGGCGCAGGTTTTCGACGCCACCGTGGGCGAGATAGATGTGGGCCTGCACGGCGATGCCGGCCGCGAGGGTGGACAGTCCCGTCAGCTCGGCATCGGCCGCTTGCTCGCCGCTGACCAGCACGGTGGGCACGCCGCTGGCCAGGACCGCGTCGATACCGCTCTGCCAGGCGCGATAGCCGCCGAGGATCCGCACCACCACGACGGCGGTATCGGCGAGCAGCTCGGGCAGCTCGTCGTCGGACAGCCGCGACGGGTTGGCCCACCGGTAGTTCTTTGCGCTGGCGCGGGCGCCGATCAGGTCGGTGTCGGACGTCGACAACAGCAGAATCGTCGGCTCAGCCACCTACCATTCGTACCGCAGCGCCCCCGCGTCGATCGGTTATGGGTAGCGTGAGGCGATGGAATCTTCGCTTGCAGGAAAAGTTGTAGCGATCACCGGCGGGGCCCGCGGCATCGGCTTGGCCATCGCGACGGCCTTGCACAACGCGGGCGCCAAGGTCGCTATCGGCGACATCGACGAGGCCGCGGCCAAGGAGGCCGGGCGCCCCTTTGAGCTTTCCGCCAAACTGGACGTGACCGACCGCGAGTCCTTCACCGCCTTCTTGGACGCCGTCGAAAGCCAGTTGGGGCCGCTCGAAGTGGTGGTGAACAATGCCGGCGTCATTGCCGTCGGCAACGCGGTCGACGAGTCCGATGCGGCCACCCGGCTGCAACTCGACGTCAACGTCTTCGGCGTGATCCTGGGCACCAAGCTGGCCGCCCAGCGCATGCTGCCCCGCCATCGCGGCCACATCGTCAACATTGCCTCGCTCGGCGGCGTGCTTCCGTCGGAGGGCATCGCAACCTATTGCGGCACAAAGCATGCCGTCCTCGGGTACACCGACACCGTTCGCCTGGAGAACCGCGGCAGCGGCGTGCACTTCTCGGCGATCATGCCGACCTTGACCAACACCGAGATGGTCGACGGCATCGGGCATGCGCGCGGCTTCAAGAACGTCGAGCCGGAGGACGTCGCGCAGGCGGTCGTCGACGTGATCGGCAAGCCGAAACCCCGCGTGGCCATTCCCTGGTCGATGGGCATCGTGCTGTCGGCCCAGCGTTTGTTGCCGCGGGCGGTGGCCGAGGCGCTGGGTCGCGCGTTGGGCACCGGGCGGGTCTTCACGACCGACGTGCAGCGCGAGAAGCGTGCGGCGTATGCCCGACGGGCCGGAACCTCCTGACGCTCACGCTGCGCCGACGGCGCCGAGTTGGTACGTTGACGGCGGAATCTCGCTAACCGCCGCCGGAGGTGAAGTGAGGGCAGTGCACCTGGCGATCGCGTTCGCCGTCGCCGCCATATCCGCTGCGCCGCAGGCTTACGCGGGCCCGCTGGACGACTACGTCAACCGCAACGGCCGCAGCGTCTGCGCCGAACTCGACAAGGCCGATTCGGGCGGCGACATCTTCAGACTCGCGCTCACCATCGCGAAAGAGGGCGGATTCAGCCTCCGCGAGGCCGGCAACGTCATCGGGCGCTCGACTGCCGCCTTCTGCCCCTACAACTCGGCGAAGGTCAGGCAGGCCGGCTACTAGGCCGTGCGCACGTCGAAGTCGGTGAGCTGCGGCCGGCGCAGGAGCTGGGTGTGGGTGTCCGGCGACCACGGGAACAGCTCGGGCAGACCGTCTTTGCCGAGGTACCAGCTGTTGCATCCGGAGGTCCAGATCGTCTGCGGCATAGCGGCTTTCATGTCCTCGTTGTATTGCTTGGTCGCCGCTTCGGTCGGCGCTGCGGCGAGCACGCGCCCGTCGCGGAGCTGGTTGATCCACCACATCACGTAGTTGGCCTGATCCTCGGCGATCGGAACCAGCGACTGATTGCCGATCGGCGAATGCGGACCTATCAGCATGAACAGGTTGGGGAATCCGGGCACCGCGACGGACCGGTAGGCCCTGGGGCCGTCGGCCCACGCCTCGTCCAGGGTGAGCCCGCCCTCGCCGATCACGTCAAGCGGGCGCACGTAGGCCCGCGCGTCGAACCCGGTGGCGAAGACCAGTAGATCGACTTCGTGCAGGGCGCCGTTGGCGGTGACGACGCCGCGTGGCTCGATGTGGTCGATCGCGTCCGTGATCACCTCGACACCTGGCTTTTGCACGGAGCGGTAGAAATTCCCCGCCATGACCTGCCGCTTGCACATCGGCTGGTACGCCGGGGTGAGCTTGGCCCGAAGCTCCGGGTTGCGCACCGAGAACCGCAGGTTCCATCGAGACCAGGCCTGGATTTGACGGCGCTGCCAGCACGGACGGATCGGCGCCACGCCGAACCAGTGCCGCATCAGCCATCCCCAGAACCGATAAGGCAGAACGTTCAGCGCCGACCACCGGGACAGCGCCGCCTGACTCCACTTCGAGTAGCGCAGGTTGGGGAAGGGATAGACCCACTGCGCGCTGCGCTGGAAGACCTTCAGCTGACGCACCTTGCCGCCGAGTTCCGCGGTGATCTGCACGCCCGTCGACCCAGTCCCGATCAAGCCGATCCGCTTGTCCGGCAAGGAGACCGAGTGGTCCCAGCGCGAGGAGTGGAACGCCGGACCGGCGAACGTGTCCCGTCCGGGAATGTCCGGGTATCGCGGCACCCGCAGCACGCCGGTCGCGGTGACGAGGACGTCGAACGTCTCCTCGCCGTCGGGGGTGGTGAGATGCCACCGGCCGTCGTCGTAGCGGGCCGCGGTGACGTTGGTGCCGAACCGGATGTGCTTGCGAATGCCACGTTCGGTGGCGACCTGCTGGAAGTAGGCCTGGATCTCCGATCCCGGCGGCAACAGGTGCGACCAATTCGGGTTCGGCCGAAACGAATACGAGTAGTAACGCGACGGGACGTCGCAGGTGAGCCCGGGATACGTATTGTCGCGCCAGGTGCCCCCGACGTCGTCGGCCTTCTCGAAGATGGTGAACGAGTCGATGCCGGCATCCTGCAGCTTGGCCGCCATGCAGATGCCGGACATTCCGGCGCCGAGAATCGCGATCTTCAGTGCACGCTGCGCTGACATGACACCACCCACTTTCGCTGGCCTGCACGTTACGCCAGTCAGCCGGGCAAATCTCAGAGTTCAAGCGTCGCGGCGATCAGGTCGGCGACCGTGCCGGCCATGTGGTGCGCCGCTCCCCCCGCCGACGGCTCGTAGCGATCCGCTACCGGGTCGTACTCGGCGCCGGCGATCGACCCGTGATCGGCGGGCAGCTCGACCAATTGCACCGGCCAGCCGATCCGTTCGAGATCAGCGGCGAAGTCCCTGCTGGCGGTCACGGGCACGACGTCGTCGTCGAGGCCGTGCAGCAGCGTCAGAGGCGAACCGATGTGGTCGCGGGACAGCCCGTCGGTCACGTGTCGGCCCGAGATCGGGTCGGGGGCCATGAAGGCGCCCGCCAGGCAAACCGTATGAGCCAGAACCATGCCGGCCTCCGAGTCGAGCGTCAGGCGGGCCGCCGCAACACCGCCCAGGGACCACCCGACGAGGACCAGACCGTCGGGGCGCCGCCGCCCGGTGAACTGCAGCGATCGCAACAGGTCGCTGCGACCGCCGTCGGGCGCATGGGAATTCCAGTCCGGCACCACCACGGCGGCACCGCGGTCGGCCAGCATCCCCGCCAGCGGCCGGACGGCGGCGCGGGCGTCGGTCTGCATGCCGTGCCAGAGCAGGATCGTGGGCTGCGCCGGATCGCCGAACACATCGGCGAGGCGCCCGGGGTCGTACTCCACCGTTCTCACGGTGACCAGTGTGCCCAAGTGGGGCAACGATCAATCGCGGTCGATCGCCTCAGTTGACCTTCGTCCACGGCGTACAGCCGCGGCTGATGAACTTCGCGACCGCGGGTGCCTCGATTCTCGCGACGAGCACGTTCGCCTGGGTTCCGCTGTCAGCGCTGATCAACTTGCCATCGCTGGTCCAGGTGCTGAAGGTGCAGGCCGCGGCATGATCACCGGGCTCGCCGCGGGCGACGTAGATGCCGTAGGGCAGTTGACCCGGCACCGCGTAGGTGCCCGAACCGTAGATCGGGTCCGCGTGCGCCGAAGGGCATGCGGCACAGGCGATCAACGATGCCGCCGCCATCAGCGCCGCCCTGCGGCCGGTGGGGAAACCGCCCAGATTCACGCGAGACTCCTGAAAGCCGGTGGTGGGCGCCTGTCGGCGACCTCCATGCAATCTAACAACGCAAGAATTCCGCAAGTTTGCGGCGTCAGCCTGCGCTTCGTGCCACACCTACTGGTACGTGTACTCCGGGCAGGGCAATGCGGCCCACAACATTTGGGAGGGCGAAGGGCCGCCGCCCGCTCCGCCGCCCTGGCCGCCGGCCATCATCAGCACCCGTGAGCAGTGCCTGGCGATACTGGGACCCATCTTCTGCCCCAACCCGTGATCCGGCGGCCGTACCGTTGATGGATGGCCAGGACTCGCGACACTGACGCCTGTCCGGGCGCGTTGCAGGTGCACGAGGCGGCCGACGGTGCGCTGGTCCGGGTGCGGCTGCCCGGCGGCATGATCACCTCGGACCAGCTCGCGACGCTGGCACACGTCTCGAGCCGGCTCGGCTCCGGCGTGCTGGAGCTGACCGCGCGGGGCAACGTGCAGCTGCGAGGCATCACCGACGTGGCCGCCGCCGCGGAGTTGGTCGCCACGGCCGGTCTGTTGCCGTCGGCCACGCACGAGCGGGTGCGCAACATCGTCGCGTCGCCGCTGTCCGGGCGGGTCGGCGGGTTGGCGGACGTCCGGCCGCTCGTCGGAGCGCTGGACGCCGCGATCCGCGCCGAACCCCGACTGACCGAGCTGGGTGGCCGGTTCTGGTTCAGCCTCGACGACGGCCGCGGCGACGTGTCCGGCCTGCGCGCCGACGCCGGAGTGCAGGTCCTGGACACCGCGTGCGCGCTGCTGCTGGCGGGCCGGGACACCGGGGTGCGGCTGGCGCACGACGACGCCGTCGGCGCCCTGGTCAACATCGGGTTGCGATTCCTAGAGGTGCGCGGAAACGCTTGGCGGGTGGCCGAATTGGGTGACCCGTCACGGCTCTGGCCGGGCGCCGAGCCGCGCGCGGAGTTTCCCGTCGTCACCCGCCCGCCTGTCGGCTGGATGGGGCAGCAGGACGGCCGCGTCGCGCTGGGTGCCGCGGTGCCGCTGGGTGTCCTGTCGGCGCGCGTCGCGGAGTTTCTGGCGGCCGTCGAGGCGCCGCTGGTCATCACGCCGTGGCGCTCGGTGCTGGTCTGCGATCTCACGGAAGAAGTAGCAGAGGTATCAGTCCGCGTGCTTGCGCCGTTGGGCCTGGTTTTCGACGAGAACTCCCCCTGGCTGGGCGTCAGCGCCTGCACCGGCAGCCCCGGCTGCGCGCGCTCAGCCGCCGACGTCCGGGCGGACGCGGCGGCGGCCCTGGCCGTTGACACTGGCGTGCACCGCCACTTCGTCGGCTGCGAACGGGCATGCGGCCGTCCGCCGGCCGGTGACGTGCTGCTGGCAACCGGAGACGGCTACCGTCCGCTCCGGCCGTAGGGTGGGCGGGTGCTCGAGTACGTCCGCGACGCCGACGAGATCTACCGCCAGTCGTTCGCAACCATCCGGGCCGAAGCTCACCTGACGCAATTCCCCGACGACGTCGCCCGGGTGGTGGTCCGGCTGATCCACACCTGCGGGCAGGTCGACCTCACCGAGCACATCGCCTACACCGACGACGTCGTGCCGCGGGCCGCCGCCGCCCTGCGGGCCGGAGCCCCGGTGTTGTGCGACTCGTCGATGGTGGCCGCCGGCATCACCACCGCGCGACTGCCCGCCGACAACCAGGTGGTGTCGCTGGTCGCCGATCTCCGCGCCGCCGACTTGGCCGCCCGCAGGCGGACCACCCGCTCCGCCGCCGGCGTGGAGCTGTGGGCCGAGCGGCTGCCCGGCGCCGTGCTGGCGATCGGCAACGCGCCCACCGCGCTGTTCCGGCTGCTCGAACTGCTCGACGAGGGCGTCGCGCCGCCGGTCGCGGTCCTGGGCGGGCCGGTCGGATTCGTCGGGTCCGCGCAGTCCAAGCAGGAGCTCATCGACCGCCCGCGCGGCATGTCGTATCTGGTGGTGCGGGGCCGTCGCGGCGGGAGCGCCATGGCCGCCGCGGCCGTCAACGCGATCGCCGGCGGATGACCACGCGGGGCACGCTGTGGGGAGTCGGGTTGGGGCCCGGCGACCCCGAGCTGGTGACGGTCAAGGCCGCCCGGGTGATCGGCGAGGCCGATGTGGTGGCCTATCACAGCGCGCGGCACGGCCGCAGCATCGCGCGCGGCATCGCCGAACCGTATCTGCGGCCCGGCCAACTCGAGGAGCACCTGATCTACCCGGTGACCACCGAGACGACCGATCATCCCGGCGGCTACGCCGGCGCACTCGAGGACTTCTACGCCCAGGCCACCGAGCGGATCGCCGCGCACCTGGACGCGGGGCGCAACGTGGCGCTGCTCGCCGAGGGCGATCCGCTGTTCTACAGCTCCTACATGCATCTGCATACGCGGCTGACGCAGCGGTTCGACGCGGTCATCGTGCCCGGCGTGACCTCGGTGAGCGCCGCCGCGGCGGCCGTCGCGACGCCGCTGGTGGCCGGCGACGAGGTGCTGGCGGTGCTGCCGGGCACCCTGCCGGTCGCGGAGCTGACCCGGCGGCTCGCGGACGCGGACGCGGCCGTCGTACTGAAACTCGGGCGCTCGTATCACAATGTCCGCGAAGCGCTTTCGCTGTCTGGCCAGCTGGACGAAGCCTTCTATGTGGAACGAGCCAGCACACCGGGGCAACAAGTGCTACCGGCCGCCGACGTCGACGAGACCAGCGTGCCGTACTTCTCGCTGGCCATGCTGCCAGGTGGTCGGCGGCGGCCCGCGTTGGCCGGAACCGTCGCGGTGGTGGGCCTCGGGCCCGGCGACGTCGACTGGATGACCCCGCAGAGCCGACGGGAGCTGACCGCCGCGACGGACCTGATCGGGTACGCCGGCTACCTGGACCGCGTCCCGGTGCGCGACGGTCAGCGCCGGCATCCCAGCGACAACACCGACGAACCCGCGCGGGCGCGCCTGGCCTGCTCGCTGGCCGAGCAGGGGCACGCGGTGGCGGTCGTGTCGTCGGGAGACCCTGGCGTGTTCGCGATGGCCACCGCCGTGCTGGAAGAGGCGGCGCGGTGGCCCGGCGTGAGGATCCGGGTGATTCCGGCGATGACCGCGGCCCAGGCCGTCGCCAGTCGGGTCGGCGCTCCCCTGGGCCATGACTACGCGGTGCTCTCGCTGTCCGACCGGCTCAAGCCATGGGACGTGATCGCCGCGCGGGTCGCTGCGGCGGCCGCCGCGGACTTGGTCCTGGTCATCTACAACCCGGCGTCCAAGTCGCGAACCTGGCAGGTCGGCGCCGCGCGCGACCTGCTGCTGGCCCACCGCGAACCCGGCACGCCGGTGGTGATCGGCCGCAACGTGTCGGGCCCCGACGAGCAGGTGCGCGTGGTGCGACTGGCCGACCTGGACCCCGCCGACGTGGACATGCGCTGCCTGCTGATCGTCGGGTCTTCCCAGACCCAATGGCATTCCAGCGGTTCCGGCGACACGGTGTTCACCCCGCGGCGTTACCCGGGCTAGGGGCCCGGCGAGCAGACGGGCGCTCGCGCGCTCAATCGCCGAGCGCGGACGCGACGACGGTGGCCGCGGCGGCGACAAACCCGTCGTTGGGCTGCGCGCCATAGCCCCCGCCGACGAAATCGGCGTAGACCGCCACGACGTGCGGCACATTGCTGGGCGACCAGACCACCGCGACGTCGTTGGTCCGCCCGTAGTCGCCGGACCCGGTCTTATCGATCACTCGCCAATCGGCGGGGAAGCCCGCGCGGATCCGCTTGGCGCCGGTGGTGCAGCGCGCCATCCAATCGGTGAGCAGCGCCCGCTTGTCGGACGGCAGGGCGTCGCCTAGGACGATCTTCTGGAAAACCCCCGCCATCGCCCGCGGGGTGGTGGTGTCCCGCTCGTCATCCGGGGCGTCGCGGTTGAGTTCGGGTTCGGCCTGATCCAGGCGGCTCACGGTGTCGCCCAGGCCGCGCAGGTACGCGGTGAATGCCGCGGGGCCGCCGAGATCGGCGAGCAACAGGTTGGCGGCGGTGCCGTCGCTGTACCGGATCGCGGCATCGCAGAGCTGCTTGATCGTCATGCCGTTATGGACGTGTTGCTCGGTCACCGGCGAGACCGACCGGATGTCGTCGTGGGTGTAGGTGACGACCTTGTCCAGATGGGCGAGCGGATTGGCACTGAGCACCGCCGCGACCAGCGGCGCCTTGAAAGTCGAGCAGAACGCGAACCGCTCGTCGGCCCGGTAGGCGATCTCGGGAGTGGCGCCGCTTGCCGGCACATATATGCCGAGTCGGCCTTCGTGCTGGCGTTCGAGCTGGTCAAAGCGATGAGCCAGGTCCGAAGCCGGCACCACCCCGGTCGGCGTCGAGGCGGCGCGGCCGCCCCCGGCGGTTCGAGCGCACGCCGCCAGCGGCATGAGCAGAGCGGCCGCGAGCACCTGGCGTCGGGTATGACCGTGATTCACGCATTGCGTGAAAAGGCGTGTCACAAGTCCACATTAAAGCGAGTCGCCGGCATTTCTATGAATACGGTTGGCACCGGGGCTCTACGACGACCAGTCGTAGACTCGCCGCGCCCACCCGTTTAAGGTTGATCCCCATGAGCGCGCGCAGCGACGACGAGGCCGTTACCGCGCTCGCCTTGGCCGCCGCTCGCGGAAACCAGCAGGCACTCGAAGCGTTCATCAAGGCCACGCAGCAGGATGTGCGGCGCTTTGTCGCCTACCTGTCGGACGTGGGCCACGCGGACGACCTCGCCCAAGAAACCTTCCTGCGGGCGATCGGTGCCATCCAGCGATTCTCCGGGCGCTCCAGCGCGCGCACCTGGCTACTGGCCATCGCCCGCCGCGTCGTCGCCGATCACATCCGCCAGGCGCGGTCGCGACCCCGCACCGCGCACGGCGCCGATCCCGAGCGCGCGCTCGAGGGCAATCGCCACGCCCGCGGCTTCGAGGACCTCGTCGAGGTGACGACCATGATCGGCGGGCTGATCACCGAGCAGCGCGAGGCCCTGTTGCTCACGCAGCTACTGGGCCTGTCCTACGCCGACGCCGCGGCGGTCTGCGGCTGCCCGGTGGGCACGATCCGGTCCCGCGTGGCCCGCGCCCGCGACGCGCTGCTGGCCGACGGGGAACGCGACGACCTGACCGGCTAAGTTCGGCGGGCGACCCAGTCGACGGCCTCGTCGACGGTCCCAACCGAGGCCACCCCCGTCGGCAACGTCGGACGCGCCACCATCACCACCGGAATATCCAGTGCGGCAGCGGCATCCAACTTCGACCGGGTCATCTCGCCGCCGCTGTTCTTGGTGACCAGGGCGTCGATGCGGTGCTCGGTGAGCAGCCGCAACTCGTCGTCGTAGCGATAAGGCCCGCGGGACAGCAACAGTCGGTGCTGCCGCGGCAGGCAGGTGTTATCCGGGGCGGTGACCGTCCGGATCAGAAACCACGCGTCGCTGTCGGCGAAGGCGTTGACGCCCGAACGCCCGGTCGTCAGAAATACGCGCGAATAGCCTTGTTCGGCAATGGTTTGCGCGGCGTGAGTGTCGGAGCCGACGACAGTGGCGGCTCCGGGGTCCCACGGCGGGCGCGCCAGCACCAGATGCGGCATCCCCAGTTCGCGGCAGGCCTGGGCGGCGTGGGCGGTCATGGTGGCCGCGAACGGGTGGGTGGCGTCGACGACGGCGTCGATGCGTTCGTCGCGCAGCCACCGCCGCAGCCCCTCGACGCCGCCGAAACCGCCGACGCGCACGGCGCCGACCGGCAGCGCGGGGTCCGGTACCCGGCCGGCCAGCGAACTGACGACGTCGACCTCCGGATGCAGGCGTTTCGCCAGCGCCCGCGCCTCGGCGGTGCCGCCGAGCAGCAGCATCCGCATCAGTGCGCCTCGAGGCGCGCCGCCGAGTACAGGTAGCTGTCGGTGAATCCCTCGGCGGACAGCACATCGCCGACGACGATGACGGCGGTCTTGGTGATGTTCGCGTCGTGCATCTGCCCGGCGATGTCGGCCAGCGTGCACCGCAGCACGGTCTGCTCCGGTCGGCTGGCGAAAGCCACTACCGCCGCGGGCGTTTCGGGCTGGTAGCCGCCGTCGAGCAGTTGCGGGACGATGCTGTCGATCTGAGCCGCCGCCAAATGCAGGACCAGGGTGGCGCCGGAGCGGGCCAGGGCGGCCAGATCCTCCCCGGGCGGCATCGGCGTCGACAGCGTCGAGATTCTGGTCAGCGTCACCGTCTGCGCGACGGCGGGGACCGTCAGTTCACGCTTGAGGACGGCGGCGGCCGCGGCGAAAGCCGGCACGCCCGGCACGATTTCGTAGTCGACACCTCGCGCGTCGAGTCGGCGACACTGCTCCGCCAGCGCGCTGTACAGCGACGGGTCCCCGGAGTGCAGTCGCGCGACGTCGTGACCGGCGGCGTCCGCGTCGACAAGTTCCGCGACAATCTGCTCCAGCGTCAGCGGTCCGGTGTCGACGATCTTCGCGTCCGACGGGCATTGCGCCAGCAGGTCTTTGGACATGATCGAGCCGGCGTACAAACACACCCGGCAACTTTGCAGGAGCCGCTGGCCGCGGACCGTGATCAGGTCGGCGGCACCCGGACCGGCGCCGATGAAGTACACCGTCACCGCGTGGTCACCACCCACTGGGTGACGGGGTGGTGCGGCCGCCAACCGGTGAACCCGCCCAGGGGTTCACCCCGATAATGCTGGAAGCGCCTCAGCTCACCGCCGTGCCGCGAATAAGCCTGCACCAGAAGCGCTTCCGATTCGGCGGTGACCGCGTTAGCAACCAGCCGGCCGCCACTGCCCAGGCGCGCCAGGCAGGCGTCCAGCAGGCCCGGTTGGGTGAGGCCGCCGCCGATGAAAATCGTCGACGGCTCCTCGGCGCCCTCGAACGTGTCCGGCGCTTCGCCGCGCACATCGACGTCGACGCCGTGCGCCGTGGCGTTGAGACCGACACTGGCGCGGCGTCGTTCGTCGCGTTCGAACGCCACCGCGGTGCAGTCGCGCCAGCTTCGGCACCATTCGACCGCGATGCTGCCCGAGCCGGCGCCGACGTCCCATAGCCGCTGGCCGGGCCGCGGGGCCAGCGCCGCGATCGTCACCGCGCGCATGCCGTGCTTGGTGATCTGCCCGTCGTTGACGAAGGCGCCGTCGGGCAGGGGCCGGACCCGCTCGTCGGGCAGGTATCGGACGGCGATCACGTTGAGATCGTCGACGTCGGCGGGCGCGTCGGCGGCCCATTGGGCGGCGGTGCCGTCGCGGCGCCGTTCGTCCGGGGCGCCGAGCCGTTCGAGCACGCTGAACTCGGAGTCACCGCGGCCGTGGTTGGTGAGCAGCGCCGCGAGGTCCTTCGGCGTGTTGCGGCCGCTCGACAGCACGATGGCCCGGCCGCCGCGGCGTACCGCGGTGTGCGGCTTGGCGGTGACCAGGCTGATCACCTCGGTGTCGTGAACGTTCCAGCCCATCCGGGCGCACGCCAGCGTGACCGACGACACGTGCGGCAGCACCGTCACCCTGGCGGCACCGAACAGGCGGATCAGGGTGCCGCCGATGCCGTGCAGCAACGGGTCTCCGCTGGCGACGACGTGAATGTCTTCGGTGATTGGCAGCGCTTGGAGCGCCAGCAACATCGGCGACGGCCACTCGCGGCGCGGGGCCGGGACCGTGTCGTCGAGCAGGTCGAGTTGTCTTCGCGAGCCGTAAATGACTGCGGCTTTGCGCAATTCGCTTGCCGCGGTCGCCGAGAGGCCGGGCATGCCGTCGGCGCCGATGCCCACGACGACGATCATCGCGGCAGCCTGCGCCAGACGAACTGCGGCAGCAGTCGCATCCCGACGAACATTGGCCGCAGCGCCCAGGGGATCCACACGGTACGCCGCCCTTTGGCCAGGGCACGGGCCGTTGCCTTGGCGACCTGCTCCGGCGTGCTGGACAGCGGCGCGGGAGACATACCCTCCGTCATACGCCCGATGACGAATCCGGGGCGGGCGAGCAGCAACCGCACCCCGGTGCCGTGCAGCGCGTCGGCCAGGCCGCCGGCAAACCCATCCAGGCCGGCCTTGGCCGAGCCGTACACATAGTTCGCGCGGCGCACCCGGACCCCGGCCACCGAGGAGAAGACCACCAGCGATCCCCGGCCGGCGGTGCGCATCGCCGCGGCCAGGTGGGTGAGCAGGCTGACCTGAGCGACGTAGTCGGTGTGGACGATGGCGACGGCGTGGGCGGCGTCGGCCTCGGCCCGGGCCTGATCGCCGAGGATTCCGAAGGCGAGCACCGCGGTGCCGATGGGGCCGTGTTCGGTGATGATCGACGCGACGAGCGGGCCGTGCGACGCGACGTCGTCGGCGTCGAACTGGATGGTGTGCACGCTGGTGGCACCGGCCTCGTGGAGCGCGGTGGTTTGCTCGGTGAGCTGGTCGGGTCTGCGTGCGGCCAGCACCAGCGTGGCGCCGGGCGCCAGGCGCCGCGCGAGTTCCATGCCGATCTCGCTGCGGCCGCCGAAAATTACTAGCGGACCTGCGCCCGTGTCGTCCACGGCTGCGATTATCACCTGCGCTAGCGTGGGGAGCGATGGCGAATACCACTACCCGGCTCACGGATGACGCGCTGGCATTTCTGTCCGAGCGTCACCTGGCGATGCTGACCACGCTGCGGGCGGACAATTCCCCGCATGTGGTGGCGGTGGGTTTCACGTTTGATCCCAAGACCCACATCGCGCGCGTCATCACCACCGGCGGATCCCAGAAGGCGGTCAACGCGGACCGCGGCGGGGTGGCCGTGCTCAGCCAGGTCGACGGCGCGCGGTGGTTGTCGTTGGAGGGGCGGTCCAAGGTGAGCAGCGAGGCCGACGCCGTCCGCGATGCCGAGCTGCGGTACGCACAGCGCTATCGCACGCCGAGGCCCAACCCGCGGCGGGTGGTCATCGAGGTGCACGTCGAGCGCGTGCTCGGTTCGTCGGACCTGCTTGACCGCGGTGGCGACGACTAGCTTCTCCTGCCTTTAGCCTTTGGTCTTTGGCCTTTGGCCTTTGGCCGCCGAGTGTCGGGTTATGACACGCTATCCGCGTCAGGGCGTCACACAACCCGACATTCGGACAGCCAACAAGTCGCGCCCAATCCACAGGTGTGCCCGGACTGAATTGACCGACGCGCGCGCCCTCCCTAGCGTCCTCGTCAGCTCACGTGCGACATCGGTTGTCGCCGTGGCGATATCGAAGAGTTGGGAAGGGTAGCGATGTTTGTCGACACCGAATGGCTGCACTCGGGAGCCAACGAATCCCACCGCGCAGGTGGACACGCACGCGACGGGGCCGATCGGCTGTCCGGAGCATCGTTGTCGTCGGTGATGTTTGGCGATTTCGCTGCCGCCGACGTGTTTCACCAGGCGGTCAGCTCGGCGCACGAAGGGCACGTCAAAACCTTGCAGAACCACCACAAGACGCTCACCGGCGTGGGCGATAGGGCTCATCAAGCCGCCACCGAATTCACTGCGATGGACGAGCGTAATGCCGCGGAACTGCGAGTGGGGCCATGCAGCTCCGACACATAAGCGTCCCGCACCTTATCGCCGAAGCTCACGGCGATCCGTGGGCGATCAACCAAAGCCTGCAAGCTGGCCGTCCTGCGCAGATTTCCAGCCTCGCCAACGCATTTCACTCCGCCGGACGATGCAGCGCCGAGGCCGACGACGCATTCCTCGAAGCCAACCGCCGCTTCGAGGCTGCGTGGAATCGCGAGAACGGCGACCATCCGATCAACGACGCCGCCGAGGTGCAGCGCGCCGTCAAATCCCTGCATGTGCAGGCCAACCAGTTGCCAAAGATTGCAATCGATTTGGAGCGTATCGCCGCTGACCTGGCGGAGGCCCAGCGTGCGGCGAGTGGGCAGCTCGCGGACCTGGAAAATCGCTTGCAAAAGCTCGATGACGACATCGGCAAAGCGCTGGACCTCGAACGGAATAGCAACCTCACGGCCGCCCAGCGTAACGACCTTGACACCTCGATATCCCGTCTGGAAGCCGTTGCCATCCGCGACACCAAGGACGCCGTCGGCAAGCTCGAGGCGATCCGCGGCAAATACTCGAATATGTTGCAGTCGTCGCTTTCCACGCTGCGCGTAGATGGATACGTGCCCGAGAACATTCTCGCGCTGGGCGGACCGGATACCCCGTCGAAGGCCGAGCCGGAAGCTAACCGCCGGCAGAACCAAATCGAAGCTTTCACAAAAGAATTCCACCGCGCCCCCGAGTCGCCGGCGGACTGGGAAACGGCCGCCGCTCTCGACCCGCACAGCTACGACCCCAAGAACGGGGGCGTGCCGCCCAAGATCGATGTCCAGCGCATTGAACCGGTGCCCGGCCAAGGCGTGGTGCGCACCAACATCTTCATTCCCGGACACGGGGTGGTAAACCCGCAATTGGACTACCCGCCGTGGCATGAGAACCTCGGCGACAACCGAGGATTCTCCCCCACGGCCGGACCCGAGTCATCCAGGGTCGCAATAAGTGTCGACTACGAGAACGGCATCGTCGTGACTCGCCAGAATCCGTCGGTCGACGCGAAAACCGGCCGAACTGTCGCCGGCACCCCGTCCGTGTCGGCCGTCCAGAAGAGCAACGGCGCGGTGCTGGTCAAGTACAGCGCCGCCGACCCGATGTCACCCGGTGGCGAAGGGCTGGCCAAGGCCACCACGTTCGACGTGAACGGCTCCATCGCCATCGAGCCGTCCCAGACGGGTCCGCGTGTCGGGGGAAATGTGACGAATTTCCCGGCGATCGAGATCTACAGCGACCGCGGGGACGTAACGACTCCCCTCGTCCAGGCCTGGCCGCATTATGTGGACGGGTCGCTAGGCCCAGAGGCGGGTCTCTTCTGGCACAAGCCGATCGGCGACCAGTCGGTCCTGTCGGGGTTTGGCGATCAACGGCCTCACCTGGACCTACCGTTCATCCCGGTTCCCGTCTCTCCGCTGGTCCCCATTCCCGTCCCATTCCCGCTTCCCGCACCCATTCGCATCCCCTTGCCCTGATGCGCGGTGGAGTTGTGCAGGCGCTCAGCAAAGCTGAATTACCCGTGGCATCGATTGGCGATAGCATCACCCAATGCCTGAGAGCCGACTACCCGTTATCGCGTGCACTCGGGGTGCCGCAGGGTTCAAGAGGACGTCGTGACAGGGGGCGATGATCAGCTCAGGATCATTCTCGACCAGCTGGCGAAGGTGCTCGGGCTACCGGCGCCACCGGTCATCGCTCCCGACCAGCTGGCTACCGGTAGCTCGGCGATCAGCCAACTGCTGAAGCTGCTTGGTATCGCGGCTAACGGTGGCGATCCCGGCGACAACCTCGCTGCGCTCACCGGACACGAAGAACGCGAGGCCAAGGCTGCCAGCGCCCTGAGCAAGTTCCCGTCGAACGACCAAGAGTCGTCCGCGCGTCTGGCCGGCGTCGGGGGCCAGAGCGAAATGGGCCAGATGTTCCAGCAGATACCGCAAATGGCGGGCGGTATCGCCGGGGGAATCGCTGGCGCTCTCGGCGGTGCCCTGCAGCCGTTGAGCCAGATCCCGCAGCAGATCGCGCAGGCGGGTCAGCAGGCGATGCAAATGGGCATGGGGGCGCTGCAACATGGCGTCGGCGGGGGCGCGACCGCCGGCGAAGCCATTCCTGCCGACATGCTCGAGGCCGGTGGCGGGAGCGAAGGGTTCGGTGGTGGTGGCAGTGGCGGTGGCGGCGTCGGTCCTGGGACCACTACGCCGACCGCAATGCTCGGGCCGCTGCCAGCGCCATCCGCCGGCACCGTCCCCGCCGCGTCGCACGCGCCGTCCGTGCTGCCACCAGCCCCTGCGGAGTCTTCGAATGCCTCTCGGGGTGGCATGGGCGCGATGCCGCTCATGCCCCCCGGAGCAATGCAGCAGGCGGGAAGCGGCAACGAAGCTAAGCCCGATACCAAGCGCGTGCTCGTGCCATCCGTGAAGAACGGCGCTCCGGTCCAGGGCCGGATCACGACGCCACCCCCCACGCCCGAGGTGATCAAGCGAATCGATGGCAAGCCCGTCGCGACCAGGCGCATTTTGCTGCCGGAACAGAAGCGGGACGATGACGGTGAATCGGGGCGGTAGACGTGGGGAGTCGCCTCGTGAACTCGTAAGCCAAGTTTGCTCCGTGCAGCCGCCCGATCGTATGCCGAGGCCGCTTTACGTGCACGTCGAACAGGCACCTACGGTCTAAGCAGAGTTGCTCCGAGCCATCTGTCGCGGTCGAGGCGAGCTGGCACGTTGCCATTAGCATCTTGGTGGGATCGGTAGAGGCCGGAACAACACGCCTGCGGGCCGAATGAAGATACGATCGCCCGCGTGACCAGTCTGCCAACACCGCCTGCTTCTCCTGCTTGGCCGCAAACGTCGATAACCTATGGCCGCCAGTCACGATCGCTAGTAATAACTTCGCTGGTACTCGCCTTCCTAGCTCTTGGCATCGCTGTCGGCAGCTGGTTGCGGCCTCTGCCGAACACGAAACCTTCAGCGAAGTCAGATCAGCCCAGTTTCAGTGATCAGCAGATTGCCGAAGCTAGGGTCAAGGTTTGCGCTGCGTACAACCAAGTACACAGGGCCGTCCTTATCAACACGGGTCGGAGTGGCGGAAACGACCCCAATGCGCTGCTCGGCGTGGCCGCCAACGCAAGGATCGCCCTATACGACGGCGGCGACTACCTCAAACGAGTCTTAGCTGATCAACCCGCAACTCCACCTGACGTAGCAGATGCTATCCGCCAGTTGGCCACTTCGTATCAAAAACTTGCGATCGACTATATGGCCGAGGCCCCTGATCCTGAAATCGATTCATCGCTTCACTCAGGGGACAAACCCAACGCAGTTTTATCTGAAATTTGCAAGTAGCGATGTTGCCGTATCCTACTCATTTAATTCAGGAGCACTCTGCGCACTACAAAGCCATCGCCATAACGGATGGACCATGCTTGTGGCCTCCAATTCTATGTATGCCAAGGAAGAAATCAATGGTATGAACTAAAACTAACCATCGTAAAGTCAATTGATTTTTTCGATTGAATGGACTGGCCCATAGCCCTGCCAAGCGCCGCGGGAACTCTCCGGCGGTGACTACCGAAATCGCAGATCGGCGATACGATCAGCCCGTGTCCGCTACATCACACCAGCCATCAACGCCAGCTCCGCACCACAAGCTACCTGACGTCACACTGATGACTCCGCGGCGATCGTTGGTTCGCGACGGCGCAAACGTATCCGCACTCAACACAGCTGATCACCCGAGTGAGCACCTGACGCACGGAATCGACTCATCGCCGCGCTTTAAAGACAAAGCGCCTCGGACGATCGGAAACTTGGTCGCATGACCGACCTCCCACCCGGCAAATGGACTCTGACACTGATTGGTGATCAATGGCCCGACTCCACGGATTTGACTACACTTCAGCACGGAAAGAATAATCGCGGAGCTATCAAGACGGACTTCATTAATTTTGAAGACACTCTCCGCAACGCGCGATCAGGTCCGCTTATCGCACAGCGGGGTCATACCGTCGATGATCTAAGAAATGCTTTCCGGCAAGGCGAAGAAAATGCGAAGAAGATCTCTGATAAAAATGGCATCAAGGAAGGTGCATACAGTGCGGCATGCGAAAGCATGCAAAGCCTCCGGGATGACCTAAGAAATTTGGCAGAAGAAGGCAATAATCGAATAAAACAGATTGAAGATTCTCCGGAACCATGTGAAACCAAAGTGGCGCAAATAGTCGCAGCCGTTCAACACTATCGAGCGTTAGCCGGTTTGGCTGCGGCCAAATATTGCGGCAACGTGATCGACGCGATTCAGAGAATCCTCGACCAGGAGGGAAGGCGACAATCTGCCCGTCAATTCGCCCAATCCCACGGGCTGGACCTTAGCACTATGTTCCGCGGGGACCCCGATGAACGAGCCTTGGTGGAGCAGGTGAAAGGTCTCGTGAACGCTGGCTCACAACCCGCGCTTCCGTCAGGCGGGCGGTTACCCAAAGGAATCTTTCCTGCGACGGGAGCGCCGCAAGCGGAAGCTTTACCACCGGCCTTCGGGTCAGGCGGCAAGTTACCCCCAGCCGTCCAGAGCACGGGCGGTGGAGGGCCTACTCAACGAACTGGCACAACTCCCGCAGCGTTTGAATCGGCTGGGCGTCTTCCACAATCCCTGCCCCTCGGGGGCACCGGAACAACACCGGCAGCACCTGCGCATGCGCTGCCTGCATCCGTCTCGGCGCCGACCCCGACTGGCAGCCCTATAACACGATTGTCTGCGGCACCGCAGCTACCGGTATCCGCGGCGCCTAGCCCGTTGGCCGCCCCATCCGCAGCACCACCCGAAGGCATGACCCCAGCTCGCCTCATGCAGAGCTTCGACAAAGGCATGCAGTCGGGCGCGGCTTTCTCGGCACCGGCGGAAGCGGTGCCGCCTGCGCCGGTATCGCATTCGGTTTCGCCGGTGCCCCAATCCCCGCCGCCCACAACCAGTTCCGCCGGCATGAGCGCGTTTGCGCATGCGCAGGCATTCGACTCGCCCCCACCGGTCGCGCACACATCGGTCCCGGAAGCGCCGCCGATAGTTGCCGGGCCAGCCGCCCCACCCGTGCCCGCGGTGACCCCACCGCCACCTCCGTCCGCCGCGCTACCGTCGTACGCATCCGATCTGCGGCCGACGATCCAAGCGGCCGCGACACCGTCGGCGCCGCCGAGCGCCCTGCCTCCATCGGCGACGCCCACCTCGGCGCCGGTACACCCGTCGGCTGGGCACGCGGGCACAGGTCAGCCTGCGGTCGTACGGCAAGCGACGCCTGCGGCACCGTCGACGCCGGCATCGAATATTGCTACCCAAGCGGTCGTCGCCACGGCCGCCGGCGCGGTCACGGGGGCGTCATCGGCCAATGCCACTGCACGCACGCGCCTGCAGCGCCTCGTGGCCGCGGTCGCCCACCAGCAACCCCGACTGGCCTGGGTAGTCGCCGACCGCCCCGACAACACCACCGTGCTGTCAACCGATCTGGCCAGCGGTTGGATCCCGCCCGGCATCGACCTGCCGGCGGCGGTGACGCTGCTGCCTCCGGCGCGACGACGCGGCGACCTGGAAACCATGCTCGGCGAAGTCACCAACGCCGCAAGCTACACCCCGATCCACCACATGCCCGACGACGACGAGCCGATCCCCACGTCGCCGCGTCCTCGACGCGCACCCGACGTCGACGAACTCGGCCCACAACTCGGCCAGGCGACCCAGTGGCGTGACGGGCTACCCCGCCTCGCGCACACCCTGGCCAAGGCCGCGTCCGCCGGCACCGGGGTGCTGGACTCCGAAATCGAACTCCTGCACGAACATCTGGCCGCGGCCAGCACCCGCGTGCTGGATTCCTATCCCGACGACGTGGACGCCACCGATGTTGGCAACTGGCAACTTCTGGCCGCTATCGACGCACTAATCGACGGCGACAAAGCCGCTGCCAATTATCACCTCGCGTGGTTCCAAACCCTCACCGCCGCAACTGGAAACACTTGAGGATCGATCGCGGTCGGCATCACATCCGCCGCTCTTGACGGCCATGTCTTACCGCGTCGCGTTGGAGAAAAAGTTGTCATACCTCGCTGCGATGATGTGGTTATGTCGTCGTTTCCCCCAACGCCTCTTGCGCCTGTGCCGGCAGACAGACCCATGGATCGGCTGGAGGTGTTGTTCGAGGAGCTCGCGGAGTTGGCGGGTCAGCGTAACGCGATCGACGCCCAGATTGTGGCGCGGGTGGCTGAGATTGAGCGCGACGGGTTGTGTGGCATGACCGGGGCGCGCTCGGTCAAGGCGTTGGTGGCCTGGCGGCTGGGTTTGTCGTCGTCGACCGCGTCCACGATCACCACGGTGGCGGGCCGGATTGCGGAGTTCCCTTTGTGCGCCGAAGCGATGGCGCAGGGCCGGTTGTCGCTGGATCAGATCGGCGTCATCGCCGGGGGTGCGGGCGAGGGTTCCGATGAGCATTACGCGGAGCTGGCGGCGGTGGCCACGGTCAACCAATTGCGCACCGCGGTCAAGCTCGAGCCCCGCCCCGACCCCGAACCGCGCCCGGCACCGGAGCCCTCGCTCACCAAGACCGGCACCGAGACGGGCAGTTGTTACCGGATCACGTTGGGCCGGTTGGAGGCGGCGAGGTTTGATGCCGCGCTGGCCTCGCATCGGGATGCGCTGGTCGCGCAGTGGACACGCGACCACACCGACAGCACCGACGAGCAGCGGCCCCCGATCCCTTCCACAGTGGATGCGTTTCTGCGGTTGGTGGACGCCGGCTGGGACGCCGATGCCGCCCAGCGCCCACACAGCGCGCACACCACCGTGGTGGTGCACCTCGATGTCGCTCAGCGTGCGGCCGCGCTGCATTTGGGCCCGCTGCTCTCCGACGCCGAACGCCGGTACCTGACCTGTGATGCGACCTTTGAGGCGTGGTTTGAACGCGACGGACAACCGATCGGGGCGGGGAGGGAGACCCGCCAGATCAGCCGGCGGCTGCGCCGCGCCCTCGAGCACCGCCATCCCACGTGCGCGGTGCCCGGGTGCGGGGCCACCCGCGGCCTGCACGCCCACCACCTCACCCACTGGGAGGACGGCGGCCCCACCGAGCTCTCGAACCTGGTGCTGCTATGCCCGTATCACCACCGCCTGCATCACCGTGGCGGCATCACCATCTCCGGCACCGCCGAGGATCTCAGCGTCACCGACAGCGACGGCCGCACCCTGGACAACCGGTCGCTGGCCCGCCCACCCAACGGACCCCCACCCGATGTCCCACCCTGGAACGGCCCCCTAGGTGAACGCGCCGACTGGTGGTGGTACACACCCTACGAACCGGAAAAGACCGGGACGTAGCGCACCGTGATCGATGCCTTGGCAGCCGCATTGCTCTGCGGCACAGGGGTTGTCGGTTGTTGGCGCTGTGGTGGGCGGCGCCGCCGCGAGAGTCCCCAAATGCGTGGCCTGACCCGCGATTTGACGTGACTTTGAGGGCTCTCGCGGGCCAGCGGGCGGGCGGGGCCCCGCGGCCGTGCACGACATGCCGGCCAGCGCAGCGTGCCGCTGTGCATCTGCGTGCACGGGCAGGCGACGGGGCGGGCATGTGGCGGTTTGCCCGCCTCCGCGCGACACGTTGTCGCTACGAGGCGGGCAAGACGCGATATGCCAATTTTCTTGCGACGCCTGGGGACTCGCGAGCAAGGACGCGGAGGGCGGCGCCGCCGCGAGCGACCCCAAATTCGAGGCCCCACCCGCAGTTTCACGCAAATTTGAGCGCCCTCGCGGGCCAGCGGCGGGCGGGCCCCGGCGACGGTGCACGAAATACCGGCCAGCACAGCGTGCCGCCGCACATCGGCGCACACTCGCGGGCACGCGACCGCCGGCATGTGCCTGCTCGCCCGCCTCCGCGCGACACGTTGTCGCTACGAGGCGGGCAAAACTCCATATGCCAATTTTCTTGTGACGCCTGGGGACCCGCGAGCAAGGACGCGGCGGGCGGCGCCGCCGCGAGCGACCCCAAATTCGAGGCCTCACACGCAATTTCACGCAAATTTGAGCGCCCTCGCGGGCCAGCGGCGGGCAGGCCCCCGCGGCCGTGCACGAAATACTGGCTAGCACAGCGTTCCGCCGCATATCGGCGCAACACTCGCGGACACGCGACAAGCTGTCGCTACGAGGCGGGCAAAAGGCTATATGCCGATTTTCTTATGACGCCAGGGACGCGGAGGGCAGCGTGATCACCGGAGGGCAGCGTGATCAGCCCCCGGTGCTCGCGCAGGGTGTCGCCGGCGACATGGAGGCCGATCACGCGCTCGTCGCACACACGTACTCACACGCGACGAGGCACTTTCACGTGTGCAAGCGGTAGCGAAGTCAAGAGACCGGCACCACGACCAGCTCGTGCGGCCGGTTATTGACCGACAGCGCACCGTCCGCGGTGACGATCACGATGTCCTCGATGCGGGCACCCCATCGGCCCGGGAAGTAGATGCCCGGCTCCACGGAGAAGGCCATACCCTCGGTCAGCGGCAGGTCGTTGCCGGCGACGATATAGGGCTCCTCGTGCACTGACAGCCCGATGCCGTGCCCGGTCCGGTGCACGAAATACTCCGCCAGGCCGGCGTCGGCCAGCACGTCGCGCGCCGCCGCGTCGACCTGTTCGGCGGTCACTCCAGGGCGAACCGCGTCCAGGGCCGCCTGCTGCGCCCGTTGCAGCACCGAATACTGCTGCGCCACTTCGGCATCAGGCTCACCGAGGCTGTACGTCCGAGTGGAGTCGGAATGGTATCCGGGCTGATACGAGCCGCCGATGTCGACGACGACAACGTCCCCGACCTGCAGTTCGCGATCCGAATGGCGGTGGTGTGGATCCGCGCCGTGCGGGCCGGACCCGACGATAATGAATGAAACGTCCGAATGCCCCTCGGCGACAATCGCTTCGGCGATGTCGCGAGCCACCTCGGCCTCGGTCCGCCCAGGCCGCAGAAAGTCCGGCACCCGGGCTTGCACCCGGTCGATGGCCGCACCCGCCTTGCGCAGCACGTCGATCTCGCCGGCCTCCTTGACCATCCGCAGCGAGCGCAGCACGTCGGTGGCCAGCACCGGCGGCACGCCCAGCACCGTGCTCAGCGGCACGAGGTGCAACGCGGGCATACCGTCGCTGACTGCCGCCGCGGCCGGGGCACCGCCCAGGGCGGCGCTAACCAGCTGATAGGGGTCATCACCGTCGACCCAATCCCGCACCTTTAGGCCCAGTTCCGCGATCGGCGACCCCCGCAGCGAGGCCAGCTCCAGCCGCGGCACCACGACCGTCGGCTCCCCGGTGGCAGGCACCACCAGCGCGGTCAGCCGCTCGAACGTCTCCGCCCGCGAACCCACCAGGTACCGCAGGTCGTAGCCCGGCGTGATCACCAGGCCGGCCAGCCCGGCCTCGGCGGTGGCGGCGGCTGCCGCGCCCAGCCGTCGGGCATACACCGCAGCGTCAAAGGAATCCATGGCTGGCAGGATAGCCCGCATGCCCAGACCACTGCTCCTGCTCGACGGCGCCAGCATGTGGTTCCGGTCGTACTTCGGCGTGCCGTCGTCGATCACCGCGCCCGACGGCCGGCCGGTCAACGCCGTGCGGGGATTCATCGATTCGATGGCGGTGGTCATCACCCAGCAGAAGCCAGGCCGGCTCGCGGTGTGTCTGGACCTGGATTGGCGCCCGCAGTTCCGCGTCGACCTGATCCCGTCCTACAAGGCGCACCGCGTCGCCGAAGAAGAGCCCGCCGGCGAGCCCGACGTCGAGGAAGTGCCCGACGACCTGACACCCCAGGTCGACATGATCATGGAGCTGCTGGACGCGTTCGGGATCTCGACGGCCGGAGCGCCGGGTTTCGAGGCCGACGACGTGCTGGGCACGCTGGCGGCCCAGGAAAAAACCGACCCGGTAGTCGTGGTCAGCGGAGACCGCGACCTGCTGCAGGTGGTGGCCGACGAACCCGTCCCCGTCCGGGTGCTCTACCTGGGCCGGGGGCTGGCAAAGGCGACGTTGTTCGGGCCGGCGGAGGTGGCCGAACAGTACGGCGTGCCCGTCGACCGCGCCGGGGCGGCTTACGCCGAACTCGCCCTGCTGCGCGGCGACCCGTCCGACGGCCTGCCGGGGGTGCCGGGCGTCGGCGAGAAGACGGCGGCCACGCTGCTGGCCCAGCACGGGTCGCTGGAACGGATCCTGGCGGCCGCGCAGGACCCGAAGTCCAAGCTGGCAAAGGGTGTGCGCGCCAAACTGCTGACCGCGACCGACTACATCCAGGCCGCGGGCACCGTGGTGCGAGTAGCCAGGGACGCTCCCGTCACGCTGTCGACCCCGACCGACGCGTTGCCGTTAGCCGCCGCCGACCCGGCCCGCACCGCGCAGCTGGCCACCCAACTGGGCGTCGGGTCCTCGATCGCGCGCCTGCAGAAGGCGCTCGACGCGCTGCCCGGATGACCGTTACTGCGACGGCCGGCCCACCTCGTAGGTGCCCTTGTCGTCCTGGAATGTGACGGTGACCTTGCGCTGCGCGCCGTCGATGCTCACGTTGCAGTCGAAGGTCTTACCCTTCTCGACCTTGGGGTTGGTGCCGCCGTTGCATTTGACGTCCTTGACGTTCTTGGCGCCGTAGCCGTTGGTCTCGTCGGTGAGAATCTGCTGCACCCCGGCGTTGGCCTTGTTGACATCCAGCGTGGTGGTGACCAGGAACCCGGGCACCACGAACCCGGTGATCCCGACGACGATCGCGATGAGCAGCGCGATCCCGCCGACGATGCCCCAGGTCATCGCCGCCGAACGCTTCTTTGGCTGCTCGAAGGGCTGTCCGTACTGGCCGGGCTGACCGTATTGGCCGGTCGGCGCCGGTTGGCCGTACTGCCCCGGCTGGCCGTATTGAGCCGGTTGGCCGTATTGGGTGGGCTGACCATATTGCGTGGCCTGCGGTTGCCCGTACTGCGTCGGCGGCGCCTCTCCGTACTGCGTGGGTTGCGCCTGCCCATACTGCGCGGGCGGGACCTGTCCGTACTGGGTGGCCTGCGCATTCTGGTCGTAGCTGGGCGCGGCCGGCTGCTGGTAGGGCGAATACTCCGCGGGCGGCGTGTAGGCCGGGGCGTGCCAGGTGGCGTCCTGGGCCGGCGGCTGCTGCCAGGGCGTTCCGCCTACCGGCCCCATCTGGGTCGCGTCGTCGGAGTGCCCTTGGCCTGGCGGTTGCCACGGATTCGGGCCTTGTCCCTGCGGTCCGCTCATCGTTTCTCCTCAGTCCCTTTCACGGAAGTAACCGTAGCTCCGGCCAAGCCTACCCGGCGTCAACTGCGACGACGCCGCGCCGAACGTCCTTGATAGCCTGCTTTGCCCCAGCCCGCAGCTCAGCATCCGGCGCGGCGTTGCGGACCTGGTCCAGCAGGTCGAGAACCTGGCGGCACCAGCGCACGAAATCACCCGCGGACAACGGCGGTTCGGCCGCGGCCAGGGCCGCGGACAGGTCGCCGGTGCGTGCCCATCGATAGATGACCCGGACGAACCCGTCATCGGGTTCACGGCTCTGGGCGATCCGGTGCCGTTGCTCATCGGCGCGAAGATTAATGGATAGCCGCGACGTCTGATGCAGCGCCTGGCGCAGCCGCTGGGTGGGCGCCTCGACCGCGTAGGGCGCGCTCGGACCGTCCGAGCCGCGCGTCTCGTACAGCACGGCCGAGACCACGGCCGCGAGTTCGGCGGACTTCAAACCCGCCCAGGCGCCGGTGCGCAGGCACTCGGCGACCAGTAGATCGCTCTCGCTGTAGATCCTGGCCAGCAACCGCCCGTCATCAGTGACCTGCGGATCGCTGCTCGAGCCGCGGATGAAGCCGCGCTCGGTGAGCAGCCCGACGATCCGGTCGAACGTCTTGGCCAGCGAGTTGGTGGCCGCCGCGACCTTGCGCTCCAGCTGGGCGTTGTCGCTCTCGATGCGCAAGTAGCGTTCGGCCTGGCGGATCTGCTCGTCGTCGCCCGGGTGCGACGGGTGCTTGCGCAGTTCCGCCCGCACCGACGCCAGCTCGGGATCGTGGAACTCGCCGCCCTCGTCGCGACCCCCGCGTCGCCGCGACGGCAGAACGAGTCCGGCGGCGGCCGACCGCAGCGCCGACGCCAGGTCACGCCGGACCCGCGGCTGGCGGTGTTCGACGCGTTTGGGCAGGGTCATCGACCCCACCGGTGCCGACGCTCCCGAGTAGTCCGTCGACGAAATCCGGCCCGCCCAACGGTTTTCGGTCAGCACCAGGGGCCGCGGATCGGAGGCGTCGCGGGCAGGCTCCAGGACCACCGCCAGCCCGCCGCGCCGGCCGTGGGTGATGCTGATGATGTCGCCGCGCCGCAGCGCGGCCAGCGCGTCGCTGGCCGCCTGCCGTCGATGCAACCGGGACGCGCGGGCCTGCGCCTTCTCCATGTCGGACAGCTTCGCGCGCAGCCGCGCGTACTCAAGGATCGGCGCGTCCGGCCCGCCCAGCTCGGTGGCGATCTCGTCGAGCATCCGCTTGCCGCGCTCGATGCCGCGGACCAGCCCGACGACCGATCGGTCCGCCTGGTACTGGGCAAACGACTGCTCCAGCAGCTCGTGCGCCTGCTCCGGGCCCATTTGGTGCACCAGGTTGATCGTCATGTTGTACGACGGCGCGAACGAGCTGCGCAGCGGAAACGTACGGGTCGAGGCCAGGCCGGCCACCTCGGCGGGTTCGCTGTTGTCGTCGTTGGGGTTCCACAGCACCACCGCGTGGCCCTCGACGTCGATGCCGCGCCTGCCCGCGCGGCCGGTCAGCTGTGTGTACTCCCCCGGCGTCAGCGGCATGTGCTGCTCGCCGTTGAACTTGACCAGCCGCTCCAGCACCACCGTGCGGGCGGGCATGTTGATGCCGAGCGCCAGTGTCTCGGTGGCAAATACCGCCTTGACCAGCCCGGCGGTGAACAGCTCCTCGACGGTATGCCGGAACACCGGCAACATCCCGGCATGGTGGGCCGCGAGCCCGCGCAGCAACCCCTCCCGCCACTCGTAATAGCCGAGCACCGCCAGGTCGGCATCCGCGAGGTCGCCGCAGCGGTGCTCGATGACTTCGGCGATCTGGGCGCGCTCCTGTTCGGTGGTCAGCCGCAGCGCCGACCGTAGGCACTGCGCGACCGCCGCGTCGCAACCGGCCCGCGAAAACACGAACGTGATCGCCGGCAGCAGACCCTCGGCGTCCAGGGTTGCGATCACCTCCGGTCGCGCCGGCGGCCGGTAGAAGCGTGGCCGGCCGGAACCGCGTCCGCCATGCCGACGGGGCTGCCAGTCGGCGAGCCGGTCCGCCTCGCGGCGATGCGCGATGTGGCGCAGCAGATCAGGATCGACTCGGGACGTGTCGGAGTTGCTGTCGTAATCGAACAGGTCGAAGAGGCGCTTGCCGACCAGGACGTGCTGCCACAGCGGCACCGGCCGGTGCTCGTCGACGACGACAGTTGTGTCGCCGCGCACGGTCTGGATCCAGCCGCCGAACTCCTCGGCGTTGCTCACCGTCGCGGACAGGCTGACCACGCGCACCTCGTCGGGCAGATGCAGGATGACTTCCTCCCACACCGGGCCCCGCATCCGGTCGGCGAGGAAATGCACCTCGTCCATCACCACATAGGAAAGCCCTTGCAGCGCTGGTGAATCCGCGTAGAGCATGTTGCGCAGCACCTCGGTGGTCATCACCACCACGGGCGCGTCGGCGTTGACCGACATGTCGCCGGTGAGCAGCCCGATCTTGTCCTTGCCGTAGCGCGCCGTCAGGTCGGTGTGCTTCTGGTTGCTCAGCGCCTTGAGCGGTGTGGTGTAGAAGCACTTGCCGCCTGAAGCCAACGCCAGGTGCACCGCGAATTCGCCGACGACGGTCTTGCCGGCGCCGGTGGGCGCGCACACCAGCACCCCGTGGCCGAGTTCCAGCGCCGCGCAGGCCCGCTGCTGAAAGTCGTCGAGCGCAAACGGCAGTTCGGCGACGAACCGGGCCAGCTCGGACAGTTCGCTCACCCTAGGTGACGTCGTCGTGCAGGCCGCCGATGCCCGACGGCGCGGGGACAGGCTCGGGCGGCTCGATCGCCGAGGCCTCGTCGTCGGGGATCTGCGGCGTCCGCTTGGCTTTTCGTTTGTCGTGCAGCCGGGCGATCTGAATGGCGAACTCGAGTAGCACCGTGAGCGCCAGGCCGAGCGCCGTCATGGAGAAGGGATCGGAGCCGGGGGTGAAGACCGCGGCGAACACGAACATCGCAAAGATCAGGCCCCGCCGCCACGACCTGAGCCGCTCGTAGGTCAGCACGCCGATGAAGTTCAGCATGACGATCAGTAGCGGGAACTCGAAGCTGACCCCGAACACCACCAGCAGGTTGATCAGGAAACCGAAATACCGATCGCCGGACAGCGCGGTCACCTGCACGTCGCTACCGACCGTCAGCAGGAAACTCAGCGCCTTGGACAGCACCAGGTAGGCCAGCACCGCACCGCCGACGAATAGCACGGCCGCCGGGATCACGAACGCGACCGCGAAGCGTCGTTCCTTCTTGTACAGGCCGGGCGTGATGAACGCCCACAGCTGGTAGAACCACACCGGACAGGCCAGCACGATCCCGGCCGCCATCCCGACCTTGAGCCGCAGCATGAATTGGTCGAACGGCGCGGTGGCCAGCAGTCGGCACTGTCCGTCGGCGCTGATCTCCGCGCGGGCCGACTTGGGCAGCGAGCAATACGGCTCGCGCAGCCATTCCCCGAGGCTTTCCAGCCCGAAGATCGGGTGCGAGTACCAGACGAACCCGAAGATGGTGGTGAGCAGGATCGCCACCATCGAGATCAGCAACCGGGTGCGTAGCTCGGTCAGATGGTCGACCAGCGACATCGTCGCATCGGGGTTGGTGTGGCTACGCCTATTGCGGGGGTTGAGCCGCTTGAGTACGCCCGCGTTGCGCGCGGAAGCCTTGAAAATTTTCACGCTGCTCGGTTGAGGCTCGGTCAGGGGCGCTCGGGCACCGTGACGGCGATGCCGGGCTAGGCCGGCCGCGCCTCGGTGTGATCCTGCGGGGAAGCCGCCGGCGGGTCGACGCGCTGCGACTGCACAGGCGTGGGTGCTTCTGCGCTGGGCGTGTCGTTTTTCTGCTCGCTCTGCAGCTCACGGACCTCGGACTTGAAGATCCGCAACGACTTGCCCAGGGAGCGCGCCGCATCCGGCAGACGCTTAGCACCGAACAACAAAATCACCACGACGGCCAGGATTGCCATGTGCCCCGGGGTAAGAAAGTTCACTGTGGATACCTCCAGACGTTCACCCGATGCTACCGCAGCGGAGCGCGGTGCCGTGCCGCCCGCGCTTCGGCGTGGTGCGTCAGGCCTGATCTAGGGCCTGATCTAGGGCCCGATATGCGGCCAGTGCCGTCGCCGCGGCAGCGCGTACTCGCTGGGCCAGCGACTCCGGCGCGACCACCTGCACGGCGGCCCCGAAACCCAGCACCAGGCGCGCCATCCAGTCGTCGGAGGCGTACGTCATGACCGCTTCGCAGGACCCGTCGGGCAGCTCGCGCGCGTCGCGCATCGGGTAGTACTCGAACATCCAGGCCGCCGACGGGGCGACCCGCAACGTGGCCGACGGGAGGCTCGGGTCGCCGTCGAACAGCGAGGTGTCCGGCGGTGCGTGCAGGACCGGTTCGGGCGGGGCGGCCGGTTCGCCCAGCTCAGCGGCGTCCACGATCCGGTCGAAGCGGAACAGCCGAACCCCTTCGGCCTCGCGTGACCACGCCTCCAGGTAGCTGTGGCCGCCGATCAGCAGCACCCGGATGGGGTCCACGACGCGGCTGGTCAGCGCGTCGTGCGAGGCAGCGTAGTAGTCGATGCTGAGCGCGCGCTTGTCCTGCACCGCGGCGCGCACGGTCGCCGCGGCACGGCTCTCGATGGGCGCCGGTTCGTCGACGGCGTGGACCGTGCTGTCATGCCCGACGGCACCTGCCGCGGCGGCGAGCTTGGCGATGGCGCTTCGGGCGGCCCGCGGATCGACGACACCGGGGATGTCGGCCAGCGCGCGCAGCGCGACCAGCAGGCCGGTGGCTTCGGGTGAGGTGAGCTGCAGCGGCCGGTCGATGCCCGCCGAGAACGTCACCTCCACGGTGTCGCCGGCGAACTGGAAATCGATCAGGTCGCCGGGGTCATAACCGGGCAAACCACACATCCACAGCTGGTTGAGGTCCGCCTCGAGCTGCTTGACCGAGACCCCGAGCTCGGCGGCGGCCTCCGCGCGGGTGATCCGCGGGTTGGCCTGGAAGTACGGCACCATGTTCAGCAGCCGCACCAGGCGGGCGGAAACGGGCGTCATTGGTGCGCCACCTCACCGGCCTGGGCGCGCAACCGGGTCAGCACGTCCTCGCGCAGGGACTGCGGCTCCAGCACGATCGCGTCGGCGCCGTAGCCGGTGATGTCCCGCGCCAGCCGGTCGGACGAGCCGATGTCGATTTCGACCACCTCGCCGTCGCGGCCGGCCAATTGCCGTGGCCCCAGGGACTTTCCGGCGCGCCGCAGCTCGGTGGCGCGCCCGTCGGCCAGCCACACCGTGGCCTGCACGCCGCTCGGCGCCTCCCCGACGGCCCGGACGACGATGCCGCGCATGTCCACGCCGTCGGGCACGGTGACCGCGCCGACGGGACCGATCGGCGCGACCCCGGCACCGATTCGCGACAGCCGGAAGGTGCGGGTGTCGTTGCGGTCGCGATCGTGGCCGACGAGATACCAGCGGCCCCGCTCGGTGATCACGCCCCAGGGTTCGACGGTGCGCGTGGTGAACGGCGCGCTGCGCGACGCCCGGTGCGGAAACTGCACCGCCTGCCGGGAACCGATGGCCGCCAGCAGGATTCCGAGGACCTCCTCCGATCCCCGCAGGCCCGGCACGCCGGCATGGGAGGCGATGGCGACCTGGGCGTCAGGGTCGACGTCGACGCCGGCGGCCCGCAGCTTGAGCAGCGCGCCCTGGGTCGCCGTGATCAGTTCGGGCGATTCCCACAGCTGGGTGGAGACCGCGATGGCGGCCGCCTCGTCGGGGGTGAGCTCGACGGGCGGCAGTTCGTAGGCGTCGCGGTTGATCCGGTAGCCCTCGGTGGGGTCCAGCGTGGACACCCGGCCGATCTCCAGCGGGATGCCGAGATCGCGCAGCTCGTTCTTGTCGCGCTCGAACATGCGGGAAAACGCCTCGGCGCTGGGGCTGTCCGAGTAGCCGGCCACGTTGGACCGGATCTTTTCGGCGGTGATGTACCCACGGGTGGACAGCAGGGCAATGACGAGATTCATCAGCCGTTCGACTTTCGAGATCGCCATTGGCTCTACGTTAGAGGTGCGGCAAAGGTAATTCGCGACTGGCAGGGCCCACCCACATCAGCGAGTTTGAGCGCGGAGCTCACTGGCCCGCGGGCGGCGACGAGTCTGGCCTTTCGACATTTCGGTCGGAAGTTGCCGATGAGGCGTCGGGTCCTGGTGACCGGGTAAGTTGTTCGACCCAGCGAGACTCGGAGTATTGGAATGGCTGCGTCGAGTCCAGGAATGTCTCCATGGCCGGAAGCAGCCGATCAGCGGCGGTTTCGTGCAGGTAGTGGCCAGCGTCGGCGATCTCGACAACCACGGCGTGCGGGACGCGCTCCGCGAACGCGAGGTGGTGTCGCGGCGGGATCGCGGTGTCGTCGGCCCCCCACGCGACGAACACGGGAACGTCGCGGAGTAGACCCAGTTGACGGCCGGCACTCACCGTCTGGCCGCGCCAGTCGATCACCGAACGGGCCGTGCGGATGAACGCCTTTCGCTGCTGATCACCCCGAAGCTCGCTCAGCGCGTCGGCAGCTAACTCGGCGTCGGCCCCGGACACCACGGCCGGCAGGGCGGCGAGAACGCGTTTCGTCAGCGCGGCCGGGAGCTTGGTGAGCGCGGCAACGACTGGTTCGGCGCCTGGCAGGGTCGCCGCACGAAGCAGGTAGCTGACCTCGGGACCCAGTCCGCCGCTGCTGATGAGCATGAGGCGATCAACGCGCTCCGGGAACTGATAAGCGATCTGCAGCGCAATACCACCGCCGAGGCTGTGCCCGACTACGGACATTCGTTGATGCCCCAACGCGAGTAACAGGTCGCGTAGCGCACTGGCGTGCGCTCCCAACGAATAGTCGCCGGCGGGTGCATCCGACTCGCCATGCCCCGGGAGATCAGGCGCGATCACAGTGTGGTTGCGCGCAAGACCGCGGATCAGGTGACGCCACGTGTGACGATTAGCGCCCAACCCGTGGATGAGCAATACGGCCGGTCCGGCTCCGGCCATGGTGTATGCGACGGTGCCGCCGGTAAGGCGCATCCGACCCGCGTCGGGCTGGGATGACGACGATTCCATGATGACCCAGCTTCAGCCGTAGAAGCGGCTACATGCTCGCGATCAGCCGCTTGACCCGCTCGTCGACGGCCCGGAAGGGGTCTTTGCACAGCACGGTGCGCTGCGCCTGGTCGTTGAGCTTGAGGTGCACCCAGTCGACGGTGAAGTCGCGGCCCGCCGCCTGGGCGGCGCTGATGAACTCGCCGCGCAGCCGGGCGCGGGTGGTTTGCGGCGGGTTGTCGACGGCCTCCGCGATCTCCTCGTCGGTGGTGACGCGCGTCGCGAGACCCTTGCGCTGCAGCAGATCGAACACGCCACGGCCGCGCTTGATGTCGTGGTAGGCCAGGTCCAGCTGGGCGATCTTGGGGTCGGACAGCTCCATGTTGTAGCGGTCCTGATAGCGCTGGAACAGCTTGCGCTTGATCACCCAGTCGATCTCGGTGTCGACCTTCGCGAAATCCTGGCTCTCGACGGCATCGAGCTGGCGGCCCCACAGGTCGACGACCTGCTCGATCTGCGCGTTGGGCTCCCGGATCTGCAGGTGCTCGACGGCGCGGCTGTAGTACTCGCGCTGGATGTCCAGCGCGCTGGCCTGACGGCCGCCGGCCAGCCGCACGGGCCGGCGACCGGTCACGTCGTGGCTGACCTCACGGATGGCCCGGATGGGGTTGTCCAGCGAGAAGTCGCGGAACGGGACGCCGGCCTCGATCATCTCCAGCACCAGGGCGGCGGTGCCGACCTTGAGCATGGTCGTCGTCTCGCACATGTTGGAGTCGCCGACGATGACGTGCAGGCGCCGGTACTTCTCGGCGTCCGCGTGCGGCTCGTCGCGGGTGTTGATGATCGGCCTGCTGCGGGTGGTCGCCGACGAGACGCCCTCCCAGATGTGTTCGGCGCGTTGCGACAGGCAGAACGTCGCCGCCTTCGGCGTCTGCAGCACCTTGCCGGCCCCGCAGATCAGCTGGCGGGTGACCAGGAACGGCAGCAGCACGTCGGAGATCCGGGAGAACTCGCCGGCCCGCACGATCAGGTAGTTCTCGTGGCAGCCGTAGGAGTTGCCCGCGGAATCGGTGTTGTTCTTGAACAGGTAGATGTCGCCACCGATGCCCTCGTCGGCCAGCCGCTGCTCGGCGTCGACAAGCAGGTCTTCGAGCACCCACTCGCCGGCCCGGTCGTGGGTCACCAGCTGCACGAGGCTGTCGCACTCCGCGGTGGCGTACTCGGGATGACTACCGACGTCGAGGTAGAGCCGCGCGCCGTTCCGCAGGAAAACATTGGAGCTGCGGCCCCAGGACACCACTCGACGGAACAGGTAGCGCGCCACCTCGTCTGGAGACAGGCGCCGATGACCGTGGAAGGTGCAGGTGACACCGAACTCGGTCTCGATGCCCATGATTCGTCGCTGCACGTAATCGAGGGTACTGGTTGTCCCACCGTGGCGGTGCGGAAGCCGCGCCCGGCCCTCCGAAGTCGTCAATTCCCACCCCTTCCTGCCCGCCGTTGCCTATCATCGGATCCCTTGATGTCGTAAGGCCAAATTCTAAAGTTAGGCAGTCCGAAATTACCCTCACCTTGGAGGTAGCGGCGCCGGTCTGGATGGCCGCGCCGCCGGAATTCCACTCCGCGCTGTTGAGCAGTGGCCCGGGTCCCGGGTCACTGCTGGCGGCGGCAGCGGCATGGCATTCGCTCAGCGGCACGTACGCCGCGGCAGCCGGTGAGGTCGCCGAACTGCTGGTCGCGCTTCAGCCGGCCCTGTGGGAAGGTGCCGGCGGCGAATCATGCGTGGCCGCCCACGAGCCCTATGTCGCGTGGTTGCTGCACGCGAGCGCCAACAGCGCCGCGACGGCCGCGCAGCATGAAACCGCGGCCGCCGCGTATGCCGGCGCCTTGGCCACCATGCCGACCCTGGCCGAGTTGGCCGCCAACCGCGCCACCCATGTCGCGTTGCTCGCGACCAACTTCTTCGGCATCAACACCATCCCGATCGCCGTCAACGAAACCGACTACCTGCGGATGTGGCTGCAGGCCGCCACCACCATGGCGGTCTACCAGGCCAGTTCGGCGGCGGCCGTCGCTGCGGCGCCGCAGGCCGTCCCGTCGCCGCCGATTCTGAAGGCCGCGTCCCTCGATCCGGGGCGGGCGCTGCTGAATGCGCTCGAACCGGTCTTCAAAAGCCTCGGCATCGACCCGCTGATCCGCAATCCGCTGGTCTCCAACGAGGTCACGACCTTAATTGCCGACGTTCTGGAGAACTTCGGCGTGTATTGGGACCCGGCCACCGGCATGCTCAATGGCATCGGCTACGAGTCCTACGCGGACGCCACCAAACCGATGTGGTACCTCGCCCGTGGCCTGGAACTCATCGGGGACTCGATGCAGATGGCCCAGAACCCGGCCCGGGCGATCCAGTATTTCGTGGCCCTCGCCGTGTTCGACTGGCCCACCCACATCATCCAGTTCCTCACCGCGGTCACCCAGTCCCCGCAACTGCTGGCGGCCGCGGCCGCACCCGCGATGATGCTGCCCGCGGCGGCCGTCGGGGGCTTCGCGGGACTGGCTGGCCTGGCCGCCGTGCCCGCCCCCGCCGCCTTGCCCGCACCGGCGCCCGCCGCTCCCGCGACCGTATCCTGGCCCGTCGCGGGAATGCCTTCGCCGACAACGACTTTGGCGCTGGCCTCGGCTGGGTCTCCGGCTTCCGCTCCCGCTCCCTCGCCGACCCCCGCGTCCGCGGGCGCGGCGCCGGCACCCCCCGCGGCGGGAGCGGGGTTCATGCCGCCCTATGCGCTGGGGCCGCCGGGCATGGGCACCGGTTCGGGGATGACCTCACGTGCGAGCGCCAGCGCCAGCGCCACCAAGAAGGCGCCCGAGCCGGACAGCGCCGCCGCCCAGTCGCGGGCGGCGACCCGTCGGCAGGCGCGGGCGCGGCGGCGCAAGGGCGCCGGGCTACGCGGATACGACGACGAGTTCATGGACATGAACGTTGAGGTCGAGGCGGACTGGGCGTCGGATGCGGGAGCCGGGCAGCTTGGCCTGGCTGGAGCGGCGAACCGCGACGCCGTCGTCGACGCCACGGGACTGACCCGGCTGGACGGCGACGAGTTCGGCGGCGGCCCGACCGTGCCGATGCTGCCCAGCACGTGGAAATGACCCGCGTCGCGGCTCCTCCGAGGCCGGGGACCCGCCCGTGAGCCGTTGGTCTCGCGAGTCCCACGCGCCACAAGAAAGTCGGCGTGTGCGGAGAAAACAGCGACAGGTGGGATCAACCAGCCCCGGCGTCTGCCTCGCCGAGCAGGGGCTCAGGGGGAAGCCAGTGCCCAGAACATTCCCACGCCGACGCTCAGACGTGCCCTAGTCCGCCGCGTCGCCGTCCGCGGATCCCTGGTCCGGCTCGGCAGCCGCAGCCTCAGTCTCCTGGGTCTCTTGCAGCAATGTCTCCAGGCTGGAGCGGCTTATCCGCTTGAACGCCCTGCGGGGCCGGTTGACGTCGAGGATGGCCACCTCCAGGCTGGTCACTTCGAGCGCGTTGTTGTCGCCGCCGTTGGTGCTGCCCGCCCGCAGCGCCTCGACCGCGATCCGCAGCGCGTCGGGCAGGTCGGCGTTTTCGGCGTAGGACTCCTTGAGCGCCGTGGTGATGGGCTCGGTGGTGCCGCCCATGACCACGAAGTGCGGCTCATCAGCGATCGAGCCGTCGTAGGTGATGCGATAGAGCTCGGGCGGCTTCGACTCGCCGTAGTGGGCGACCTCGGCGACGCACAGCTCCACCTCGTAGGGCTTGGCCTGCTCGGTGAAGATGGTGCCCAACGTCTGCGCGTAAACGTTGGCCAGCTGGCGGCCGGTGACATCGCGGCGGTCGTAGGCGTAGCCGCGGGTGTCGGCGAACTGGATTCCGCCGCGGCGCAGGTTGTCGAATTCGTTGAACTTGCCGGCCGCCGCGAAGCCCACGCGGTCGTAGAGTTCGCTGATCTTCTGCAGCGAGCGCGACGGGTTCTCCGCGACGAACAGCACACCGCCGGCGTAGGCCAGCGCCACCACGCTGCGGCCGCGGGCGATGCCCTTGCGCGCGAGCTCGCTGCGCTCACGCATCGCCTGCTCAGGCGAGATGAAGTACGGGAAGCTCACTTCTCACCGCCATCGGGACCGAAAGTGTCGGCACGCGAACGGCTTTGAATTACCTCGCGGGCCAGTTCGGCGATGCGTTGCTCCGAGACGTCCACCGCGCCGTCGGCGTCGATGACGACCGCCGTCGGGTAGATGCCGCGGACCAGGTCCGGCCCGCCGGTGGCCGAGTCGTCGTCGGCGGCGTCGTAGAGCGCCTCGACGGCGACCCGGAGCGCGGAGTCGGCGTCGGTGACCTGCGCGTACAGCTTCTTGATCGAGGACTTGGCGAAGATCGAGCCCGACCCCACCGACTGGTAACCCTCTTCCTCGATGTTCCAGCCACCGGCGGCGTCGAACGAGACGATGCGGCCCGCGCTCTCCGGGTCCGCCGCGTGGATGTCGTAGCCCGCCAGCAGCGGCAACGCCACCAGCCCCTGCATCGCGGCCGCGAGGTTGCCGCGCACCATGATCGCCAGCCGGTTCACCTTGCCGGCGAACGTCAGCGGGACGCCTTCGAGCTTCTCGTAGTGCTCGAGTTCGACCGCGTACAGCCGGGCGAACTCGACCGCGATCGCCGCGGTACCGGCGATGCCGGTCGCCGTGTAGTCGTCGGTGATGTACACCTTTTGCACGTCCCGACCGGCGATCATGTTGCCCTGCGTGGAGCGCCGGTCCCCCGCGATCAGCACCCCCCCGGGGAACTTCAGCGCGACGATGGTGGTGCCGTGCGGCAGCTGCCCGCCCGCTGCGCCCGCCTGAGAGCCGCTCAGGCCCGCCGGCAGCAGCTCCGGCGCCTGGCGACGGAGGAAGTCAGCGAACGAGGACAGATCTACGGCGGAAGAGTTGAGGGACAGGCGATCAGAGAACGACCAGGTCACTGTCCGCCCTTTTGGACGTACGCCCGGACGAAGTCCTCAGCGTTCTCCTCCAAAACGTCGTCAATCTCGTCGAGTAGATCGTCGGTCTCTTCGGTCAGCTTCTCGCGACGCTCCTGGCCAGCGGCGGTAGTGCCGGGGAGATCTTCTTCATCGCCACCGCCACCGCCACGCTTGGTCTGCTCCTGCGCCATCGCCGCCTCCTGCTTGTTATCGGCTCGGGTGATCGGGTGCTGCCCCGCCCAGCCGGTGTGTATCTACCCTACCGGTCCACCCCGACGTTTCCCGGTTGAGCACACCTGCGTTAGCTCAGCTTGTTAATTGCTCCACCAGTTCGACCGCGCTGTCCACCGAATCCAGCAGCGCGCCGACATGCGCCTTGCTGCCCCGCAGCGGCTCCAGCGTGGGGATGCGGACCAGCGAATCGCCGCCCAGATCGAAGATCACCGAATCCCAGCTCGCCGCGGCGATGTCCGCCCCGAACCGCCGCAGGCATTCGCCGCGGAAGTAGGCCCGGGTATCGGTCGGCGGATTGTCCACCGCCTCGAGCACCTGATGCTCGCTGACCAGACGCTTCATCGAGCCCCGCGCGACCAGCCGGTTGTACAGGCCCTTGTCCAGCCGGACGTCGGAATACTGCAGGTCCACCAAGTGCAGCCGCGGCGCCGACCAGCTCAGGTTCTCGCGCTGCCGGAAACCCTCCAGCAGCCGCAGCTTCGCCGGCCAGTCCAGCAGCTCGGCACACTCCATCGGGTCGCGCTCGAGCAGGTCCAGCACGTTCGCCCAGGTTTCGACGATGTCCGACGCCCGCGGATCGGGGTCCCGGCTGTCCACCAGCTTGGCCACCCGGTCCAGGTAAATCCGTTGCAGCGCAAGCCCGGTGAGTTCGCGGCCGTCGGCCAGCGCCACGGCCGTCCGCAGCGACGCGTCGCGGCTGATCGCGTGGACCGCGTGCACCGGCCGGGCCAGTGTCAGGTCGCTCAGGTCGATGCCGTGCGCCGGCCCTTCCTCGATCAGATCCAGCACCAGGGCCGTCGTGCCCAGCTTCAGGTACGTCGACGTCTCGGCGAGGTTGGCGTCGCCGATGATGACGTGCAGCCTGCGGTAGCGGTCGGCGTCGGCGTGCGGCTCGTCGCGGGTGTTGATGATGCCGCGCTTCAGCGTGGTCTCCAGCCCGACCTCGACCTCGATGTAGTCGGAACGCTGGGATAGCTGGAAGCCTGGATCGTCACCCGACGGTCCGATGCCGACGCGGCCGGAGCCGGTCACCACCTGCCGGGACACCAGGAACGGGGTCAGACCGGCGATGATCGACGAGAACGGCGTCTGACGCGACATCAGGTAGTTCTCGTGCGAGCCGTACGAGGCGCCCTTGCCGTCGACGTTGTTCTTGTACAGCTGCAGTTTCGCCGCGCCGGGCACGCTGGCGACGTGCCGTGCCGCCGCCTCCATGACCCGCTCGCCGGCCTTGTCCCAGATCACCGCGTCCAGCGGGTCGGTGCATTCCGGCGCCGAGTATTCGGGGTGCGCGTGGTCGACGTACAGGCGTGCCCCGTTGGTGAGAATCATGTTGGCCGCGCCCACCTCGTCGGCGTCGACGACCGGCGGCGGCCCGGTCGAACGGCTCAGGTCGAAACCCCGGGCGTCGCGCAGCGGCGATTCCACCTCGTAGTCCCAGCGAGTGCGTTTGGCGCGCTGAATGCCGGCGGCCGCCGCATACGCCAGAACCGCTTGTGTCGAGGTCAGGATCGGGTTGGCGGTCGGGTCGGACGGCGACGAAATGCCGTACTCGACCTCCGTCCCGATAATCCGTTGCATGCCTAAAGCGTACGGGCTGCCCGCAGCCCGCTAAGGCCGGGCGTCGACTGTGCGGATTGCGACGGCGTTGACTCTGCGCCTGCGGCGGCAGAGTGCGAGTAGACACCACGCTCACCGCAGACTCAACGCAAAGACTCAACGCAAAGACTCAACGCAGGGCGCGGCGGCGGCAAACCCCGCGGCGGCCCACAGGCGACGCTAAGGTCAGCCAGCATGAGCCCTGCGCTGGCGACACGTGGTGAGGCGGAAAGCTGGTTCCTGGAACGCGGCCTGCCGGCAGTGCTCACCACGCGCGGCCGCTGGCGCCGGCTGTGGTCCCGGTCGGCTCCCGTGCTGGCGGCCTACGCGACGGTGCAGACCTGCGGCATCCCGATACTCCTGATCGCCCACAGCCGCGAGGTGCATATCGAGTGGCCGCCGACGACGGCCGAGTGGATAGTGCTCGGGATCCTCGTCGTGGCTTTTCCCCTGGCCGCAACCGTCGGCTGGCTGCTCTCGCGGTTCCGGCAAGGCACGACGCGCGGGTTTGTCGGGATCGCCGCGGCGGTCGTCGCCGCGCTGGCCGGCGCCTTCAACGCGGGTCCGTTCCAGGTGACGTCGGTGGCCGTCGTCATCGTGGCGGTGCTGGTGCTGACCGGCCTGGGCGTGGGATCGGTGCTGGGCTGGGCGGTGAAGATGATGCTGTCGCACCTGGCGACCGTCGGCACGCTCGCGGTCCGCGCGCTGCCCGTGGTGCTGCTGACCGCATTGGTGTTCTTCAACACCTACGTCTGGCTGATGGCCGGCAAGATCACCGACGAGCGCCTCTGGCTGGCGATCCTGTTCCTGTTCTCGATCGCGGCGGCCTTCGTCATCTCCACCACCGTGGAGAAGACCCGACCGATGCTTCGGGCCGCCACCGCTGCGGTGCCCGAGAGCGAGACGCTCGCCGACACTCCCTTCGCCAGGCTCGCCGACCCGTCGCCCGGCCAGCCTCTCCGGCGGGCCG
>NZ_JCALCE010000069.1:0-7090 GCF_059812195.1 Mycobacterium sp. NGS68 | reverse complement strand
CTCGATGACACCGGCACCCAGCTGCTGTTCCGCCTCGTCGCCGGCGCTTACGAACGCCGCTCCCTGGCCATCGGCTCACACTGGCCCTTCGAGCAATGGGGCCGCTTCCTACCCGAGCAGACCACCGCCGTCAGCATCCTCGACCGCCTGCTGCACCACGCCACCGTCGTCATCACCGACGGCGACTCCTACCGCATGAAAGACGCCCAACACCGAAAGGAGCAGCCCACACCAACTTAGGAACCACCGCACGGGGTGGATACTTTCATCTGGCCACCAGCGGATACTTCAACCTGGCCATTGACAAGATCGATTGGTTTACCGCGGAAGGTGCCGTGTCCGGTCTTAACGAACGGCCGAACAGCCTCACCGTAGGAAGGGCCACCCGCGAGGCTCTCCAAGATATTGCTGGCTCGGTACATCACTTTGACGCCTCCGCCGGGCGGCAAATCCGCCGGATTTGGGACGGGCTTTCCGGTGAAATCCTCAGCGGCGGTGATAATTCGACCATTTGGCAGCTGGAATCCAAATTGATGAATCTGAGTACCGATCCGCCCAGCGTTTCGTGCCTCGACTCCGATGATGCCCATGACCATTGGAGGAGTAGTAAATCCCTGGACACGTACCACCGTTACGCGGGGACCGCTGCGCCGCCATGAGACGATCTGCCAACCTATTGCGACACCGGACATCACGAACGCCAGCCCGGAGATGCAGAGGGTGAGGATTACCGGGCCGGTCCATACCGGCGTCGCGCCAGTCGCCACTCGAGAATATGCGCTGCGGAGGACTGCGTGTCCCGAATCCGACGGACGGAGCCGATTGACCGTCACTGGGTCATAAGACAGCGCGGCTGGCGCCGCCAGGATCTGGGTCAGCACTTGGCAATACCGGATCGGCGTCATCCCGAACCGCTCGCGGATTGCGGCCTCTTTGCCGCCGTTCGTCGCCCACCATCGCCGCTCGAAATCGAGCACCGCGCGCTGCTGATCGGTCAGGGAATTCACAACCAATCTCCGTTCAGGTGGTGCTCGAGGTCGGATACTTCGAGCGGGTCGAGTGTGCCCATCCGTGTCTGCAGGGTCGGTTCGTCGACCCACAGGTGGTCGGCGAGCTCGCGGGTGCCGGGTCCAGCGGAGCCCGTCGACGAGCGTGGGAATCGTGATGAGCCGGCGCGATGCGGTTTCGTCGACGATCCGCTCCTCCCGCGCCGCGGCGCCGGAGCCGGCGGGGATCGGGCCGCGCTCGCGGTGCACCAGCTCGTGGGTCAGGGTGCAGCGACGCTCAGCCTGCGTCAGCGATCGGTCCAACCAGATCCGTGCCCCGCGCTCCAGCCCCATGATCTGCTCGGGCAACCGATAACGGCAGGACACGTCGACATCGGCGTGCTGCGTGCGAAGTGTCCGCCAGGGATGAAAGAGAGCTTCGATGCTCATGCCCGTGGACGCTGGGCGAGCGGTACGACAATACCCAGTTTGAGCTGGAATTACATGCTTGCCGTTCTAGACGAACGCTAGATCCCGCGCCAAGTTGTCTGCAAAATTTTGGGCAACGGGGACTTCCTTCGCGCGGCTACTAGCGAGGCTGAACGCCGGGCATCCTTCAGCAGCCGCGTCAAGGTCCGCGATGAAGTGATCCTCGTTCGCACGTCGTGAAATCCGATAAGGACGGGCGTACCGCTGGTTGCCGCACTTAACCATCAAGACTGCCCATCGATTGGTGATGCTGCGCCGTATCGGCTCAAGGAGGCCGACCGAGTATGGGTCGGCGCAGTAGACGCGATTGGCCTCATCTTCGGTCAGACGGACCACAAGCGCTTGGGATGCGCCCGGTCTGTCATCGAAGAGCCATACGAGGACAGCTCCATCTGAATCGCCGACAGGGAGCAGGCCCGCACGTCCGCGTATCGGCGTAATCGCAGTCGAGCTGGCGTGATCTTTGGGAAGTGCACTGATCCAGCGCAATCCCGAGTTAGCCCGCTTCAACCACCATCGCGTACGCGGATGCATCGCTCACACCCCACTTTCTGCCAACAAGCTTAACGCGACACGCCGCAGATCAGACCACCAACTTTTGTGGGCTTCGATACTCGCGTCAGCACACGTGGCAAGTATGCTCGCATGTTGCGGCCGCTGCGGCCGCGGGGTGTGCAAACAGCGATAACGAGCGGCCACCAATTTTGCTACGTCGAAGTGACGATGCCGGTAGTTCGACCTAGGCGGCCGACCAAACAGGGCATACGCCGTCTGCTTGAGCGTTAGCCTTCCGGACAGCACCGACACGTCGAACTCGCCCCTTTCATCGAAGCGAGGCTCTTCACGAAACCACTCGGTGCCGAACTGTGTGAGCCACCCATCAGCTATATCGCGCCCAGTCGGTGGTCGCTTGGCTTCGGGCTCCTTTGCAGGATCAACAGAATGTTCGGCACGAAAAGACCGCACCTCGACGCTCCGCGCCTCTTGATTCTTCCCCATCACCTTTCCTGTGGGTCAATCCGGGCTTCCTCGCCGCCGGCCTCGCCCTGCTCCGGGCGCGCGCGGTGCTGGGTCGGGGCGCGGCGGCCTGGCGGTGCGGTGACGACAGCGCCCACCAGCACCACCAATCCAGCGACAGCCAACGAGATCGCCCAGAGCCGCCGCTGAGCTATCGGCGAATCGCAATTCGGAGGACTGGGCGTGGAATACCAGCCCGTGACACGATCACCTGGCCCGGTGATTCTGCCCGTCACTGGGTCGAGTGTCGCGGCGAGCTCGCGCCTGCGCTGCTCGAGTTGGTAGTCCGCGAAAGCCTGTTCATCGCGCTTGATGGCGGTCCCACACCGCACTGACGTGCCCGCCGAATCGTGCGCCGACATCGGAACACCAGCCAAAAATACCAGGCCGAAAACCAGCGCCAGGAGACCAACGCCCGCCAGGTACCAACGCATCGGAGTCATGCTGCCGAGCCGATCGGCATCGCCAGCCATCATGCCCGATCCCCTTCATGTCGGCGCATCATCTACGGCTCCGTGGGTTGGGTGCCGTGTGCTCGGTCCACGCTGCGCCGTTCCAGTACCGCATGAACTGCGGATATTGGGGATCGTCGTACCAGCCTGCGGGTGGCAGCGGCGGGGGCGTTGGAGTCGGGGGGCGTTGGATCACAGCGCTTTTCGCTCGGCCTTCTTCGACTTGGTAGAGATGTCCGCTCAGACGGTAGGCTTGCACGTCCGGTTCTTCGGCGATCAAACCCAGCACTTCAACGGCCTCTCCGTTGAGAACCTCGGGCGTCGCCTCATTTGCCTTCACAGCAGAGATGCGTACCTCAGCTGCGACGGCGGACCCAGTGATGTCCGCCCAGCACGCCGGGAGGATGCCGCGGCGGGACAGATGCTGGATCAGGGGCAGGAACCGCTGACTCATCTGCGGCGTGAGTTGCCCGATACGTTCATCATCGATACGCACTTCCACCAGCGGACGTCCAGCGGCGCCCACCTGTTCATGAAGAGTCGCGATGAGCAAGCCGTAACCGCCGGGCGGCACAAACTTCAGCAGCGCGTTGGTGTGCTCGTTTTCCTTCGTGACCTGGACAATCGTCGAGCGGGGAAGAAGTGTGTGTGGGACGGCAGGCGGGTTGTTAAGAGGTAGCGCGGTGTGCGGCTCGCCGAGCTTCAATTGGACGGTCGCACCGAAGTCCGTTGCCGGATCACCGGTCCCGTCCCAGTTCTCCCAGTCGGGCCGCTCGAAGGCGTACACCCGCCCAGGGACGACAGGGATATAACCGGACGCGCAGATCCGGCGGACGACATTCGCCCAGCTAGGTGCGTCGGTGCGCGGGATGTGGCCGACCGTCTTGTTGTCGGCACGCACTGCAATCGCAAAGGGATCGTAGGGATTGTCAGGCTCGGGAATCAGTTCGAAATCACGTCGAATTTCAATGCCGCTGCCATCCCAATCACCTGGAAGCAGACTCCGAATCGTTGCACCGTAATAGCTTTCGCCAACAATGTCGTATTCACACCAAGAGCTAGTACTCGTACACCACAGGGTGTATTGCGTCGCGGTCATGCGGTGTGACCAGTCATCTCGCGAACTGATCCTGGCCGTCGCGCCGAGACTGGCTCCGGTGGGCGAGGCTGGGCGGTGCTGCTGCTACTGCTCGCATCAGATGTTGCCGTATTCGCCGGTATGCCTTGGGCATAGGTTGTACGTGGCGTATTGAGCGAACAGCGCCGCGTAGTACAGCGCATTGTCCCGGCGGTCGGCAAAGGTACCCGCGACAAACCTTTCAATCGCGTTGTGCGCCATACCCTGGTCGAAAAACGAACACACCCGGTAGCCGATGCGGACTGTCTCATACACATCGACCCTATAGCCCTGCGTTGCGACCGAGCCGATGAAATTCAACTCGTCCCGGGTAAGCGACGGATCGGCACTCGCCGGCGCAACGAACGTCGCGAAACCAGCGAAGACCCACCCGGCTACAGCAAACAGTAGCCGCGACTGCCGGACGAAGACGGGGACACGCCGCGGATATGTGACGATCGCCAAATTGCGGCTCATGGCTCGATCCGATCCCAGACGCAGTTGCCACCGAGGCGGATGCCACCACCGGACGGGATGCGATATGTCATCGGCTCGCCGAAATTCGACATCAGATTGTCAGGAACTCGCTCCACCTCGTACACGAACGGGTAGTCGAGGAACCGCATCAACATGCAAACGGGTGGATAGTCTTCCGTGGGTGTGCCGAACCACAGTCCCGGCGCGATCCCGACTCCAACTTCCAGATCTTTCGCGAATCCCTGCTTTGTCGCGAGATGTGTTGGCGGATTTGGTGTCCGGGGCGGAACGGTTGGGGGCGACGCGGCGTGAACGGAGCTGGTTATCGTGACGGTCTCCGTTTTCGTCGTTGCGGTTGGCGCGCCGTGCGATGAACACCCATCCAACACCGCCGCGGCGCACAGTCCGACTACCAACCGCGGCGGCGTCACTCGTCGTCCCCGCGTGGGTCAACCTGCGAACCGTCGCCGCCGGCTTCGCCCTGCTCCGGCTGGGCCCGGCGCTCGCCCGGCTTCAGCGTCCGGGCGGCGTGAGTCCGCTCCGGCGGCTGGCTATCGCTGCGTTCAATGTCGAGGTTCGTGCCTTCCGAAATATGCGCGATGTCGATGCGCGCCCGCTTCCTCCGGAAGCGCCTCGTCTCGCTTTTCAGTCGCTGCAACCGTGCCGGGTCCCCGACGATCTTCCGCGCACTGTCATGCATGGATTCGGCTAGATCATCAATTTCGTTGATAAGCGCGTCGACGTCGGAGACTAGCGTCTCGACATCGTCCACATCCTCTGGATCGATCGCTGTGTCGATGCCCAGTGCGGTGGCGTGAAGGTCGTCCACATCTACCGCCAGGCCGGCGATCGGTGGTGAGTAGTCGGGTCGGCGGGCGGGGATCTGCTGCTCGGCGACGCTCCGGGGGCCGCGAGCATCACGGTGAACAGCTCGAACGTGGCCGCGAACTGCTGCGGGTTCAGCGATCATCGGCCACGGCGGGCGGAGCGCTGACCACTACGGCTGCGAACAGGACTGCGACGAGGTACCTGATTTTCGGCTCCACACTCTCTCGACGATTCGTTCACCTTCTGCAAGTCGATATACCCAGCCGCCCCGGTGGTCTCTCCCGAGATCCCTGGGCGGATTTCGGCGTTTCGAGCGGTCGATCACCCGCGCGGCGTCCCGATTGAACAGGAACCGATTAGGGAGGCGGCCCTGGCAGCAATAGCCCTTCCGGTACCGATCCCACCCGCGTCATCGTGATCGGCGTCTCCGTCACATTTCCCTTGAACCCACACTCATCCGTGATGATCGTGTAGGTGTCCGTGCCTCGCAGCCGACCATCAGCCAGAGGCAGAAACGCCCACCGCTCGCCGTAGTTGCCAGGGCACCGGGCCTCCCCATGATTCACAGCCGGCGTGGCATCCTCCCATTTGCCGCCGACAAAATTGAGCGTGTCGGTCGATGCCGGGATGCGCGCGACGCCATGATCCTGATCGTCCAGCCGGACGCCGATGGCGGTGCAGCCCGCGGCGGTGCACGACGATCGAAAAGCCCACCAAGTCGTATGCGGCTCCGCTTTGGTGCTCGGCGGTGTCGCGTTGCCGCGGAAAGTGCCTTCGTCAGCGTGGTAGTCAAGCCGGTACGTTCCGTTCAAGACCGCGCCCGGCGGAACCGCGGCCGCGCTTGAACTCGCCGGAGCCGCTGCCGGCGCCGGCCCGCGGGCGGAGTGATGTTGACCAACCACGAAGGCCCCCGCGATGAGGCCGCTGATTCCGACCCCGGCCAGGAGAGCCTTAGCCCACCGCGGCACTGGCCGCCGCACCGGAGGAGCCGTATCGCCAGCCGACCACGCCAACGCTGCGGCGGCCAGCGTGGGCGCCAGCTCGGGGACAGCCACAGTCTCGCCGTCGTCCGGTCGAGCGGCGGTTTCATCGGAGGCCTGGGCCTCGGCCATGCCAGTCAATGTAGCCCCAGCCGCTCCTGCTGCGCTGGCATTTCACTGCCCCTCACCTACAGGCAGAGGTCGATCGCCGCGATATCCATGTATGTCGCCCGTGCCCGCGCGATGGATGCATCTACGTCGATGGGGGCCCCAATTCCCCCGAAGAAGGCGTCGGTAGCTCGCTTGCGATCATCGGGGTATCGGGCCAGGACAGCACACGCCTTGTAGGCGTTCCTGACTACTGAGCCGCCGGGCATCCATGCTGTGACGTCGCCCATGTACGCGCCGTGGCTGCCGGGAATGTCGGCGTAGGAGACGTGGTTCGGGCCAGGGAGGTTCACTGCGGTCTGCAGTGCCGTCAGGAAGATTTGTTCGCGGACTGGGTCAGTCGGAGGAGCTGGTGCTGGCGCCCCCGCCGTGGACGATGATGGCGGCGACACGGTCCCTGTCACCGGGGGTGGCGGGCTGAGCGGGGCTGCGGACGGCGCCGGCGGTGTCGCGGAGTTGGCCGGCGCGGCGCTGTGCGAGCCTCGGTGCGCGAGCACGACGACGGTCAATGCGACCGCTCCGCACACCGTGATGACGCCGAGCGCGGCGCCCAACACCGATCGCCATGACCGCCCC
>NZ_JCALCE010000068.1:0-8171 GCF_059812195.1 Mycobacterium sp. NGS68 | reverse complement strand
TCGCCGCGCCCTGCCGCCGCGCCCTGCCGCCGCGCCCTGCCGCCGGCCCGGCCCTCAGAAGCGGCCGCCGCCGCCCATGAAGCCACCCCCGGACGAATTGCGTGACGAGCCGCCGAACGACGTCGGGCTCCACCCGAACCCGCCGCCGCCGCCCATGCCACCGCGGAGCAGGTCGCTGATGATGATCCCGCCGATCAGCGCGCCGGTGTCATCGCCACCGCGGCGGCTATAGGCCCGCTCCGCCGATTCCACGTCGGCGTTCGCCAGCGCCTGCACATGGGCGGCCAGCGTGGACGCGGCGTTGGCGTGGGCAATCGCCTCGCTCACACTGGTCGTGCGCAGGTCGCGCGCGGCCTGCAGGTGCCGTTTCGCCTCGGCCAGCCGGGTGCGCGCCTCGGACCCGATGCTGCCGCGGCGGGTGTCGATGTATTCCGATACGCCGTGCACCCGCGACTCGGCGGTGAACAGCGCCTGCTCGAGGGACCGGTTGAGGCGTTCGGCCGCGGCCTGTTCTTCGGCCAGCGTCGCCAGCACCCGATTGAGCTCCGCGTCGGCCTTGGTCAGCCGCACGAAGGTGCCCAGCGGGTCGGCAGAGCCGGCGCCGCGGGCGGCGTCGACGGCCGTGCTCGCGCCGTCGCGGGCCGCGAGGAGCTCCCCGGTGTGCGACGATTTGGATTTGGGACTGCGCTGCAACTGCTCGGTGGCATGCGTGACGGCCGCCTGGATCTCGTCCATGAGCGACGGCAGCGAAGCCACCGCGTGCCGGATGTCGCTAGCCGCACTGTCCACCGCGTCGAACAGCGAACGGGCCTGACCGAGCGCCGATTCGGCCGCCCGCACCGCATCGACCAAATCGCTTTGCCGTCCGCTCTCCACCCGTCCGGTCAGGGCGCGGGCCGCACTGATGTTCTTGTCGGCGAACGACAGTCGCTCCCGGGCGGTCGCGACGTTGCCGGAGACCGAAGTCAGTGCGGCGGCGTCGAATTCGCTGTGCAGGTCGGCCAGCCGTTGTTCCGTCGGGGTGATCCGGCTGGTGAGTTCGACATACTGCTGGGTCAGCCCGTCGAGGCGCGCGGAGGCGTTGATCACCAAATCCCGCAGCTGCTCGAAGGCCTCGGTCTGCGACTCCAGCTCGCGGTCGGCCCGCGCCGCCGACACGATCACTCGGGTGAGCAGCTCGCGCTGCTGCGCCGGCGTCTCGGGCACGTCGTCATCGAGCTGCTGACGCACGGTGAACGCTTGCGACAGTGCGGCTTTGGCGGACTCGACCGCGGTGGTGAAAGGTGTGGTGTGCTCGGCGCCGAATTCTTCGATCGCCAGCGCAAGCTCGTTGGAACTGGTGCGCACGGCGTTGTCGACGTCCACGACCATCAGCCGGGAGAGGTCGTCCAGGGTCTCGACCGGCACCCCGGCGAGCGCGCTCGGGTCGGTGGGGTCGAGCCGTCGGGCCGCGGCCAGCGCGGCGGCGCGCCGCCGTCGGCGGCGGTAGCGCATCACGATCAGCAGGACCACGACGACGACGGCGATGACGCCCAGCACGACCAGCAGCACCACCCGGCCCGACGGGTCCGGCGCCTGGTTGAGCCCGTTGGCCGCCGCGACCGCCGCGCCGCTCCAGTTTCCGTCCCGCAGCGCCGGTTCGATTTGCGTGCGCCGCAGGCCCTCGACCTGACCGGCGTTGACGCTGCGCACCTCGGTCGGCACGAGGAACGCATACGCGCGGCCGGTGGTGGCCACGGCCAGCAGGGCGTCGTAGCCACGCAGGTCGCTGTTGGCGTACGTCTGCCTCGCCCACTTCTCCGGGGTCAGGCCGCCGAAGTCGTCGACGTAGACCACCCACAACCGCACGTGGCGAGCGGTGTAGAGGCGGTCGATAGCAGATTTCACCTCGGCGTGACCGGAGTCCGACAGGACGCCCGCGCTGTCGGTGATGTAGCCCGACAGGCGGAACGGCGGCCGCGCGCCGGCGGTAGGCGCGAGCATGAGCTCCCCGGCCAGACCCACCGTCAGGATGGTCAGGAATACGCCGAGCAAACGAGCAACGCGCATACGTCAATCTAGCTCGCGACCATGCCGGACCGTAGGCCCACAAGCGCACACATCCGGCGACCGCCCTGGCAGACTGTGGTTCGGTGAGCACGAATCAGCACGACCCCTACGACGACTTCGATCGTCAGCGGCGGGTGATCGAGACGCCCAAGACCGCGGGTCTGCCGGGTACCGAAGGCCAGCACCGCACCGACTTCGCCCGCGACCGCGCCCGGGTGCTGCACAGCGCCGCGCTGCGTCGACTGGCCGACAAGACCCAGGTCGTCGGGCCCCGCGAAGGCGACACCCCGCGCACCCGGCTCACCCACTCGCTGGAGGTGGCCCAGATCGGGCGCGGCATGGCGATCGCGCTGGGCTGCGACCTCGACCTCGTCGAACTGGCGGGCCTGGCCCATGACATCGGGCATCCGCCGTACGGGCACAACGGGGAGGCCGCGCTCAACGAGCTCGCCGCCGACTACGGCGGCTTCGAAGGCAACGCGCAGAACTTCCGGATCTTGACCGGCCTGGAGCCCAAAGTTCTTGACGCGCAGGGCCGCAGTGCCGGGCTCAACCTGACCCGCGCCGCCCTGGACGCGGTCACCAAGTACCCCTGGTTCCGCGGCGGTGGGCACGACAAGTTCGGGTTTTACGACGACGACCGCGACGCGGCGGCCTGGGTCCGCGAGGGCACGCCGGCAAACCGGACGTGCCTTGAGGCGCAGGTCATGGACTGGGCCGACGACGTCGCCTACTCCGTGCACGACGTCGAAGACGGCGTCGTCTCCGAACGCATCGACCTGCGCGTGCTCGCCGACGACGACGCGGCGGCCGTGCTGGCACGGCTGGGGGGCAGCGAATACTCCCGGGTCGGCGCCGACGATTTGATCGCCGCCGCCCGGCGGCTGTCCGGGCTGCCCGTCGTCGCGGCGGTCGGCAAGTACGACGCCACGCTGACGGCGTCGGTCGCCCTCAAACGGTTGACCAGCGAACTGGTGGGCCGGTTCGCCTCGGCCGCGGTCGCGAGCACGCGCGCGGTGGCCGGGCCGGGGCCGCTGGTGCGCTACCAGGCCGACCTACAGGTGCCCGACCTGGTGCGGGCCGAGGTCGCCGTGCTGAAAACCCTTGCGCTGCAATTCATCATGTCTGATCCGCGGCACATGGAAACCCAGGCCCGCCAGCGTGAACGCATCCACCGCGTGGCGCGCTGGCTGCATGCCGGGGCGCCGCAGACCCTGGACCCGATCTTCGCCGCGGCGTTCACCGTCGCGCCTGACGACGGCGCCCGCTGGCGCGTCGTCGTCGACCAGATCGCGTCGTACACCGAAGGCAGACTGGAACGCATCGACGAGCGCCGCGCGGACTACGGCGTGTCTGACAAATAGCCCTTGCTTCCCGGCTGCGCCGCGAATGTGCGCAGACGTACGGTGACACGCCGTGCCGGCCGATACTGCGTGCACGCTCGCGGCGGTCTAGGCCCTCGCCGGCCCGCCCGGGGTCAGCTGCACTTCAGGAACACCGGGGGTGAGCCGTATTTCTGCGGCCAACCTTCGTACGCGGCATCGGTCGGCCCGACGGCCCCGGTCACCACGTTCCAACCCTGGCCCGCCTGCTGCAGCAGCGCCAGATACTTCTTCGACTTGCCGCCGTTTTCCGCGGCCTCGGCAAAGGGCGTGCCCTTGTAATCGATGGGCTGCCCGTCGGTACCCAGGATGGGGGCCGACACGAACGCCCACTGACCCGACTTTGCGACGGTGGCCGGGCCCAGCTTCGCGGGTTTGCCGAGTTGTTTGTTCAGATCGGCGACGGCGGGAGTGAGAATCGCCGCGGCGGCGGGCGATGCCGCGTCCACCTGCTGGGATTTGGCGGGATCCCACTGGCAGGTGTCGGCGGCCGCGGGACCCGCGGCGAGCACTCCGACGGCGAGAATCAGCGCCGGCAGGGACCATCGCGACATCGCCTTGCCGACTTGAAATCCGGTGCGGGCATTCATGGGCGACACCTCTCGGTGAGAGCTTGGGGCAAACATCGGATCTCGAACTTCTACCACGGCTCGCGTCGGCACGCGAGGGCATGTTCACGGGCCGGATTCCGATCACCGTCCCGCGCTCTAGACTGAGCCGATGGCTGGCCGGATCCCCGATCGCGATATCGCCGCCATCCGCGAGCGCATCCGCATCGAGGACGTCGTCGCCGATTATGTGCAGCTCAAGCGCGCCGGCGCCGACTCGCTCAAGGGGCTGTGCCCGTTCCACAACGAGAAGTCGCCGTCGTTTCACGTCCGGCCCAACCACGGCCAGTTCCACTGCTTCGGCTGCGGCGAGGGCGGCGATGTCTACGCGTTCGTGCAGAAGATCGAACACGTCAGCTTCGTCGAGGCCGTCGAACTGCTCGCCGACCGGGTCGGCCACACGATCACCTACTCGGGCGCCTCGGCGACCAACGTGCAGCGCGACCGCGGCAGCCGCAGCCGGCTCGTCGCGGCCAACGCGGAGGCCGCCGCGTTCTATGCGCAGGCCCTGGAGTCCGACGAGGCGGCGCTGGCGCGTCAGTATCTGAAGGAGCGCAACTTCGACGCCGAGGCCGCCCGGCACTTCGGCTGTGGATTCGCCCCGTCGGGCTGGGACTCGCTGACAAAGCATCTGCAGCGCAAGGGCTTTGAGTTCAAGGAGCTGGAGGCCGCGGGCCTGTCCCGGCAGGGTCGCCGCGGCCCGATGGACCGCTTTCACCGTCGGCTGCTGTGGCCCATCCGGTCCTCGGCCGGTGAGGTGATCGGGTTCGGGGCGCGGCGGTTGTTCGACGACGACCCGATGGAAGCCAAGTACATCAACACGCCCGAGACGCTGCTGTACAAGAAGTCCGCGGTGATGTTCGGGATCGACCTGGCGAAGCGCGACATCGCCAAGGGGCACCAGGCGGTGGTGGTCGAGGGCTACACCGACGTCATGGCGATGCATCTGGCCGGCGTCACCACCGCGGTCGCGTCGTGTGGCACCGCCTTCGGCGACGAACACCTGGCGATGCTGCGCAGGCTGATGATGGACGACAGCTTCTTTCGCGGCGAACTGATCTACGTGTTCGACGGCGACGCGGCCGGTCGCGCCGCCGCGCTCAAGGCCTTCGACGGCGAGCAGAACCTGGCGGGTCAGTCGTTCGTTGCGGTGGCGCCGGACGGCATGGATCCCTGCGACCTGCGGCTGAAGTCGGGCGACGGGGCGCTGCGTGACCTGGTCGCGCGGCGAACCCCGTTGTTCGAGTTCGCGATTCGCAGCGCCCTGGCCGAAATAGACCTGGACAGTGCCGAGGGCAGGGTGGCCGCGCTGCGCCGCTGTGTGCCCATGGTCGGCCAGATCAAGGACCCCACCCTGCGTGACGAGTACGCCCGGCAACTGGCCGGCTGGGTCGGTTGGGACGATGTTGCGCAGGTCATCGGCCGGGTGCGCGAGGAGGCCAAGAAGCCCAGGGCCGGTTTCAGCCCCAAGGTCCCCCGCCGGGCGGCCCAGGAGCCGCCGGTGCCGGCGTCCCCGACCGAACCCCCCGCCGCGCGCCCCGACCCGCGGGACCCCACGCTGTGGCCGCAGCGCGAGGCGCTCAAGTCCGCGCTGCAGTACCCGGCCCTGGCCGGCCCGGTGTTCGACGCGCTGACCGTCGAGAGCTTCACCCACCCCGGATACGCGGCCGTCCGCGCGGCCATCGACACCGCGGGCGGCACCTCGTCTGGCATCACCGGGGCGCAATGGATCGACGCGGTGCGCCGCCAGACGTCGTTGCCGCTGACCGCGAGCCTGATCAACGAACTCGGGGTAGAGACGGTCCAGGTCGAGGACGAGAAGCTGCCGCGCTACATCGGCGGGGTGCTGGCCCGCCTGCAGGAGGTCTGGATGGGGCGCCAGATCGCCGAGGTCAAGTCGAAGCTACAGCGCATGTCGCCGATCGAGCAGGGCGACGAGTATCACGCGTTGTTCGGCGACTTGGTCGCGATGGAGGCCTACCGGCGCAGCCTGCTGGAGCAGGCCAGCGGCGACGACCTCAGCGCGTGAGGTTCTGTTCGCGGTAGTCGGCGACGGTCGGCTCCGGCTCGCCGGCACGTTCGATGACCGTCGTCTCGCTGTCGATCTCGGCCAGTGTCACGAACCCCGTGTCGGGCGAGATCCGGTTCGCGATCTTGCGGCGGCCGCCGTCGATCACCGACCTGGCCACCGGGCTTGCGGTCACCGCGCGGTAAGTACCGACGATCTGCTCGTATCGGCGCCGGCCGGCCTTGGTGCCCAGCACGTAACCCACCCCGAGCACGAAGACATACCCGATCAAAGCGGTTCCTCCCGGACTGTGGTGCGGATGGCTCCATCCTGCCTCACGCGGCCGGGTGCGTGCCCCCCGGTCCCATCCAGTCGGGGCTAATCAGTTGGGTCCGGCCAGGCCAGTACGCTAGAGTCATCCCGCGATCGGCACGATCATTCGCGCGGATCGAAGCGGTCCTCCGTAGCTCAATTGGCAGAGCATTCGGCTGTTAACCGAAGGGTTCCTGGTTCGAGTCCAGGCGGGGGAGCCAGGTCAGTGGGTGTTTTGCCCCTTCGCACGACCGTCCGCCAACATCACGGGGCCGAGCTACGGGCGGTGCACGCGGCGCTCGATAATCGGTTCAGGCAACCCACCGTTGATTGGATGGGTGTGTTCCGCGCCGCGGCCGAGATGGCAGTGATGGAGCACGTGGGGAGGGGGGACCTGACACGGAAAGATCGTGGACTCCAAAGGCAGTGATGGACGGCATTGCTGACTGCGACGTAGTGCCGAGGCTGACGTTGAGGCGTGCTGAAATCTCGGTGCGCCGGTCGCCCGCCGGGTCGATGGGCTGAGCGATGATACGTGGCGCGGGAGCCTAACTGTCCCGCTCGGCAGCGCAGAGGTCGTCCAGCGTCAACAAGTTCAGCGAGATCGAGAGCGTCGTGGTCGTGGTCGCCCGGCGGCGGCGGTTCATCGCTCCTGCCGCCATCGTGATCTGAATGTCCTCCGGCGCGTCGGGGCCACGACCATGTAGGCCGCGCCCTCGCAGGCCCGGTGCGCTTCTGCAACCGAGCGATTGGCGAACCCGAGGATGGCCTTCGCCACCGCGAACCGGCCCTCCGGTTTGCTGAGGTCCAGGCTGCTCTTCCACTCAAGCCAGTTCGTTTCTTGCGTGGTCATCGGCGAGGTGTAAATGGCGTCGACTAGTGCCCGTAGCTCGTCCTCGGTCCGGAGAGCACGGGTCGTGTCGATGTTCCTCATGGTCATGGTGAGACGCAGGATACGCCCGGCCACCGACAACCCCGTATCGAATATTTCGACCGCGATCTAACGGGGTAGGCGAGTCACCGCCGGGCGGTCATTACGACGTCACTACCCGTTCCCTCCCGGTCGGTTCGACCGCCGCGGGCGGGGGCTACCCAGCCGCGGCGAGGGGGTGGATGCGGTCCAATTCGGCCCCCTTGTCGGCGCGAGTCACATCGGCGTCGTAGCGCGCCTGCAAGTTGATCCAGAACATGTCAGACAGGCCCAGCGCGCGCGACAGCCGCAGGCCGGTGTCGGCGGTGATGGCCCGCCGACCGTGGATGATCTCACTCAGCCGGGTTTGCGGCACGCCGATCTCCTGGGCCAGGCGGTAGGGGGTGATTCCCATCGGCGCGAGGAACTCCTCGGCGAGAATCTCGCCGGGGTGGGTCGGTGCGAAGTCAGCCATTGTCGTCCTCCTTAGTGGTAGTCGGTCAGTTCGACGTCATCAGCGCCGCCGTTGTTCCAGGTGAAACACAGGCCGTACTGGTCATTGACGCGGATGCTGTGTTGCCCTTCGCGGGGTGGTTGCAGTTTGTCTAGGCGGTTGCCCGGGGGCACCCGTAGATCGTTGATGTTCTCCGCGGCGTCGAGGATCTGCATCTTGCGGCGCGCCGCTTTGCCGAACTCGGTGCTGATCCCCTTCGGGCGGCGCAGCTCCCAGATCTTCTGGGTGTCGCTGTCGCTGAACGAGCGGATCACGCAAATAATGCTAACGTGACACGATACTAACGTCAATCGTTAGCATATGGTGAGCAGCCGCTACCCGCCGATTCTCGAGTCAGTCGGGAGCCAGGTGGCGGTAGACCGAGCAGACGTAAGAGCCCCTGAACGCA
>NZ_JCALCE010000067.1:0-9280 GCF_059812195.1 Mycobacterium sp. NGS68 | reverse complement strand
CGCGCGGTGGAGCCGGCGGCGACGGCGGATGGTTCATCGGCAACGGCGGCAACGGCGGCGCCGGTGGGTCGAATGGGGCGGCGAGTGGGGTCGGCACCGGCGGTGCCGGGGGCAACGGCGCGCTGCTGTTCGGCAGCGGCGGCACGGGCGGGGCCGGCGGCGCCAACTCGTCGGGCGCGGGCGCCGGTGACGGCGGCGTCGGCGGTGCCAGCGGGTGGCTTCTCGGTAACGGCGGCGCCGGCGGTAACGGCGGCGCCGGGTCGACGGGCGGGGCCGGTGATGGCGGCAACGGCGGCGACTCCCGGTTCGTCGGCAACGGCGGGGACGGCGGCGATGGTGTCGCCGGCGCGCAGGGCGGCACCGGCGGCCGCGGTGGGCTGCTATTCGGGCAGGACGGGACGAACGGCACCCCCTAGCGCCCCTAGCGCGCCGATCCGCCCCTGCGGCGCGGGATGTTCAGTAGGGTATCGGCGTGCGCGAGGTGGCCGGTCAGCAGCGACGGGTCGATGCGCCGCCGGGCCTGGACCCGCAGAGCCGACTCAAGCGCTACGAACAGGCGTTTGCCGACCACGACGCGCCGTTCGCTTTCGTCGACCTCGACGCGATGTGGGCAAACTCCAGCCAGTTGCTGACACGCGCCGGCGACAAGCCCGTCCGGGTGGCGTCGAAGTCCCTGCGCTGCCGCCCGCTGCTGCGCGAGATCCTGGACTCTGACCGGCGGTTCGACGGGCTGATGACCTTCACGCTGCCCGAGACGCTGTGGCTGGCCGGCCACGGCTTCGACAACCTGTTGCTTGCCTATCCGAGCACCGACCGCGCCGCGCTGCGCGAGCTCGGTGACCTCACCGCCGAGAAGCCGGACGCGGCGCCGATCGTCATGGTCGACAGCGTCGAGCACCTGGATCTGATCGAGAGCGCGACCGACCAGCCGATACGGCTGTGCCTGGATCTCGACGCGGGCTACTGGCGCGCCGGGGGGCGAGTCAAGATCGGCCCCAAGCGCTCGCCGCTGCACACGCCGGAACAGGCGCGCGCGCTCGCCGTGCAGATCGCCCGTCGGCCGGCGCTGAAGCTGGTGGCGTTGATGTCCTACGAGGGGCACATCGCGGGTTTCGGCGACGAGGTGGCCGGCAAGTTCGCCCGGAACTTCATCGTGCAACGGATGCAGCGCATGTCGTTCGAGGAGTTGCGCGAGCGTCGCGCCCGCGCCGTCGAGCTGGTGCGCGAGGTCGCCGACCTCGAGATCGTCAACGCCGGCGGTACGGGGGATCTGCAGCTCGTCGCACAGGAGCCGGTGGTCACCGAGGCGACTGCGGGCTCGGGGTTCTACGCGCCGACGCTGTTCGATTCGTACTCGGCGTTCACCCTGCAGCCGGCGGCGATGTTCGCGTTGCCCATCTCACGCCGGCCCGATGCCGCGACGGCGACCGCACTGGGGGGCGGCTACCTCGCCAGCGGCGTCGGCGGCAAGGACCGCATGCCGACGCCCTATCTGCCGGCCGGGCTCGCGCTCGACCCGATGGAGGGCACGGGCGAGGTTCAGACCCCGTTGCGCGGTGCGGCGGCGCGACGGCTGAAGGTCGGCGATAAGGTTTACTTCCGCCACACCAAGGCCGGCGAGATGTGCGAACGGTTCGACCGCCTGCACCTGGTCCGGGGCGCGCAGATCGTCGATACCGTCCCTACCTACCGCGGCGAGGGCCGCGCCTTCCTCTGAAAGGACTGCTATGACCGGCGACGGGCCCGTCACCGCGCTGCCGAGCGAGCTGGCCACGATGCGCGAGGTCGTCGAGACGCTGGCGCCGATCGAACGAGCGGCCGGCGAGGCCGGCGAGCACCGGGCCGCCGAGTGGATCGTCGAACGCCTGCGGACGGCGGGTGCACAGCGCGTGCGGATCGAGGAGGAGCAGTTCTACGACGGCTACCCGCGACTGCACGCCAAGCTGGCGGCGATCGGGGTCGTCGCCGGACTGGCCGGGCTGGCCAGCCGGCACCTGCGGCTGCCGGCCGCCGCTGCGGGCGTGGGCGCGGGGCTGGCGATCGCCGACGACTGCTCCAACGGCCCACGCGTCGCGCGCAAACGCATCGAAAAGGCCCGCACCACATGGAACGTCGTCGGCGAGGCGGGTGACCTCGACGGCGAGCACACCGTCGTCGTCTGCGCCCATCACGACGCCGCGCGCACCGGCAAATTCTTCAATCAGGGCCCGCAGCAGTACCTCGTCGAGCGGTTTCCCGGGATCGCCGAGCGGATGAACACCTCACTGCCGAATTGGTGGCCGCCCATCCTGGCGCCAACCCTCGCGGGCGTCGGCGCGCTGCGTGGCAGCCGCCGGATGATGCTCGCGGGTGCGGCAATGAGCGCGGCCACCGCCGCGATCTTCGCCGACATCGCCCGCAGCCCGGTCGTCCCGGGCGCCAACGACAACTTGTCCGCCGTCGCACTGATCGTCGCGCTCGCCGAGCGGCTGCGCGAGCGTCCGGTGAAAGGCGTACGGGCCCTGCTGGTTTCGCTCGGGGCCGAGGAGATCCTGCAGGGCGGCATCTACGGGTTCATGGCCCGCCACGGGCCCGAGCTCGACCATGACCGAACGTACTTCCTCAACTTCGACACGGTCGGCTCGCCGGAGCTGGTGATGCTCGAGGGCGAGGGCACGACGGTGATGGAGGACTACTACCGCGGCGCGTTCCGCGACCTGGTGGCCCGCGCCGCCGAACGGGCCGACGCCCCGGTGCGCCGCGGGATGCGCGCGCGCAACAGCACCGACGCCGTGCTGATGAGTCGCGGGGGATATCCGACCGCCTGCTTCTCGTCGATCGACCGCTACAAAGAGCTGTCGAACTACCACCTTATGACCGACATCCCGGAGAACGTGGTCTACGAGACGGTGAGCCACGCCGTCACCGTCGCCGAGGCTGTGATGCGGGAGTTGGTGCGGTGAGCCTGATTTGGAGCAACTGGGCCGGCGAGCAGTTCTGCTCTCCGACGGCCGTGGTGCGACCGGGCTCGGAGGACGAGCTGGTCGGCGTCGTCGCAGGGGCGGCCAGGCGCGGCGAGCGGGTACGGGCCGTCGGTACCGGGCACTCGTTCACCGACTGCGCGTGCACCGACGGGGTGATGGTCGACATGGCCGGCCTGCAGCGGGTCGTCGACGCGGACACCGCCACCGGTTTGGTGACGATCGAGGGCGGCGCGAAGCTGCACACACTCGGTCCGCAACTGGCCGCGCATGGGTTGGGGCTGGAGAACCAGGGCGACATCGACGCGCAGTCCATCACAGGCGCCACCGCGACCGCGACACACGGTACCGGGGCGCGCTTTCCGAACTTGTCGGCGCGGATCGTCTCGCTGCGGCTGGTCACGGCCGCCGGCGAGGTGCTGACGCTGTCACAGGACTCCGACCCGGAGGCGTATCTGGCGGCGCGGGTGTCGCTCGGCGCACTCGGGGTCATCTCACAGGTGACCGTGCAGACGGTGCCGCTGTACACCCTGCATCGGCGCGACGAGCGCCGCGCCCTGACCGAGACGCTGGACCGCCTCGACGAGTCCGTGGACGGCAACGACCATTTTGAATTCTTCGTATTCCCCTACGGGAAAACGGCTTTGACCCGCACCACCAGGCGCAGTGTCGAACAACCCACGCCCACACCGGCGTGGAAGCGCAGGCTCGGTGAGGACGTCGAAAACGTTGGGTTAAGCCTGATCTGCCGCGCCGGTCGTCGATTCCCCGGGGCCGCGGCGGGTCTCAACCAGCTGATGACGAGCCTGATATCGGAAGCCACCGTGCAGGACCGCGCGTACAAGGTCTACGCGACCGAACGCAAGGTCAGATTCACCGAACTGGAGTATGCGATTCCGCGTGAGCACGCCCGCGAGGCGATCGGCCGCGTCATCGACGTCGTGCACCGCCGCAAGCTGCCGATCATGTTCCCGCTAGAGGTGCGCTTCGCCGCCGCCGACGACGCCTTTCTGTCCACGGCCCACGGGCGCGACACCTGCTACATCGCCGTGCACCAGTACACCGGCATGGAATACGAGACGTACTTCCGTGCCGTCGAGGCGATCATGGACGACTACGCGGGCCGCCCGCACTGGGGCAAGCGCCACTACCAGAGCGCCGGCACGCTGCGCGAGCGCTACCCCGACTGGGATCGTTTCGCCGCGGTCCGCGACCGCCTGGACCCCAATCGGGTGTTCCTCAACGACTACACCCGGCGGGTACTCGGCCCCTGACGGCGCGACCAAAGGCCCCAACCGCAGGGACCAAAGTCATTGGCTGCCGGCAACACGGTGACCTGCGGCGCCGAGAGTCGTAACTTTGTGCATGAAGCGAATGGGGCCGATATGACAAGCACCAATTTCATGCGCAACAGCGACGCGTTCACCTGGGCGATGGAGACGGATCCGCGGTTGCGGTCGACCGTGGTCAGCGTGGTATTGCTGGATCGCTCGCCGGACTGGGAGCAGGTCCGCCTGCGATTCGACCTGGTCAGTCGTAAGGTGCCGATGTTCCGCCAGCGGGTAGTGGAGTCTCCGCCGCCCGCCCCGCCGCGCTGGGAGCATGACGCGGACTTCGACCTGGACTACCACCTGCGCCGCACGGCCCTCTCCGGACCCGGCACGCTCGACGACGTGCTCGAACTGGCCCGGCTGGCCGAGATGCAGGATTTCGACCGCGCCCGTGCACTGTGGGAGACGACGTTGGTCGAGGGGCTGGAGAACGGCCGCGCCGCGGTGATCTGCAAGTTCCATCACGCGCTCACGGACGGGGTCGGCGGCGTCCAGATCGCGATGAACCTGTTCGACCTCTCCGACGATGTGTACAAGATCGACGAACTGCCCGCCGCACCCGAGGCGCCCGCGTCGTCACCGTTCGACGGGTACCGCGACGCCTGGAACTACAACACGTCGGTGGCCGGCAAGGCGTTGGCCCAGACGGTCAAGCTTGCGCCGCGGTTCGTGTATGACGCCATCCGACAACCCATTTCGACCGTCCGCTCGGTAGGCGCGAATGCGGTCTCGGTCTACCGGACCGTCCGGCCCATCAATGCGACCGGTTCCGCGCTGACCCAGGAACGCAGCCTGATCCGTCATCTCGGGGTCCACGAGGTACCGCGGCAGCAGCTGCGCGAAGCGGCGCACCGCTGCGGTGGCGCGCTCAACGACGCGTTTGTCGCGGCCGTGGCCGGCGGGTTACGCATCTACCACGAGAAGCACGGCGCCCCGGTCGGGGACCTGCACCTGTCGATGCCGATCAGTCTGCGAACGCAGTCCGACGATGTCGGCGGGAACCGGATTACGTTGATGCGCTTCGACGTGCCCGTCGGCGAGGCCGATCCGGCGCGGCGAATCAAGGCGATACACGAACGCGCCGACGCGGTGCGTCGGGAACGGTCCCTGCCGTACACCCAGTTGATCGCCGGCGTGCTCAATCTGGTGCCGCGCTGGTACATCGGGTCGGTGCTGCGTCACGTCGACTTCGTGGCCAGCGACGTGCCGGGTGTGCCGGTGCCGGTCTTTCTGGGCGGCGCGGCCGTGCTGGGCCAGTACGCGTTCGGCCCGACGATCGGCTCGTCGGTCAACGTGACGCTGCTGACCTACGTCGATACCTGCACGCTGGGCATCAACGTCGATACCGCGGCGATCCCCGACTATGACGTATTTCTTGATGCGATCGTCGCGGGCTTCGACGAAGTATTGGCGCTCGCAGGTTGATTCGGCGTCCGACCAGTCCACGCTAGTCCGCGCCGCGGGCTTCTGGTCGATATCAACACGCTCACAGGAGCGTATCGATGTCCGCCGCGATCTGGCGCACCGACGGAGATCACCAAATCATGGCAGGGTGCGTCGATTAGGGCGCACGCAAGTGAGATGTCTTCATCTGCAGGCTGTTTGTTTCGCCGGTGGGCATCGATAGGAGCGAAGGAGGCATGATGGCGAGCTGGGTTTCCACCCAGGCGTCGTGTGGCCCGAACTCTGGTCGCATTCTCGACACCGCGCGGGGCATCCTCATCGGTCTGCGCCGGTGCCGGTCCGACACCGCGTTCGACGAGCTGCACAGCGCCGCAGTACGTCACCGGGTACCGGTGTTTGCCATGGCATGGGCGTTGGTCCACCTGGCGGGCGAGGGCGAGAAGACAACCAGCTTCGTCGACGCGCAGTCGGCGGCCCGTCGCGAGTGGGGCGAGCTCTTCGCCGTCGCGGCCGGCTGACTGATCGGGTCGGCGGAATCGCTTGAGCACGAGGCGTACACGGCCGTGGTAGCGGGGAAGTATCACGGCCGTTGCGTCTCGCGCTGCTAGCGCGTCCAGGCCGTTGATTCCGCGGCGGCCCGCAGGGCCTCGACGATCTGCCGCTCCTTTTGCAGGAACCGCTCGGTGGGAGCGGGCACCGAGATCGCGACCACGTTGTCGCTCGCGGTGCGCCGCGCGATGGCGGCGGCGGAAATACCCGGGGTGTGCTCCCCGCGGTCGAATGCGATTCCGGTGCCCCGGATCTCGGCCACCTCGCGGCGCAGCGCCTCAGCGGCATCGGGGGCCAGCCGGGAGATCGCGGCCTCGGCGTCGGCGTCGTCAAGCGTTGCCAGAGCGGCCTTTCCGTTGGCGGTGCTGTGTAGCGGGAATCGCACCCCGATCGCCGATACCGCCCGCAGCCGGTGGGTGGATTCGATCTGATCGACGAACCACATCCGGTGGCCGCGCAGGACCGACAGGTCGATGGTCTCGTCGTCGGTTGCGCGCGCCACCTTTTCGATGGTGGGCCGGAAGACCGCCGCGATGTGCGCGGCGGCGTCGCCACCGAATCCCAGCAAGCGCTCGCCGAGCGAGAACCGACCGTGTGAGTCGACGCTCGCCAGCCCCACCTCGACGAGGCCGACCAGCAGGCGGCGAGTGGTCGACTTGGCCAATCCCAGCCGCTCGCCGAGATCAACGAGGCGCAGCTGTCCGGGCTCGGCGGCGATCTCGTCGAGTGCCGCGGCGGCGCGGCGCAGCACCTGAATGCCCTCGTCGCGATTGGTTCGCGGATTTTGTTCCCCCGGCGCCACTATTCCACTATATTGTGCCGCATATCGGACTATCAAGAACCGTATTCCGGTTCTAAGGGAGTGGAGATGAGCGCGCTACCGGCCGGGCGGCACTTCTTCCGCGGCGACGACGGATATGAGCAGGCCCGCCGCCGAACGGTATGGCATCAGCGCGTGCCCGATCGCTATCCCGGCGTGATCGTCCAGGCCGTCGGTAACGACGACATCGTGGCCGGCCTGCGCTATGCAAAGGCCAACGGGTACAAGGTCAGCATCGTCTCGGGCGGCCACAGCTTCGCGGCCAGCCATCTGCGCGACGGCTCCGTGCTGCTCGACGTGAGCCGCCTCGACCACGTCACCATCGACGCCGAAAAAGGCCTCGCCGTCGCCGGACCGGGCAAGGGCGGCAGCCTGCTGATGGCCGATCTGGAAGCCCAGGGGCTGTTCTTCCCCGGCGGTCACTGCAAGGGCGTGTGCCTGGGTGGCTATCTCTTGCAGGGCGGCTACGGCTGGAACAGCCGGATCTACGGCCCCGCGGTCGAGAGCGTCGTCGGGCTCGACGTGATCACCGCCGACGGCGAGCAGATCCACTGCGACGAAGACCATCACCCCGACCTCTACTGGGCGGCCCGCGGGGCGGGGCCGGGCTTCTTCGGGGTCGTCACGTCGTTCTACCTCAAGCTCTACCCGCGGCCCGCCGTGTGCGGGACGAGCGTCTACGTCTACCCGTTCGACCTGGCGGACGAGGTATTCAGCTGGGCACGCGAAGTCGGCGCCGAGGTCGACCCCCGCGTCGAACTGCAGGCCGTCGCCTCCCGTGGCGAACCGAACATGGGCATCGACGTACCCGTCATCTCGTTCGCGTCCCCGGCGTTCGCCGACTCGCAGGCGGAGGCGGAAATGGCCCTGGCCCTGTTCGGCACCTGCCCGGTCGCCGACCGAGCGCTCGTCAAAGTGCCTTACATGCCAACGGATTTGGCCACCTGGTACGACGTCGCGATGAGCCACTACCTGGCCGACCACCACTACGCGGTGGACAACATGTGGACCTCCGCGCCTGCCGCCGACCTGTTGCCCGGCATCCGCTCCATCCTCGACACGCTGCCGCCCCACCCGGCGCACTTCCTCTGGCTGAACTGGGGCCCGGTGCCGCCGCGGCAGGACATGGCCTACAGCATCGAGGCCGACATCTACCTGGCGCTCTACGGCTCCTGGAAGGACACCGCCGACGAGGCGAAGTACGCCGACTGGGCGCGGTCCCACATGGCCGCCATGTCCGGCCTGGCGGTCGGCATCCAGCTGGCCGACGAGAACCTCGGCGCGCGTCCGGCCCGGTTTGCCAGCGACGCGGCGATGGCCAAGCTGGACCGGGTGCGGGCCGAATACGATCCCGACGGTTTGTTCAACAGCTGGATGGGGCGCATCTGATGGCCACCGAACGGTATCTGGGCTACCGCAACGACGACGCCAACACGCCTTACGGGAAGTTCTTCCAGCCCGAAATGGCGCCGTTGCCAAGCCATGTCGTCGAGGCGCTGCAGCACGGCCCGCAAGGTGGGATGGCCCTGTTAGCCTTCGCCGATGCCGCGACCGTCGCGGACGACGGCTATCAGCAGACCGAGAATGGCTATGGCGTCCTCGACGACGGCAGCTATCAGGTGTCCGTCCGCACCGACATGCCCGGCGTCACGCCGGCGATGTGGGCGTGGTGGTTCGGTTGGCACGGCTGCGATAGCCGTCGCTACAAGCTCTGGCATCCGCGGGCGCATCTGTCCGCCGCGTGGAAGGACGGCGACGACGACGGTGGCCGGGTCGGGGCCCGGCGTTACGTCGGCCGCTGGTCGTTGATCAGCGAATACATCGGCTCGTCGTTGCTCAACGGCGCGATTCAGTTCGTCGCACCGGAGGAGATGGGCTGCCCTGCCGACAGCGACGATGCGGTGGCGATCTGCGCCCGGCTGGGTGCCGGGGACGCCCCGGCGGACGTCGGATGGTTCATCCACCACATCCGGTCGACGCAGGGCGGGGCCGAGATGCGGTCCCGCTTCTGGATGGGCGGACCCCACATCGCGGTGCGAAAGGCCCCCGGAGTCGCGTCGAAAGCGTTGCGCCCGATAGCGTCTCGAATACTCGGCGACCCGGCGACCAGCGGCCGCAATCTGCTCGTGCATTGCGCGCAGGAGATGAATCACCTGGCCGGCTTCCTGCCGGAACTCTACGACGCCTTCGGTGACGAGTAGGCGACGCGCGGTGCG
>NZ_JCALCE010000066.1:0-9389 GCF_059812195.1 Mycobacterium sp. NGS68 | reverse complement strand
GCGTGCTCGGACACATCCAGCAGATCCACCGACGACAACCGCCGCCCCGGATCCCCCGTCATCGCCACCAACACCCGACACAACCGCCCCACCAAAGCCTCAACAGCAGCCACGTCGAACACGTCGGTGTCGTATTCGATGCGGAAGCCCATCTCGTGGCCGGGCTGGGCCTGCACGGTCAGCGGGTAGTGGGTGGATTCGTGGGTGGCGATGTCGGTGATGGCCAGCTCGTGATCGCCCTGCAGCGCGCCGGCGTCGATCGGGTAGTTCTCATAGGCGAACAGGGTGTCGAACAGCACGTCCTGGCCGGCCAGCCGGTGGATCTCGGTGAGCGCCAGGTGCTGGTGCTCCAGCGTGTCGTTGGCGGCGCCCTGCAGCTGGGCCAGCAGCTCGGCGCCGGTGGTCGACGCGGTGATGCGCGCCCGCACCGGCACGGTGTTGATCAGCAGGCCGACCATCGACTCCGCGCCGGCCAGCTCGGGCGGCCGGCCCGAGACCGTGGTGCCGAACGCGACATCCTGGCGGCCCGTCAGCCAGCACAGCAGCTGCGCGTAGGCGGCCTGCAGCACGATGTTGACGGTCGTCTGCTGGGATCGGGCCAGCTCGGTGACGGCCCGGGAGAGCGCGGCGGGCAGCCGGAACGCCTTGTCCCGTTGCTGTCCCGGCCGCGTCCGGTCCTGGGGGGCGACCAGCGTGGGGGCGTCGAAGCCGGCGAACACCTCGCCCCAGGCCGCGCGGGCGGTGTCGGCGTCACGATCAGACAGCCACGCGACGAAGTCGCGGTACGGCGCCGCCGGCGGTAGCCGCTGCCCGTAGTAGCCGGCGAAGATCTCGCCGAGCAGGATCGGCATCGACCAGCCATCGAGCACGATGTGGTGGTTGGTCAGCACCAGCCGGTGCCGGCCTTCGGCCACGCGGACCAAGGCGACGCGAAACGCCGGCCCCCCGGCAAGGTCGCAGACCGCGGCGCGCTCGTCGGCGCGGAGCCGCCCGATCTGCTCGTCGGCCCGGAGTTCGAGGTGTTGCCAGGCCATTTCGGGTTCGGCCGGGATGACCTGCACCGGCTCGTCGTACTGGTGGAACCGGGCGACCAGGTTCGGGTGCCGACGCACGACGGCACGCACCGCGGCGCGCAGCCGGTCCTTGTCGAGCGGGCCGGAGACGGCGATGTCCAGCTGCCCGGCGTACAGGTCGTCGCTGCCCGGCGCGGCGCTGGCGTGGAAGAGCAGGCCCCGCTGCACGGAGGTCAGCGGCAGCACGTCGGCGACCGGCTCGTGCCGCTGCAGCTCGTCGAGTTGGCGCTGGGTAAGCCGGGCGGGCGCGATGTCCGACGGCGTCAGCCCGCCCCCACCGGAGCGGACGTGGGCGCAGATGCCGGCCAGGGCGTCGAACCACAACCCGCTGAGCCGGCGGATCCGCGCCTCGTCGAGGGCCGACGGCGCCCACGTCCAGTTGGCGTGCAGGGTCGGGCCGGAATCGCCGTCCAGGGTGACGGCGTTGAGCTCGACGGTGTGCATCAGCGGCATGGGGATGGCCGCGGCCGCGCCGGTGACCGACGGGTCGGCCGGACAGATCCGCCAGCCCTCACCCGCGGCGCCGGCGCCCAGGCGGCCCAGGTAGTTGAACCCGATCGGCGGCTCTGCGGCGACCAGGTCACCGAGGTAGCGCAGCAGGCCGTACGTCAGGGGGTGCGGCAGCGCCCGCAGCTGTTCCTTGGCGGTCTTGAGCGCCTCGCCCAGCGCCGCGTCGCCGGCGAGCACCTGCGCCCAGGACAGTCCGCCGACGTTGAGGGCAACCGGGTACTTGGTGGTGAACCACCCGACGGTGCGGGACAGGTCGACGTGCCGGCCGAACTCTTCGTGGCGGCCGTGGCCCTCGACGTCGATGCCGACGGGTCCGGCACCGGTGAACTCCGCGACGGCCAGGCCGAACGCGATCAGCAGGATGTCCTGGATGCCGGCGTGGAACGCCGCCGGGACCTCGCCGAGGAGCAGGGCGGTGGTTTCGGCGTCCAGCGCCACCGACAGGTGTCCGGCGGCGGCGAAGGTGTCCGCCTCGGGCCGCAGCGCGGGCAACGCCGGCGGTGTCGCCGCGACCGTCCGCCAGGCTTCGGCGTGCTCGGTGACCCGCGGGTCGTGCGCCTGCCCGGCCAGCAGCGACGCCCAGCGGCCGAACGACGTGCCGGTCACCGGCAGCTCGATGACCCGGCCCACGCGGTGCTGGGCCCACGCGAGGTTGAGGTCTTCCAGCAGGATCCACCAGGACACCGCGTCGACGGCGAGGTGGTGAATCACCAGCACCAGCTGCTCCGTCGGGGGGATCCAGAGCGCGCTCAGCATCTCCCCGGCGGTCGGGTCCAGCCGCGACCGCGCCTCGACGACGGCCGCCGCGGTCAGCGCGTCCGCCGTGTACAGGCGGTCGCGGGCGTCCACCGAGCCGGGCTCGGGGACGGTGAATTCGTCGCCGACCCGCAGCCGCAGCATGCCGTGCCGGTCCAGCAGCGCCTGCAGCACCGCGACCACGTCGTCGTGGCTGGTGCCGGCGGGCGCCTGCAGCACCATCGTCTGGTTGAACTCGTCTACCGGGCCGGACACCTGTTGCAGCCAGCGCATGATCGGCGTCGCGACGACGGGCCCGACGCCGTCATCGCCGTCGTCGGCCCCGTCGGCCACCGCCACCACCCGGGCCAGCCGGGCCACGGTCTGCTCGACGAACACGTCGCGCGGCCGGCACAACAGGCCCGCCGCCCGCGCCCGCGCCACCACCTGCATCGCCGAGATGCTGTCCCCGCCGGAGTCGAAGAAGGAGTCGTCCACGCCGACGCGGTCGAGGCCGAGGACCTCGGCGTAGATGCCGGCCAGCACCTCCTCGGTGACGCCGTCGGGGGCACGGTAGCGGTCGGCGTCCCGGTACTCCGGCGCCGGCAGCGCGCGCTTGTCCAGCTTGCCGTTCGGTGTGAGCGGCAGGTCGGGAACCACCACGACCGCGGCGGGCACCATGTAGGCCGGCAGCCGGTCGGCGAGCGCGGCGCGCGCTTCAAGGGGGTCGGCGGTGCCGGTCAGGTAGCCGACGAGTCGCTTGTCGCCGGGGCGGTCCTCGCGGGCGATCACCGCCGCCCGCTCGACCCCGTCCAACGCGCTCAGGGCGGCCTGGATTTCGCCGAGCTCGATGCGGTAGCCGCGGATCTTGACCTGCTCATCGACGCGGCCCAGGTAGACCAGTTGCCCGTCGGCCCCCCAGCGCACCAGGTCCCCGGTGCGGTACATGCGGGCGCCCGGCCCGCCGAACGGGCACGCCACGAAGCGCGACCCGGTCAGGCTCGGGCGCCGCACATACCCGGCGGCCACGCCGGCGCCGGCCACGTACAGCTCACCGACCACCCCGGCCGGCACGGGGCGCAACCACGCGTCGAGCACCGCCAGGGCCGCCCCGGGCACCGGCGCGCCGATCGGCACCGTCGAGGTCCCCGGCCGCAGCGGGGCGCTGATCGCCGCGTACACGCTGGCCTCGGTGGGGCCGTAGGCGTTGAGCATCGTCCGCCCCCGCGCCCAGCGGTCCACCAGCTCGGTGGGGCAGGCCTCGCCGGCCACGACCAACGCCGTCGACTCCAGGCCCTCGGCCGACAGCATGCCCACCGCGGACGGGGTCTGGCACAGCACGCTGACCCGCTCGGCGACCAGCAGCGCGTGGAAGTCCTCCGGCGACGCCGCCACCGACTCGGGGATCACCACCAGCCGCCCGCCACGCAGCAGCGCGCCGAAGATCTCCCACACCGAGACGTCGAAGGCCAGCGAATGCCACTGGCTCCACACCCCGCCGCCCGGCAGCCCGCCCGCGGCCGACGCCACCAGCTGGGCGGCGTTGCGGTGGGTGACCGCTACGCCCTTCGGGACGCCGGTGGTGCCCGAGGTGTAGATCAGGTAGGCGATGTCGTCCGGCGCCGGGGCGGTCGTTGCGGCGCTCGCGGTGCCGGGGTCGTCGACGTCGACGACGGGCACCCGGTCTGCCACCCGGCCGGCCAGCGCGGCGGTGGTGAGCACCGCGACCGGCGCGGCGTCGTCGAGCATGAACCCGATCCGCGCCGACGGCAGCGCCGGGTCGATCGGCAGGTAGGCCGCCCCACTCCTGAGCACCGCCAGGATCGCGACGATCGCCTCGGCCGAGCGCGAAAACAGCAGCGCCACAGCCTGTCCCGGGGCCGCGCCGCGAGCCGCCAGCGCGTGGGCCAACCGGTCGGCGGCCTCGTCCAGCTCGCGGTAGGTCAGGGTCAGGCCGTCGCAGCTCAGCGCCGCCGCGTCGGGGGTGCGGGCCACCTGCGCGGCGAACAGCTCCGCCAGCGTCGGCGTGCCCTGTGGCTTGCTCGAAGGCCGGGCCAGCACCGCCCGGTTACCGAGCTCGTCCAGCCGGGCCCGCTCGGTGTCGTCGAGCAGATCCAGCGACGACAACGGCCGTTCGGGGTCGGCGGCGACCGCCTCCAGCACCCGGCGCAGCCGCTCGGCCAGCGCGCGCACGCCGGCGGCGTCGAACACGTCGGTGCGGAACTCCACCTGACCGGCGATGCCGTCGGGCTCACCGGCATCGGTCCAGCGTTCGGCGAGCGTGAACACCAGGTCCATGCGCGCCGAGTGGGTGTCCACGGGCAGCGGGGTGACGTCGAGGTCCCCCAACGACAAGTCACCGCCGTGCCCGGCGAAGTTCTGCCAGGCCAGCATCACCTGCACCAGCGGGTGGTGAGCCAGGCTGCGCGCCGGGTTGAGCCGCTCCACCAACACCTCGAACGGCACGTCCTGATGCTCGTACGCCGCGACGCTGCGCTGGCGGACCTGGGCCAGCAACTCGGCGACGGTGGGGTCGCCGCCCAGGTCGACGCGCAGCACCAGGGTGTTGACGAAGAAGCCGACCAGGTCGTCGAGGGCGGGGTCGCGGCGCCCGGCGATCGGGAACCCGACCGCCACATCCGAGCTGGCGCTGACCTTGGACAGCAGCACCGCCAGCGCGGCCTGGACCACCATGAAACTGGTCGCGTTGTGTGCGCGGGCAACCCGGGCGACCTGCTGCTGCAGTTCGGCGGGCCAGTCCACGGCCAGCGTGTCGCCGCGCTGGTCGGCGACCTGCGGGTAGGGCCGGTCGGTGGGCAGCTCGAGGCGTTCGGGCATCCCGGCCAGCGCGTCCTGCCAGTAGGCGACCTGCGCCGCGATCGGGCTGTCGCTGTCGGCCAGGTCCCCGAACTGCGCGCGCTGCCACAGCGTGTAGTCGACGTACTGCACCGGCAGATCCGTCCAGCCGGGGGCCCGCCCGGCGCACCGGGCCGCATAGGCCAGCCCCACGTCACGCACCAGCGGCGTCACGGACCAGCCGTCGGCGGCGATGTGATGCGCCACCGCCACCAGCAGGTGTTCGTCGTCGGCGACCCGGAAAAGCCGCGCCTGCAAAGGGATCTCGGCGGCCAGGTCGAACGCGTGCCGCGCCACCTCGGCCGCGGCATCGGTCAGCCGGTCGGCCGGCCAGTCGCGGGCGTCGATCACCCGCCAGCCGAAGTCCGCGCGTTCGGCGGGCAGCACCACCTGGTGCGGCACCCCGTCGGGCGCGGCGAACAGCGTCCGCAGGCTCTCGTGGCGGCCCACCACGTCGGCGAGCGCCGCGCCCAGCGCTTCGACATCGAGCGGCCCGCTCAGCCGCAGCGCCGCCGGCATGTTGTACACCAGCGACGGCCCCTGCAGCTGGTCGAGGAACCACAACCGGTTCTGCCCGAACGACAACGGGACCGCCGCGGGCCGCTCGCCCGCGACCAGCCGCGGCAGCGCGCCCGACCCGACGCCGATCCGCGGCGCCAGCCGCGCGACCGTGGGCGCCTCGAACACCGTCCGCACGGCGAGGTCGGTGTCCAGCGCGGCGTTGACACCCGCGACCAGCCGCATTGCCGAGATGCTGTCGCCGCCCAGGTCGAAGAACGAGTCGTCGACGCCCACCCGGTCCAGGCCCAGCACCTCGGCGTAGACGCCGGCCAGGATCTCCTCGGTCAGCGTGGTCGGCGCCCGGTACTCGCCGGCGGTGTATTCCGGCGCGGGCAGGGCGCGGACGTCCAACTTCCCGTTGGGCGTCAGCGGCAGCGCATCGACGACGACGACGGCGGCGGGGACCATGTAGGCCGGCAGCCGCTGCGCCAACGCCGCACGCGTCCGCGCCGGGTCCAGCGCGCCGGTGAGGTAGGCGACCAGCCGCTTGTCGCCGGGGCGGTCCTCGCGCGGCACCACCACCGCCTGCCCCACCCCGTCCAGCGCGCTGAGCGCGGCCTGGACCTCGCCGAGTTCGATGCGGTAGCCGCGGATCTTGACCTGCTCGTCGGCGCGGCCCAGGTAGGCGAGCTGTCCGTCGGGCCGCCAGCAGACCAGGTCCCCGGTGCGGTACATGCGGGCCGGGGCGCCGCCGTTGGTCGCGAACGGGCAGGCCACGAACCGCGACCCGGTCAGCCCCGCGCGCCCCACGTAGCCCACGCCGACGCCGGTGCCGGCCACGTACAGCTCGCCGACCACCCCGACCGGCACCGGCCGCAGCCAGGCGTCGAGCACGAAAAGCCCCGCCCCGGACACCGGCGACCCGATCGGCGGCGCGCCCGAACCCGGGGTCAGCGGCGCGCTGATCGCCACACACATGGTGGTCTCGGTGGGGCCGTAGGCGTTGAGCATGACCCGCCCGGGGGCCCAGCGGTCGACCAGCTCGGGCGGGCAGGCCTCACCGGCCATCACCAGGGCCACCGACTCCAGCCCCGTCGTCGGCAGCGCCGCCAGCGCCGACGGGGTCTGGGTCAGCACGTTGACGCCCTCGCCGAGCAGCGCCTCGTGGAAGTCCTGCGGGGAGCGCGCGACGGACTCCGGAATCACCACCACCCGGCCCCCGCGCAGCAGCGCGCCGAAGATCTCCCACACCGAGACGTCGAAGGCCAGGGAGTGGCTGTGCGACCAGACGCCCGACGACGGCAGGCCACCGTTGAGCGACCCGATCAGCTGGGTCACGTTGAGGTGGGTCAGCCCCACCCCCTTGGGGGTTCCGGTGGTGCCCGAGGTGTAGATCAGGTACGCGAGATCCTGCGGGCGCGGGCTCGCCGGCGGTGCCGCGCCCGGCGGGTTTTCGTGGTTTTCTTCGTTGTCGATGGCGGCCGCGCCCACGTCGATGACGCGCGGGGCCGACCCGTTGAGCCGGTCGGCGTGCTCCGCGGTGGTCAGCACCGCCGCCGGGGCGGCGTCGGCGAGCAGGAACTCGATCCGCGAGTGTGGGTGCGCGGGGTCGATGGGCAGGTAGGCGGCGCCGGTTTTGAGCACCGCCATGATGGCCGTGATCGCCTCGGTGGACCGGGAGAACAGCAGCGCCACACATCGTCCCGGGCCGGCGCCGTCGGCGGCCAGCCGCCGGGCCAGCCGGTCGGCCGCCTCGTCGAGCTCGCGGTAGGTCAGGGTGCGGTCCCCGCAGCTGACGGCCGCCGCGTCGGGGGTGCGCCGGACCTGGGCGGCGAACAGTTCCGGGATCGACAGCGGCACCGCGCTCCTGATGCTGAGCGCGGTCCGGTTGCCGATCTTGTCCAGCCGGGCGCGCTCGTGCTCGTCGAGCAGGTCCACCGACGACAGCGCTCGCGCCGGATCCGCCGTGAGCGCCGCCAGCACCCGTCGCAGCCGCTCGACGAGCGTCTCGATGGTGTGCGCGTCGAAGACGTCGGTGCGGAACTCGACGCGGCCGCCGATGCCGGCGGGTTCGCCGGTCTCGGTCCAGCGTTCGGCCAGCGAGAACGCCAGGTCCATGCGGGCGGTGTGGGTGTCGATCGGCAGGGGCGTGACGGCCAGGTCGCCCAGCGCCAGCCCGGTGTCCTGCAGCGGCAGGTTCTGCCAGCCCAGCAACACCTGGACCAGCGGGTGATGGGTCAGGCTGCGCGACGGGTTGAGCCGCTCCACCAGCAGCTCGAACGGCACGTCCTGGTGTTCGTAGGCGGCCAGGCTGCGCTCGCGGACCTGGTGCAGCAGTTCGGCGACGGTCGGGTCGCCGCCCAGGTCGACGCGCAGCACCAGGGTGTTGACGAAGAAGCCGACCAGATCGTCGAGGGCGGGGTCGCGGCGCCCGGCGATCGGGAAGCCGACGGCCACCTCGGGGCTGGAGCTGATCTTCGACAGCAGCACCGCCAGCGCGGCCTGCACGACCATGAAGCTGGTCGCGTTGTATTCGGCGGCCACCCGGGCCACCCGCTGCTGCAGCTCGGCGGGCCAGTCCACTTCCACGCTGGCGCCGCGATGGTCGGCGACCGGCGGGTAGGGGCGGTCGGTGGGCAGGTCCAGCCGTTCGGGCATGCCGGTCAGGGCGTCCTGCCAATACGCCAGCTCTGCGGCGATGCGGCTGTCGCCGTCGTCGAGATCGCCGAGCCGCGCGCGCTGCCACAGCGTGTAGTCGGCGTACTGGACCGCCAGCGGCGCCCAGCCGGGGGCCTGCCCGGCGCACCGGCTGGCATAGGCGACGCCCAGGTCGGCGGCGAACGGGTTCAGCGACCACCCGTCGGCGGCGATGTGGTGCACCACGATCACGAGCAGGTGTTCTTCGTGCGCCGCACTGTCGCCGACACGGAAAAGCGTCGCCCGCAAAGGGATGTCGTGCGCCAGGTCGAACGCGTGGGCCGCCGCGGTCCTGACGGCCTCGTCCAACCGGTCCGCCGGCCAGCCAGTGGCGTCGACGGTGTCCCACTCCGGCGCGGCGTGCTCCGCGGGGACGATCACCTGCTGGGGTATCCCGCCGGGCGCGGCGAATAGCGTGCGCAGGCTCTCGTGCCGGCCGACCACGTCGCCCAGCGCGGCACCCAGCGCTGCGACATCGAGGCGCCCGTGCAGCCGCAGCGCCGCCGCGAGGTTGTAGACCGGCGACGGGCCCTGCAGCTGGTCGATGAACCAGAGCCGGTTCTGCGCGAACGACAACGGCAGGACCGCGGGCCGCTCGGCGGCGACCAGCGGCTCCAGCCGGCCCGCGGCCTCGCCGATCCGCGGCGCCAACTGCGCGATGGTGGGGGTTTCGAACACGGCGCGCACCGGCAGGTCGGCGCCGAGCGCGGCGTTGATCGCCGCGATCAGCCGCATCGTCGTCAGGGAGTCCCCGCCGAGGTCGAAGAAGGAGTCGTCGACGCCGACGCGCTCGACGCCGAGGACCTCGGCGTAAATCCCGGCCAGCGCCTCCTCGACGGCGTCCGACGGCGCGCGGTAACGACCGGTGTCCTGGAAGTCCGGTGCGGGCAGGGCGCGCTTGTCGAGCTTGCCGTTGGGGGTGACGGGCAGGGCGTCCAGGACGACGAGCGCGGCGGGGACCATGTAGCCGGGTAGCCGCTGGCCCAGCGCGGTGCGGGCGTCGGCGGGGTCGGCGGT
>NZ_JCALCE010000065.1:0-10523 GCF_059812195.1 Mycobacterium sp. NGS68 | reverse complement strand
GCGTCCCGCCGGCGCCGCCGTCGCCGCCGTTGCCGCCCGCCACGCTGATGCCCTGCGCGGTGAGGGTAGGCACGCTGCCGCCGATGCCGCCGGCGCCGCCGTTGCCCAGGAGCTGCGCATTGCCGCCCGACCCGGCGAAACCGCCGGAGCCGCCGAAGCCCTCGCTGATCGTGCCCACGCCGCCGAATCCGCCTTCGCCGCCGTTGCCGCCGGCGCCGCCGTTTCCGTGCAGCAGGCCCCCGGGGCTGCCGTCGCCGCCGAGGCCGCCCACGCCACCGTTGCCGCCGACCGTACCGCCGCCCGCGCCGTCGCCGCCGACCCCACCGTCGCCGCCGGCCCCGCCGGTGCCGAACAGCCCGAGGGCGCCGCCGTTGCCGCCCGAGCCGCCGTGGCCCCCGGTGCTGTCCCCGGCGCCGGTCGCGGTGCCGCCCGCGCCGCCCGTCCCGCCGGCCCCGGCGGTGCCGAGCAGCAGGCCGCCCTGTCCGCCGTTGCCGCCCTGACCGCCGTAGCCGGCCACCGTTGCGAGGAGAGCGTCGCTGCCGCCGCCGATTCCGCCGGCGCCGCCGACGCCGCCGGTGCCGAACAGCAGCGCGGCATCGCCGCCCGCGCCACCGGTGCCGCCTACGCCGCCGGATTGCCCGACGGTCGCCGGCGCGGCACCGCCCGTACCGCCGACGCCGCCGGCGCCACCGGAGCCGTAGAACAATCCGGCGTTGCCGCCGTTACCGCCGTTGCCTCCGGCACTGCCCTGCACGGTCACGGCCGGCGGTGGCGGTATCGGTGCGAGGGCGCTGCCGGCCCCGCCGTTGCCGCCTATGCCGCCGTTGCCCCACAACAACCCGCCCTTGCCGCCCGCGCCACCGTTGCCGCCGCTGTTGAGCGCACCGGTGCCGGTGCCGGCACCACCGCTTCCGCCGTTGCCGCCGTTGCCCCACAACCCTGCGTTGCCGCCGTTGCCGCCGGGCTTGCCCAGGTCGCCGGTCGCGCCGTTGCCGCCGTTGCCGAACAGGATCCCGCCGTCGCCGCCGTTGCCGCCGGCCACGGTCGCGTTGGCGCCGTTGCCGATCAGCGGTCGGTTGAAGATCGCCTGGGTGGGCGCATTGACCACGTTGAGCAACTCGTCCTGCAGGCTCGCCAGCGGGGTGGCATTGGCGGCCTCGGCGGCCGCGTAGTTGCCCGCACCCAGCTTCAGGGCCTGTACGAACTGGGCGTGGAACTTCGCCGCCTGCGCGCCCAGCGTCTGGTACGCCTCCGCATGCGATCCGAACAACGCCGCGATGGCCGCCGAGACCTCGTCGGCGCCCGCCGCGAGCACCGCGGTCGTGGGCGCCGCGGCGGCCGCGTTTGCCGCACTGATCGTCGAGCCGACGCTCGCCAAGTCCGTTGCCGCCGCCGCCACCAGCTCCGGCGCCGCGATCAGGAACGACATCAAAGACCTCCGTAGCCTCCGCACAATCCCGGAAACCCGGCCGCTGCCCGGTCACCGTCGAACTCTCGGCAAAGGGTATCGCTATCGGGGCAGCACACCGCGCATTTCCGCTAGACCTACGTACTGTTTCGCGCCGCGGCGCGTGAACGTTTCAGCTACTCCGGCGGGACGGCCGGACCGCGGTGGACGACTCCCGTCGGCACTCGGGAACACGCGTTCCCGCCGCTCGGCCATTTCTTGCTATTTTAGATATTCTAGCTACTGTAGGGGATACAGTAGCCGGCTGTCGCCGCGCTCGATTTCGCGGCAGCACTTCGTGGGAGAGATGCGATGGAGCCGATCGTCGACCCGAGCCCAATCCCCGATGCAGCACCGCTGCCGCGCGGCCGCGCTCCTGAAAAGCGTTGGACCCCAATGTGGGTCGCCGGCGGTTAAGGACGGGGTGGGGCGATGGGCAGGGTGGCGGACAAGGTTGCCGTAATCAGCGGCGCCGCACGCGGTCAGGGACGTTCGCACGCGCGGATGCTCGCCGCGGAGGGCGCTGACATCATCGCGGTGGACTTGTGCGAAGACATCGAGACCAACGAGTACCCGCTGGCCCGGCCGGAGGACCTCGAGGAGACAGTGCGACTGGTCGAGAAGGAGGGCCGGCGCGCGCTCGCGGCGATCGTGGACGTCCGGGACCGCCCGGCCCTGGCCAAGGCGATTGAGGACGGTGTCGCCGAATTCGGGCGTCTCGACATCGTGGTCGCCAACGCCGGCATCTGTCCGCTCACCGCGGGCCTCCCGCCGAGCGCCTTCGCCGACGCAGTGGACGTGGATCTGCTCGGCGTCCTCAACCTGGTGCACACCAGCCTCAAGCATCTGCAGGCGGGCGCGTCGATCATCGTGATCGGCTCGAACGCGGCCTTCATGTCGTCGATGAACACGACCGGCATCGACGGCGGTCCCGGAGGCGCCGGCTATGCGTTCGCGAAACTCGCTGCGGCACACTACGTCAACGACTTCGCCCGGGCGCTCGCCCCGTTCTCCATCCGGATGAATGCCGTGCACCCGACCAACGTCAACACCGACATGTTGCACAGCGCCCCGATGTACCGGGCCTTCCGGCCGGACCTGACGAACCCGACCCGCGAGGATGCCGAACCGATCTTCCCGCTGGTCCAGTCGATGCCGATCCCCTATGTCGAGCCGGAGGACATCAGCGAGGCCGTCCTGTTCCTGGCCTCCGACGCGGCGCGCTACATCACCGGGCAGCAGCTGCGCGTCGACGGCGGCGGTTTCCTCAAGGTCAAGCCCTGGTCCGGCGGATGACGCGCCTATGACGCCGACGACGCCAACCGGCTTGGACCACAACGATGTTGAGCCCCGGATTTATGCGTTGATGGTGCTCATGAAGGCCGCCGACGACCGGCTGTCCAGGGGCATCAACACCGGCGAATTCATGTGCGTGTACTGGCCGTCGCGCGGCCAGGAGGCGATCGCCGCCGCCATGGGCATCGCGTTGCGGCCCGATGATCAACTGGTCACGACCTACCGCGGGCTGCATGACCTGATCGGCAAGAACGTCCCGCTCGAGGAGATCTACGGCGAGATGATGGGCCGGGTCGTCGGCGCCAGCCGAGGCAAGGGCGGAACGATGCACATCGCCAACCCGGACAAGGGCGTGATGCTCTCGACCGGCATCGTCGGCGCCGGGCCGCCGGTGGCGGTGGGGCTGGCGATGGCCGCCAAACGCAAAGGCCTCGACCGCGTTACGGTCGTCAGCTTCGGCGACGGCGCCACCAACACCGGCTCGTTTCACGAGGCGGCCAACATGGCCGCGCTCTGGGACCTGCCGATGGTCTTCGTCTGCCAGAACAACCTGTACGCCGAGATGACGCCGACGACGGACACGATGAAGCTCGAGCGCGTGGCCGACCGCGCCGCGGGCTACGGCATGCCGGGTGTGCAGGTCGACGGCAACGACCCGCTCGCCGTGAAGACCGCGCTCGAGGACGCGCTAGAGCGGGCCCGCCGCGGCGGGGGCCCTACCTTCCTCGAGTGCGTGACGTTCCGCTTCCGCGGCCACTACTTCGGCGACCGGATGCCCTACATCCCCAAGGAGCAGCTGGCCGCGGCGATCGAGGCCGATCCGGTGCCGCGGTTCCGGCGCCACCTCGCCGACCAGGGCATCTGCACCGAGGACGAGCTCGACCGCATCGAACGCGACGCCTTGGCGCTGGTGGAGTCCGCGCTCGCGACGGTCATGAGCGCCGACGCCGCGTCCAGCGACGAACTCGAGCGCGACGTGTATGCAACGCCGATCAAGTTTCCGGTCTGAGGCCATGGACGACAAAGAGATGACGATGCGCGAGGCGCTCAACCTCGCGCTGGACCAGGCCCTCGCGGCCGACGACAGGGTGTTCCTGCTGGGCGAGGACATCGCCGACCCGGGTGCGTCGGGCCCGACGGCGGGGTTGTCCACCAAGTACGGCCACGACAGGGTCCTGGACACGCCCATCTCGGAGGCCGCGATCGTCGGTGCGGCGATCGGCGCCGCCATCGACGGACTGCTGCCCGTGGCCGAGATCATGATCATGGATTTCATCGGCATCGCCGCCGATCAGCTGATCAACAATGCGGCCAAGCTGCGGTTCATGACCGGCGGGCGCACGACGGCACCGATCACCGTCCGCACCCAGGTCTACGCCGGGCTGGCCACCGGCGCGACGCACTCGCAGTCCTTGGAATCGTGGTTCATGCACATCCCCGGGATGAAGGTCATCGTGCCGTCCACCCCGCGTGACGGCAAAGGCCTGCTGACGTCGGCGATCTTCGACGAGGACCCATGCTTGTTCGTCGAGACCATCCGGCTACAGGGCAAGAAGGGACCCGTGCCGGTAGACCCCGGATTCGCAATTCCCCTGGGCCAGGCGGACATCAAGCGCCCCGGCACCGACCTGAGCCTGATCAGCTACGGCCGTGCCGTGCACGACGCGCTGGCTGCCGCCGCCACCCTGCAGGAGCAGGGCGTGAGCGCCGAGGTCGTCGACCTGCGCACCCTGGTGCCGCTTGACGTCGAGACGGTCGTCGAATCCGTCCGTCGCACCCGCCGGGCCGTCGTCGTGCACGACGCGGTCCAATTCGCAGGCCCGGGAGCCGAAATCGCGGCGATCCTGCAATCGGAGCTGTTCGGCGAACTGGCCGCACCGGTCGAGCGGGTCGGTGCGCGATTCGTGCCCAATCCGGCCGCCGCCGCGCTAGAGGCGCAGGTGTACCCGTCGCCGGCGCGCATCGTGGCCGCCGCGCTGAGCACCGTCACGAGGGCGGCATCCCTTGGCTGACTTCATCATTCGCATTCCTCGCGTGTCGGTGGCCGTTTCGGAAGCCGAGCTGACCGGACTGCTCGTCGCGGCCGGCGAGCGGGTAGAGGAGGGCACGCCGATCTATGTGATCGCCACCGAGAAGGTGGAGCAGGAAATCGAGGCAGGGGCGTCGGGCACCGTGCAGTGGACGGGCCAGGTCGGCAACACCTATGACATCGGCGCCGAAATCGGCGTCATTTCCACATAAACCAGCGAAAGGAATGCGTATGGATCTCAACGAGACCCGCGAGAGAATCATCTACCAAAAGGAAGGCCCGATCGCCAAGGTCACGTTGAATTGGCCGGAGAAGGCCAACGCGCAGGACCAGAAACTGGCCGAAGAGGTCGACGCCGCCTTGCTCGACGCGGACCGTGATTACGACATCAAGGTGCTGATCCTCAAGGCCAACGGCAAGGGCTTCTGCTCGGGCCACGCGATCGGCAACAACGCCGTCGACTACCCGTCGTTCGTCGAGGCGGCCGGGGTCATGGGCACTCCCTGGAAGCCGCAGACCGACCTGTTCGTCAAGCCCATCCTCAACCTCTGGGAGTTCTCCAAGCCGACGATCGCGCAGGTGCACGGCTACTGCGTCGGCGGCGGTACCCACTACGGGCTCACCACCGACATCGTCATCGCCTCCGAAGACGCCTACTTCTCCTACCCGCCGCTGCAGGGCTTCGGGATGCCGTCGGGTGAATGCTCGATCGAGCCTTGGGTTTTCATGAACTGGCGCCGCGCCGCCTACTACCTGTATCTGGCCGAGGTCATCGACGCGAAGAAGGCGCTGGAGGTCGGCCTGGTCAACGAGGTCGTCCCGCGCGAGGAACTCGACGCCCGGGTCGATGCGATCGCCCGCCACATCGCGCAGGCCCCGATGACCACCCTGCTGGCGACCAAGGCCAACCTCAAGCGGGCCTGGGAGCTGATGGGCATGCGGGTGCACTGGCAGAGCTCGAATGACCTGGTCGCGCTCGCCTCGATCAGCAAGGACGTGCAGCAACTGATCCAGACGGTATTCAAGGACAAGGTGCTGCCGTCCGAGCAGGCCCGCCGGCAGGCCGCCGCCGCGGCGGCACCCACCGACGGCGCCGCGACCACGTGAGGCTTCCCGGGTTCATCTGGTGAACATCGCCGACCACGCGCTGCACGCCGGCCGGGCGCCGGCGTTGATCATGTGCGACGGCGACACGGTCACCTTCGCCGAGTTGTACGGGCGCAGCCAGCGCGTCGCCGCGATGCTGCACGATGCGGGGCTGCGCCGCGGCGACGGCGTGGCGCTGATCCTGTCCAATCGGCGGGAATTCTTCGAAATAACCTGGGGCTGCCAGCTTTCCGGCCTTTACTACACCGCCGTCAACACCCACTTCACGCCCGACGAGATCGCGTACGTCATCGGCGACTCCGACGCCAAGGCGGTGTTTTCGGATCGTCCGGTCGCCGACGGCGATGCCGCACCGCCCGTCTGCGTCCGCATCGCCGTCGGCGCCGACGTGCCGGGGTGGCGCGGCTATGAAGACGCGCTGTCGGCGGCGGGCGCGGCTCCGCCACCGTCGGACGGGTCGGAGATGCTCTACTCGTCGGGGACCACCGGCTGGCCCAAGGCGGTCCGCCGACCGCTGCCGAGCGACGGCAACGGGTCGTGGGCGCAGGCGGTCCTGGAGATGGCGCTGATCCACAAGTACGGGATGGACGCCTCCTGCGTGTACCTCTCCCCCGCGCCGCTGTACCACGCCGCGGGAGTGAACTACACGATGGCGGCCAATCGCGTTGGCGCCGCGTCGATCATCATGCCCAGGTTCGATGCCGAGACGGTGCTGCGCCTGATCGAGCAGCACCGCGTCACGCACGCGCAGTTCGTGCCGACGATGTTCGTGCGGATGCTCAAGCTGCCCAAGGCGGTACGAGACCGCTACGACCTGTCCAGCCTGCGTTGCGTGATCCACGCGGCGGCGCCCTGCCCGGTGGCCGTCAAGCACCGCATGACGGAGTGGTTCGGGCCGATCATTCACGAGTATTACGGCGGCACCGAGGGATTCGCGGGCACCACGATCGGGCCCGAGGAGTGGCTGGCCCATCCCGGCTCGGTCGGGATACCGATGACCCCGGTCCACGTCGTCGGCGACGACGGTCGCGAGTGTCCCGTCGGACAGTCCGGTGAGCTGTATTTCGAGGGCGGCCCGAGCTTCGAGTACTTCAAGGACCCCGTCAAGACGGCATCGGTGTCCAACGAACGCGGTTGGCGCACACTGGGAGACGTGGGCTATGTCGACGCGGACGGGTATCTGTACCTCACCGACCGCTCGTCGTTCATGATCGTCTCCGGCGGGGTCAACATCTATCCGCAGGAGGCGGAGAACCTGCTCGTCATGCACCCCGAGCTGGTCGACGCGGCGGTATTCGGCGTGCCCAACGACGAGTTCGGCGAGGAGGTCAAGGCCGTCGTCCAACCGGCCGACGGCGTAACCGCGGGCCCCGGTTTGGAGGCCGAGCTCATCGAGTACTGCCGCGCGCACCTGGCCACCTACAAGTGCCCGCGCACAATCGAATTCGACCCGCAGCTGCCCCGGGATCCGAACGGCAAGCTTTACAAGAGGCGCATACGTGAACGTTACTGGCAGGGACGGACGTCACGGATCTTGTGAGCGAGGGATGACCATGAGTACAGACGTGAACTGGGCGCCGCTTCCGGTGCCGTGGGCCGTACAGACCCCCGACCGCATCCCCAAACAGCGGTATTACGACCAGGACTTCTACGCGCTGGAAAACGAGCTGCTCTGGCCGCGGGTGTGGCAGATGGCGTGTCGGCTGGAGGAGATCCCCAAGCCCGGCGACTTCGTCGAGTACGAGATCCTCGACGAGTCGATCATCGTGGTGCGGGTGGACGCCGACACCGTGCGCGCGTACCACAACGCCTGCCGGCATCGCGGCGTAAAGCTGGTGGAGGGCTCTGGTTCGCTGGCTGGGAGTCGACGCACCTTCGTCTGCCCGTTCCACGGCTGGTGCTGGGGCCTGGACGGCCGCAACACGTTCGTGCTGCGGCCCGACGAGTTCGACGAGCACAACCTGAACCCGCAGGATCTGCGGCTGGTCCCGGTCCGATGCGAGCTCTGGGGCGGTTGCGCGTGGATCAACCTCGACGACGACGCCCCGGGCCTGCGGGACTGTTTCGAGCCGTTCGCGACGATCTACGACGCCTGGAAGGTGGAGTCGCTGCGCGTCGAGTGGTGGCAATCGTGTCGGCTTCCGGTGAATTGGAAGCTGGCGACGGCGGCCTTCATGGAGGGCTATCACGTCCCGCAGACGCATCCGCAACTGCTGCCGTCGGCCCAGCCCGCGTCGTCCTCGAAGCCGCCCGGATTGGCCCAGACCAGTCTGTATTTCATGCGCACCCTCGGCGAGGGCATGGCCGGCATGACGCATGAGAACGACGTCCGCATCGCCGAGGGCCTGCAGGACATGGAATTACCGACCGATCCGGCGGCGGCGATGGCCCTCTGGCGCAGCACCCTCAACGACGCGATCGTCCACTGGCACCGCGCCCGGGGCTGTGACATGCCGGACCTGAACGACCTGGCGCGGCGCGGCATCGTCGAGGCGATCAACTTCGCATTTCCGCACTATTTTCTGCTGCCCCAATACAGCAGCGCCTCGTCGTACCGGATCCGCCCCCTGGGACCCGAGGAGACGCTGTTTGAGATCTGGTCCCTCACGCGAATTCCCCCGGACCAGATCACGGGCAAGCCGACGCCGCCGGAGCCCATGGCGCCGGATGACCCGCGCTGGCCACCGATCCCGGCCCAGGACTTCTCCAATCTGCCCAAGCAGCAGAAAGGACTGCACTCCAAGGGCTTTGAGTACATGCGATTGTCCAGCCGGATCGAAGGGCTGATCTCCAACTTCGAACGCGTCATCGACGGTTTCCTGGCCGGCCTTTCCTACGATGCGCTGCTGCCGGCCATTCAGAAGACCAACACCACCATTGACCTGCCCGTGGCCGATCTGGGATTCAGTGCGGGCGTCGGTTCGGGGGCACGATGACGACCAATTGGGACCACTCCGTCGACTTGCTGATCGCGGGCAGCGGCGGGGGCGGCATGGCGGCGGCGCTGGCGGCGCTGGACTCCGGCATCGAGCCGCTGGTGATCGAAAAGCAGGCCCGGGTGGGCGGTTCCACGGGACTCTCCGGCGGCATGGTGTGGCTGCCGAACAACCCGCTGATGCGCGCCGACGGCGTCCCCGACTCGCACGAGGACGGTCTGGCGTACTTCGACGACGTCGTCGGCGACATCGGCCCCGCCTCGTCACCGGCGCGGCGCGAGGCCTTCCTCGCCGCGGGCTACGAGATGATCAACTTCCTGACGGGCAAGGGTGTCCGGTTTGTGCGGTGCCCGGGCTGGAGCGATTACTACCCGAACCACAAGGGCGGCAACGAAGCCGGCCGCGCGATCGAGGGAGTTCCGTATGACGCCGCGGCGCTGGGTGCCTGGAGCGACAGGGTCCAGCCCTCGATGAGCAAGAGCTACGGCGGCTTCGTCCTGAAGACCAACGAACTGCGGGCGGTGCAGTACTTCAACCGGTCACCGCGGGCGTTCGCCGTCGCGGCGCGGGTGTTTGCGCGCACCAGGGCGGCCCGCCTGCGTCGTCGCGAAATGCTCACCAACGGCGCCTCACTCATCGGACAGATGCTGAAGGTCCTGATCGACCTGCGCGGCGAGCCGCCGATCTGGACCGGTGCCGCCATGGAGGACCTGATCGTCGACGACGGCCGCGTCGTCGGCGCTCGCATTACCCGCGACGGCGAAACGCTGAACGTGCAGGCGCGCAAGGGCGTTCTGCTCGCTGCCGGCGGCTTCAGCCGCAACGCGGACATGCGCCGCCGCTACAGCGGTGACCAACCGAACGAGGCGATGTGGTCGATCGCCAACGCCGGTGATACCGGCGAGGTGCTGCAGACCGCGATCCGGCTCGGAGCCAAGACCGACCTGATGGACGAGGCCTGGTGGCTGCCATCGGTGTTCATCGCCGACGGCGGTGATGCCGCGAAGGCGCTGGGCAGCGGCCGGCAGCGGCCCGGGGCGATCTACGTCGACGGCACCGGTCGCCGGTTCTGCAACGAGTCGAACTCCTACGTCGAGGTCGGCAAGGCGATGTACGCCAACAAGGCGGTGCCGTGCTGGATGGTCTTCGACGAGGGCTACATCGGCCGGTACGTCTCGGGCGCGAACCCCTTCCGCAAGCGTCGGCTCCCCGAAGAACTGATCGAGCGCGGCGCCGTGCTGCGGGGCGGCACCGTCGCCGACCTCGCCCGCCAGATGGCCGTCCCGGCAGACACCCTGGAACAGACCGTGCGGCGCTTCAATGGTTTTGCGGCCCAAGGCCTGGATCCCGACTTCGGCCGCGGCCAGTCGGCATACAACGACTGCCTGGGTGATCCCGGGTATCGGCCCAACGCCGCGCTGGGGCCGCTCGACAAGGCGCCCTATTACGCGACGCGGGTGGTGCCCGCCGACGTCGGAACCTGCGGAGGGGTGGTTACCGACGAGCACGCGCGGGTGCTCGACGAGGACGACCGGGTGATCGACGGGTTGTACGCGACGGGCAACATCACCGCGACGGTGATGGGTCGCAACTATCTCGGTGCCGGCGGCAGCATCGCCTACACCATGGTGTTCGGCTACGTCGCCGCCCGGCACGCCGCCCGTCAGTAGCGCGAGCAGACACAAAAGCACCCTCTTTGGCTCGGATT
>NZ_JCALCE010000064.1:0-11698 GCF_059812195.1 Mycobacterium sp. NGS68 | reverse complement strand
TTCGCCGGGCTTGATGTAGTGGCGCTGAAGGCGCGCGAGGAGGTCTGCGGTGTCACCCATTGGCGACCTCCAAGAGGACGTCGGCGTGGCAGGTCAGCTTGAGCGGGTTACGTGATCCGTTCGGCGCGACAGGGCTTGGTGGGCACCAGCAGCAGAGGTCGTGGCCGCCGAGTTCGCGTTCGACGTCGGCGACGGTGTAGGGCAGGCGGTCGTTGACGAGGTCGCTGTAGAACTGGCGGGATGCCGTGTTGTAGGCGAACTCTGGGACCACGAATGAGCCGATGTTGCGGTCTTCGGTGATGTGTCGGACGCGGTACCAGCGGCCGTCGCGGACGATGCACCAGGGGTTGCCCCACTTGCTGGGGCGGGCGACGACGATGGCGTCAGGTGAGATGTCGCGCAGGCTGAAGCCTTTGGTGCGGCGCAGCTGGATTCGTTCAGGCACGTTGGCCTCGTTTCGGTCCGCGGGCTTGTAGGCGGCCGGCTTCGACGATGCTGGGGATTCGGTCGTGGTGGGTGTTGCGGCAGCCGCGGACCCATTCGCTGCCTTGGCGGGTCCAGCGGCATCGGTTCCCGGGGGAGTCAGCGAGCGTGATACGGAGGCCGCAGTGGGTGCACAGGCCGCCGTCTAGCAGGCGGCGGGCCAGGGCTTCCGTCGCTTCAACCGGGCCGGGATGGTGTTCGGCTGTGATGCGTGCGCCGTGGTATTGGGCGTGGGCGTACCAGTCGGCGTCTTCAGTGGGCACGTCGTCGTGGAGGTAGCCGATCTGGATTTGCTTGGCGCCGGTGCGTTCGATGAGGTGCAGGGCAGCGTTGAAAGCGTCTTCGTCCCAGCCGTGTTCAGGCATCGGCGGCCTCCGGTTTGTCGGCGGCTGCGAGTAGGGCGGCAGCAAGCGCGCGGGCTTGGCGGTCTATAAGGTTGAGTTCCAGGGAACCCCATGCGATTCGGCAGCCGTGGTGGCGCTCGGCGTCCAAGTTCCAGGGGTCACGGCTGAGTTCGATCGGGATGACCTCGAAATGGTCGTCATCGGGGTCGACTACGTAGGACGCGCCATCCGCTTCCGGCAACTCCACGACCGCGATGCCGTCCAGGGCCAGCAGCACATCGGTGAGGTCGTTGGCGGTGTCGCTGGACATGGCGTATCCGTGTTCGAGGAGTCGGCCCTTCAGCGCTTCGGCGTATCGGGCGCGAACGTCAGTCATCGTGCCGACACCAAGCCGTAAACGATAATGCCTACCCAGATGGCCAGCATGACCATGCAGAGCGCGCCGCGTGGGGTGAGCAAGATTTCTCGCCAATTCATCGCAGTTCCTCGCTGGTGTAGATGAGTTTCGCCGTAGCGCAGGGCCATCGAACGTCGCACAACCGTTGTGCGGCTTCGACTGCGGGGTCAGGCATCGGCTGCCTCCGAGGGTTCCCAGAGCAGGACCGCGGGCAGTGGGACGTCTTCGGCCGCTGTGCGGTCGCCGCCGGGTTCGGTGCTGTCGAAGTCGTTCCATGTGCCGTCGTCGTTCAGCTCGAACACGCCGCCCAATGCGGGCACGCCTAGCGCTCTGATCAACACACCGTTGATGAGATCGGGCCGTGGATCGAAAGCCTTGAGTTGCTCGACCGTTTCGATGCGCCTCCGTTCCAGTTCTGCCTGTGCGGTTTTCAGTTCGGCGACGAGTTCAGGGACCAGTTGGCGGGCAGCGGCGATGAAGCGTAGGTCTGCGTCCAGGTTGTCGCCGTCGATGGTGGATGTGCCGCCGTAGCAGTAGCTCATGCAGTCGACGTTGCCGCCCTCGATGACTGTGCCGTATTCGCCGCTGTCGATCCCTTGGCCGCGTCGCGTGGTGTTCCAGGGTGCGGGGCTGACGCCTTCCAGCGCGGCTTCGGCGCGGGCGATGAGATCAGACATCGGCCACCGCCTGCAGTCGCTCCGTGACGTCGGCGGGTGGGGGTTTGCCGAAGCTGTGTGGCGGATTCTGCTGGTAGGTGCGCGCGCGGTCCAACCAGACGGGGCGGTTGGCGTAGTGCATGAGGTCAGGCATGGGTCACCGCCTGTGGGTATTGGTCCCAGGTGCGGCCATCGAGTAGTCGGCCGGCGCGGTGCTTACCGACGCGGCGGATCGTGATGTCCTCGCCGCGGCTCATGGGTGGTTCGGTCGGCTTCCCGTTGACTAGGTGCCGGGTCCGGCCGTCGGCCGCGAGGAAGGCGGCGGGCGCGTTGTCGCCGTGCAGCAGCATGCGTTCGGGCACCCATTCGCCGTTCTGCTTGTGCAGGTACGCGATGCCTGCGGCCTGACATTGGTCGCGCAGGGAGCGGAACCAGTCCGGGTGCGCGGGCCGGGAGCCAGGCCCGGACTCGCCGCCGGTAATTAGCCAAGCAAGCGGCGGTCGCCCCTGGCTATCCTCGATATCGTCTGCTGCGCAACGCCGTATTCGGCTGCCAGTACTCTCAGCAGCTCTCCGTCCGCTCGACGCGAACAGATTTCCTGGACCTGCTCGGTCGATAACTTCGCCGCCGGGTTGAGCGGTCCGTACTGATTCCGGATTCCCCGACGCAGCACCTTGCGCGCGTGCCGAGTTTGCTCCGGACTGGTCGATAGCTCCAAGTTCGATGGCCGATTGTCGGAGTGCTTGCCGTTCTTGTGGTTCACAGTCAGGCCCTGCGGAATCGGGCCATAGAAGTGGCGCCACACCAGCCGGTGAGCAAGCGCATGAATGCGCCTGCCCTCGAACATCACTCGGACCTGCTGGTACTTCCCGGCCTGATTCTCGGCGCGCCTCGTCTCGCACGGGATCGAGACCGTTGCACCTGGCTTCCAACGATTGGCCCGGCGCGCCGCGTGCCGCCAAACTCGGCCCTTTGGGTCGATTGACAGCTCGCCCGACTCCACTGCTCGATAGATCTCGTTCTCCCTGTGCAGTGTGGCGACCATTACCCAATCCTATCCATTCGTCACGAAGTTTGATGGGCCCGAGTAGCGGTTCCGCGCTGACGAACCGGACGGCGGCGGGGGTGTCGAGTAGCACAGGGATGCGGATGTCGGCCCACCGGTGCTGGCCGTCGATGATCGCGTAGCGGGGTGCGGCGTCCGGTCCGCGGTCGGAGACCTCGATGACGCCGGCGAGGCGGCGGTCCCAGGCGGTCGCCATGGTGCGGGCGCGCGTGGTGTCGAGGATGCGTTGGTAGGTGGGGTCGGCGAAGATCTCATCGACGCGCAATGCCATGACGTAGGCGTCGTTTCCGATTGCGGTGGTGGCGGTCATCGCCGGTCACCCTGGGGAATCGCAGCCGACATCCAGTCATTCAGTCGGTGGGCGTAGTCCTCCGCTTCGGCCTCGTACTTCTCACGCTGCTTCAGCGCCTCGGCGCAGGCATGCTGCACCATCCACAGGTCGTCGCCGTCGAGCACCAGGATGAAGTCGTCGGCGAAAGTGAGCTTCAGGACGAATTTGCCGCCCGGTTCGGTGATTAGCTGCCATTCACGCAACCGGGTGTTCGTGATGGCCGGGTAGGTGCTGGCGCCCATGGCTACCGCTTGGTGCCGTTGTGGCTGAACTCAGGATCGAACTCGCCCAGGCCGTCGTCGCCCGCGCCCGATGCGTCGTCCACCTCGGGCGCGTCATCGGGGATGTTCCCGTCCTTATCGAGCATCGACGGGTCTTCGGGTTCTGCTTCGGGCTTGTAGGGTTCGGTCGTGACCGTCACGCCCAACGACTTGCATTTGCGGTAGTGCTTGAACTCGCCGTCGTCGAGCAGCTCGCGGCCTTCGTCCTTGCAACGCAACGTGATCTCGATCTTCAACAACTCGCCGGGCTGCGGCGGCTTGTCCATGATCAGCATGTCCTTACCGAATGCCTGCAGCACGGCGGGCACTGGGCCGAGCGCGTCGTCGGGGATGTTGTCCAGGTCGTTGACGGGCTTGAGGTGTTCGGGCTTCTTCGTGGCAAGTGCCATGGGCTTATTCCTGTTCTTCCGTTGCGGTGGTGGTGGTTTCGGCTTCCTGGTTGAAGGCGTCGATGATCTGCTGTGCCTGCCCGTTGGTGAGTTGGCGGTCGGATTTCACGCGCACCCCGGTCATTTGGTGGACGTAGCCGAACCAGTGCTCGTCGGTGTCGTACTTTTCAGCGGCCCGGATCTGCCGCAGGAGGGTGATCTGCTGGCGGGTGGCCATCGGCGTCTCAGTCCGGGCATTGTCGAGGGCCTGGGCGACACGCTCCGTTTGCCCGGGCGTGGATTCGGTTGGCGCCCCCGGCGGCTCGCCGCCGCCAGGGGCCCGCTCGGCGTGCTCGCCGGGGTCCTGGTCACGCGACGACTCAACGCCCTCACTCGCGTCGTTACCGCCGACCTGACCAGGATCGCTCGCAGCTTCGATCACCTCGCCTTCGACGAAATCCGGTTCCTGGTTGATCGCGTCCGGGGTGACGTCGACGCGGACGCCGCCGTCGTGCGCGATCGCCAACTGCTGCTCGGTGGACTTCGGGAGCAGCTTCATCAGCTGACGGATCATCGTCTTGTCCGCCATCGCGTCGAAGTGATCCACCCACGGGCCGACGATCTGCCCCTGCTTGTTACGCGCAGTGGCGAATCTGTCCCGGTATGCCTCCATGTCAGCGACGTTCATCGGGTCGGTGATCCGGTATCCGCCGTCGATGGTGCGGCCCACCGCGTAGTACAGACGGACGTCGCCGCGCGGCCCGTCGAGGTAGGGCCGGTGCACCCACTTGTCCTCGGCGGCCCCGTATTCCACTTCGAAGTAGTCGTTGGTGTAGACGCGGCGGGCGTGCAGGGACTGGACGCGGCCGGACCGGTGCGCGAGCTCGACATAGCCCTGGTAGCCGATGATGATCTGGGCGCGGAACATGCCCCGCCCGCGGCCGTTGGGGCGTTCAGCTTTGTTGTCCCAGAACGGCACGAGGTACGCCTGGCCCAGCACGCTCACGCCGGGGCGTAAACCGAGCTGCGCGCACGTCATCAGCGACCCCAGCACCGAGCCGTGCTCACACTCGGCCAGTTTCGGATTCGCGCGCAGGCAGGTGAGGGCATCGCGCACCAGCTGCACGGCTTCCAGGCCGCGGGGCATCGCGAGCTGGAAGTGCCTCTCCATCTGCTGAATCTTGGCGCGCAGGTCGTTATCAGCCTTCGCGACGGTGCGGTTGTTCGCGACGGGCCGGTAGTCCTGTTGGGTGGTCATGGTCTACTCCTTGAGTTAGTCGAGGCTGTCGAGGGGTTCGGTGTAACCAGCGCGGAACGCCCACGGCGGCAATGGCACTGACTGAATTTCGGGTGGATATCCAGGCCACACGCCCGAGGCCGTGCATTCCTGGAAGATGCCGATCGCGCACAGCATGTCGTCGTAGCCCTTGCGGAATGCGTCGACGTCGAGCTCGATCACGTTGACGAGGTAGGGCGGCTCTTTCTCTTGGACGATGAACACCATCGCTGGCCATTCGTCGAGTCCGAGCGCGCGGGCCGCCACTACCGAGAAGGCGAACTGCAGGTGGTAGCCGAAGTCGTACGCCTTGCGGCTGAATGCCTCCCGGCTAGCGTCTGTGGCGCTCTTGTAGTCGACGACCCACAGACTGCCGGGCGCACGTGTCATCCAGTCTGCTCGCAGCCTGATCGGCTGGCGGGTCGCCGGTTCGGTCGCGTACAGCCACACCTCCGGGTCGCCTTCAGCTAGCAGCTCGGCTGCCTTGGGGTGTTCGTGCACAGCGTTGGCCATCTCGATCGCGATATCCATCTGGTGGATAAGCACGGGGATCAGCCCCGCCTCGCGGGCTTTGTCTCGCTGTTCTTGGGCGGCTTTCGTCCGCCAATCGGTGGCGTGGATCGGCGCGATCTGCTCGCCCTCGCCGAGCACCATCAGGTGCACGAGGTGGCCGAAGTCGAACTCGGGCTTGGGCTTACGTGGATGTGTTCGCTCCCACGCGAACCGCGCCGGCCCACCGGGCTGCAGCAGCTTCTTTGCGCCGTTCGGCGATAACCGGTTGGGGTCAGACTGATAGTCGAGCGCGGGGTGCACGCCATCCGGCACCGGCTGGCCGCTCATCGCCGTGTCCCGTCGGCCGCCATCACGTCCGCGTAGGTCTGCGGGTCGTCGTAGGGCGCACGCTCGGATTCGTCCATGTCGGCGACGGCGGCGCGCCACTCGTCATGCTCGTGCTCGTATTCGTGGGCGCTCACGACGCCCTCCTCCGGCGCTTGCGCTCCCGCTCAGTCAGCCCGCCCCAGACGCCTTCCTCGACGTCGTTGGCCGGATCCATCGCGAACGCGAGGCATTGGACGCGCACATCGCATTCCGCGCAGATGCGCTTGGCGTAGGTCGCGGGCCCGGCCGCGGGGAAGAACATCTCAGGTGGGATTTCGCGACAGAGGGCGTCGTCCTGCCATTCGAGGTTCAGTGCGCGGATGGGTCTAGGCTGTGCGACGCCGGGGAGTGCGCTCATACGACCGTCCTCCCCGTCCGATACGTTGCCGCGTACCGATGCAGCAACGCCAAGTGCCACGGACACACCGCCTGGACCGCGTACACGATGACCTGTCCGGCTTCGTAGGTGCCCCAGCCGGTCTCGCGCATAATGGCTTGACCGATGCCCTCGATTCCGTCGAAGGATGGGTAGGTGTTGAGCACCGCGCAGACGCGGGTGGCGTTGTAGTCGGCGTACTGGGTCACCGGGTCAGCGTTGGCGCGGCCGGCGGTGATGCCGGCGGCGGCGATGAGCGCGCCGAAGGTGGCGCAGAGGGCGAGGCGGCGGATCATGCTGCACCGCCTGGCGGGAGCGCGGGAGCGTCCTCGATGACTTCGCCCTCGATGGGAACGACGTAGATGTCGAAGCCGTACCCGTAGTAGAACGGGTTGCCACAGCTCCAACCGACCTGCAGCTCAAGGACATCGCCCATGTCGGCGTAGATGTGCCAGCGCTCGTACTTCTCGGTCGTGCCGACGCCGAGAATGACGTGGTCGACCAACTCGGGGTGGAGCAGGAACGACTCAAGCGATGTGTAAGCGCAGCAGTCGCTGGTGTCTTCGAGTACAACCTTCTCGCCGTTGTCGAGCGTGATGATGAACCCGTGAACGTCGCGCGGATCAAAGCCGCCGTATTTGCCTTCGGCGACACGCGCGCTTCCCTTTTCGGCTGAGACGATCTTGTGGCCGACGATGTGCTGACGCAGCTTGTCGACGTTCTCAGGCATGGTGCCGTCGTCGTCGCGGTAGTAGTCATCACTGTGTGAGAACCCGCCAGGTTCGCCGAGTTTCTCGACCGGGTAACGCTCGGTCATTCCGCACCGCCGATCATTGCCGGGATGTCCACCGGCTCAACGGACTCGGCGTAGTGCATCAGGCCGGTCATGCCGCGGCCACCGTCGTGCGGCTGTACAGATGGAAGATCACCGCTAGCGCCGACCGTGCGGCGGCGGTCGCCTCAACGACGAACGAATCGCAGTAGCCGAGCAGCTCGGCCGCGTCCAGTGTGAGCCCGACGACCCAGAATGATCCGGTGATGCCGTCGGGGTAGCCGTACTCGGTGGCGCTGGCCACCGCGAACTCGTCGTGCATCGCGACGAGGCGGCGTTTCCCGTCGTCGCGCTGCTCTTCGACGATGTCGAGGGTTAGACTGCTGGTTGACATTGCGGACCTTCTTTCCGTTGTGTCGCTGGCCCCGGACCCGCATCCGGGGCCGCTTAATTTCTCAGCCGATGCGTTGCAAGGCGTGGTTGACCGATTCGGGAGTGATGTCGGTCGGGTCGTCGAGTTGGGCGAGGTTGCGCCAGTGGTTGATTGCCCATGTGGTGAAGGTGATGCGAGCGGCATCGGCAGCGGCATAGGCAGCGGCATAGGCAGCGGCATCGGCAGCGGCAGCGGCATAGGCAGCGGCAGCGGCAGCGGCATAGGCAGCGGCATAGGCAGCGGCAGCGGCATCGGCAGCGGCAGCGGCATAGGCAGCGGCATAGGCAGCGGCAGCGGCATCGGCATCGGCAGCGGCATAGGCAGCGGCATCGGCAGCGGCAGCGGCATAGGCAGCGGCACGCGCCAGACGCCACTCATTCGCAGAAACCGCGATGCCCTGCGCTTCCCGCGCGCACAGGACCGCAACCCGCCGGATCGCCGCAGCGCGCTCGGGCGTCAACGCGTACTGAACAACACCGTGCGTCGGATCGACCAGTAGGTCAGCCAGCCACTGCCACACAACATAACGCGGCGTACCGGCGGTGCCCACCGTGCGCCAGCCCAAATCCAGCACCAGCACACTGTTTTCGGGCGACAGGAACCCGTCAGCACCAGCAAGCCGGTCATTCAGCCGCTGCACCAGCCGCGCGAGTGGACGCGCCGAACATGCCGGGTAGTCGGTGATTTTCGTATCGCCGTTGATGTACGAGATCACGTTCATCGCACACCCTTTGCCACTGCCGGGCTCGTGTGAGCCTTGAGCGAGGCGTAGCGGGTGGGTTATGCGGTCCAAGTCCAGCGACATGGGACTTCTCCTGACTTTCCGAGATGGGTTACCGGTTGGGGTAAAGCGGGCAGTGCGATTCGTGCGGCATCCCGAGCAGCTCGTTGATCTGCGGGTAAAGGCAGCTGCACTCAGGCGTGAAACTGCTCGGGCGCCTCGTACGGGCCGAGTGCGTCGCGGCGTCAGCGGGAGCGTGCGCCGGCGCGGCAGAAGCCAATACGCAGTCGATCTGGTTGCGGATGCCTTCGAGCGTCGCGAGCAGCCGATCCACCGAGCTGCCGGCAGGATCCGGATCGAATGGCTCGGTTCGCAGCACACCGTCGTCCCCGGCGACGCCGATCAGTCCACAGTCGGTCAGCGGGATGCCGTTGACGTTGCATACGACGGCCGGGCCTTCGTAGTCGAGCGGGCCGCGGGCCTCGTAGGCGCAGCCTGGCTCGTGCGGGCCGGTCACCGGGGTGCAGCAACACCACTCGCGTAGCAGTAGCTGCGGCGAGGCGACCTCTTCCTCTGCCTCGTCGTCGGCCAGGCGCTCGGCCGCGTCCCGCGGCGCAGTCGCGTCGTCCCACAGGGCGTCGGTGGCCACGTACGGGCTGGCCAGGAATGAGAGTGTGTCGCGGACCTGCGCGGCGATCGTGACGATCGTTCCGAACGGGTTGAACATCAGCGCACCGCCCCGAGCGGAGAGCCCACGCCGGGATGCTGAGGCGTCACCCCGGCGTGGGCGATTCCTCCGGACGCGGGACCGCGCGACGGGGCGGCCTCACCGGCGCCGGAGGAAGTCAACAGGTCCGCGTGGCCGCTCGCCGCGGCCTGGATCGCGATGACCAACTCAGCCAGCGAGGGCCGGATACCGGGGATGGCGCGGATGGTCGCCGCCCACTCGGCGAACGCGGCAGCGGACTCGGCGCGCAGCGAGGCGGTCATGGCCGCACCGGCAGCGCGCGCTTTCGGGCGACGGCGCGGCGATTGCACACCCGGCAATGGCGCGTTCGCCTACCGTCGGGCCGGGTGAACCAATAAGTGTTCAGCTCATCGAACGGATGCCCATTGGAGCAATGGGTCTTACGGGCTTCGTGGTGGGTCCCGTGCGAAATGGAATCGCGGACGTTGTCGCTATTGGTGCCCCAGCGGAGATTGTCGATGGTGTTATTTCCCGGGTCGCCATCAGCATGAAGGACCATCGCTCCTGGGAACCATGTGTCTGCGAGGAAAGTCATAGCGACTAAGCGGTGGACAGATTGGTGCTCAACAACCCCGTCTCTGTGCAATGTGACGTTCAAGTAGCCCCAGCGCGGATGCCTGGTGAGCCTCCGGGCCCTCTGCGGGATCACATGGCCCTGTATCGACCTACGCGCCAGGGATCGAACCTGGCCGTCGTCGCTAACCTGGTAAAGCCCTTCGTACCCAGCGATATCGCGCCACTCGGTCATGAGTTAGACCCTTGGTCCCGTCGCGCCCACACGTCATGGCGATAGCTCGCCATCCACATCCCGTAGTCGGCCATCTGCTGACGCCGCACCTCAACGTGGTGCTCCCATAGGATCGCGCTGCCCAGGCAGAGGATCGCGCCGAGCAGCGAGATCCCCCAGTCCGGTGCGATGCCCGCGGTGAAGGTGACGTACGCGTAGATGGTCAGCGGGACCGCCGCGACGATCAGGGTCTTCGAGAAGCCGGTCATGCCCCACCGCCGCACGCGCTGTTGAAGTGCAGGCCGAGCCAGCGGTTCAGCGTCGCGTAGTCCTCGAGCATCCCGTCGGGTTCCAGCTCGAACGCTGAGCCGCACGGGCAGTCGTAGTAGCCCGCGGCCCGGGCGATCGCGTCGCGCGTGTCGTCGGCGAGCTGGGTGCGCAGCGCGTCGGCGGCGTCCAGGACCGCGAGCACGCCGGGGCGGGCGGAGGCCTCGGCGAGGAGGTCGTCGAGCGAGGGAAGGAGGAGGCCGGTGCCGGCGGCGGGGGTCATGAGGCGGCCCGCTCGACGAGACGGAGGGCAGCCTCGGCGGCGGCCAGGATCTCGCCGCGCTTCGTGGCGACCGAGCGGCGCGCACGGTTCGGATTGGCCTGGTGGTAGTTGTTGCGCTGCCACTCGTACTGGCACACCCGGCAGGTGCGGTGCGTGTGCGCGCCGCGCTTGCGGATTACCAGGTTCGGGCCTGCGAGTGGGTGGCCCTGCGGGCAGCGGACGCGATCGACATGGGCCCGCTGGACGTTCACGCGCCGCGTGACGGGTTCCATGTGCGCGGGGTTGCAGCACGGCTTGTTCAGGCAGAGGTGGTCGATCGTGAGGCCATCAGGGATGGGGCCGGTGATCAGCTCGTAGGCGAGCCGGTGGGTCGACCAGACTCGGCCTTCATGACCGACGCTGCCATAGCCACGGCTGGTGAGCGCGCCCGTCCATGCCCAGCAGAAGCCGGGTAGCTCGGGGAGCGGGCAGAGTTCGAGCTGGACCTTGGCGCGCATGCGCGGCGGAAGATCGCTGATCGCGGGGCTTGTGGTGCCCCCGCGGAGTTTCGATCTCCGTACCCGCGGATTAAAAGTCCGCTGCTCTACCGATTGAGCTACGGGGGCACCGGTGACTGTACCCGAGTTGCACAACTGTGCCGATGCGGTGGCCATCAGGCCGACTTTGCTTCGCGCTTCGCGACCCACTTATCTAGGTCGCGCTGCTCAATCAGGAATGCGCCGGTGAGGCCAGGCATCTTGTGGGCTCGCAGTTCGCCGCGGTTGATGGCGGCGATGATGGTGCGCTTCGGGATGCCGGTCTGCGTCTCGGCCGCGGTTGTTGACACCGGGGGAAGTTTGGGCATGAGCACAAGGTAGAACCTGGCGCAAAGTTGTGCAAGTACCAAATCTACCGTGTGTTGCATAACTTTTGTCGAAAGTTGTGCACCGGTGCTCTTGCACTGCTGCACAACTGTGCATAACATGCAGCTCATGACCACCGCATACGAGTCGGGGAACGTGCCTCCGATCGAGGTCCGTCACCGCCTGCGCATCGCCCGTGAATACGCTGGGCTTGAGCAGAAAGAGCTGGCCGACCTGATCGGCGTCTCGCGCAACACGGTCGGCAACGCCGAAACCGGCGTCGTCAAACCTCGACGCATCACCCTCAACGCATGGGCGCTGGCCTGCGGAGTGCCGGTTAGCTGGATAATCGGCGAGCAGCCACCGATGAGCAAACCCCCTGGTCCAGGAGGTCCGGGACCGCGCCCGGGGCCGCATGACGACCCGAACGGTGGGCCGACTGTCGGAA
>NZ_JCALCE010000063.1:0-13250 GCF_059812195.1 Mycobacterium sp. NGS68 | reverse complement strand
GGCGGCAACTCGGGTCAGAACAACAGCGGGCTGGCCTTCGGCAACTCCGGTCACGACAACGTCGGCGCGTCGTTCGGGAGTTCGGGCTCCTTCCACACCGTCAACGGCGGCAACTCCGGCTCCAACAACTCCGGCGCCGTCGGCAGCTCGGGCTTCAACAACATTGTGGGCGGCGGGAATTCGGGTTGGAACAACGCGGGCGCCGGCGGCAACTCGGGCACGTCCAACAGCGGCGCCTCGTTCGGGAACTCGGGCACCGGCAACAGCGGCCTTTCCATCGGCAACTCCGGTTCCGGCAACGTGGGCGGCACCGGCGGCAACTCGGGCCAGAGCAACGCCGGCGTCGCCATCGGCAACTCGGGTTCAGGCAACAGCGGGGCGTCGTTCGGCAACTCCGGCTCCAACAATGTGGGCGGCAGCGGCGGGAACTCCGGACGCAACAACAGCGGGTTGTCGTTCGGCAGCTCGGGCTCGGACAACGTCGGGGTCAGCGGCGGGAACTCCGGCTCGGGCAACAGCGGCGTGTCGTTCGGCAGCTCGGGCCACGACAACGTCGGGGTCAGCGGCGGCAACTCCGGACGCAACAACAGCGGCGTGTCGTTCGGCAGCTCGGGCTCGGACAACGTCGGCGTGAGCGGCGGGAACTCCGGCTCGGGCAACAGCGGTGTTGCGTTCGGCAGCTCCGGCTACAACAACGGCGGGGTGGCCGGCGGGAACTCCGGCTCCAACAACACCGGCCTGTCGTTCGGCAGCTCCGGCACCAACAACTCGGTGACCGGCGGCGACTCGGGCCACGCCAACTACGGCAGCGCCGGCAGCTCGGGGTCCGGCAACGCGGCCAGCGGCGGCAACTCCGGCGAGAACAACATGGCCGGCGCCGGCAGCTCGGGCTCGGGCAACACCGCGACGCTGGGCAGCTCCGGCAAGAACAACACCGCCAACGGCGGCGGCTCGGGATCCGGAAACGCTGCGGCCCTGGGAAGTTCGGGCAACAACAACTCCGGTACCGCGGGCAGCTCGGGCACCAACAACCCCGGCGGCGGGAACGCGGGCTCGGGCAACATCGGCTTCGGCAGCTCCGGCACCAACAACCCGGGCGCCGGCAGCTCGGGCAGCAACAACATCGGCTTCGGCAACGCCGGCAGCAACAACCTGGGCGCCGGCAGCTCCGGCGATTCCAACCCGGGCGCGGGCAACTCCGGCTCCTCCAACTTCGGGTTCGGCAGCTCGGGCAACCTCAACGTGGCCGCCGGGAACTCGGGCACCCTGAACCTGTTCGCCGGGTCGTCCGGCTTCCTGACCACCGGCATCGGCAACTCGGGCTTCTTCAACCCGGGCGCCGGCAACTCGGGCATCATCAACCCGGGCGCCGGGAACTCCGGCCTGCTGCTGGTGGGCTTCGGCAACTCGGGCCTGCTCAACTTCGGCGCGCTGACCTCGGGCCCGTTCAACCTCGGCATCAACACCTCCGGCCTGTTCAATGCGGGCGCGGCGCTGTCGGGCTTCGCGAACTTCGGCATCCTCAACGCCGGCATCCTGGACATCGGGTACGTGCCGCGGCTACTCGGTCTGCCCCACGCCATCATCGAGCTGCTGAGCGGGCTGTAAACGCATAAACGTCGCGCTGGCTGCCCAATCGCTGTAACGTGCGGAAGTGCCCTCGATGATGACCACGCTCGACGGGTTTCCCGTTCAGGTGGCCGTAGCCGGTCCCGACAAGGGTGTCGTCGTCGTCATTCTGGGCGCCGAGCAGCGCGCGCCGGCCGCCTATGACGCGGTGTGCGAACGGCTGCACACGGCTTCGCTGCGCACCGTCGTCATCGGCCCCGACCCGAGGCTGACGGCCAAGTCGGTGGTCGGCATCCTGGACTCGCTACGGATCGGCTGGGCGGTGGTGGTCGGCGACCGCACAGGCGCCGAGCTGGCGTGGGAGCTGGCGGCGACCAGGCTGGGCCGGTTCGTCGGCTTGGTGGCCATCGACCGCGGGCATCCGCGCGTCGCCGACCAGAACGGCGTGGTCGCCGACGCACACTGCCCGCCGGTGGAAATCAGCACCACCGTGCTCGTCAGCTCGGCGGCGGCGCGGGCGGCGGCGCGCGAAAGCCAGCGCTTCGTCTACGCCGACTACCGCATGGTGGACCTGCTCGGCCGGCGAAACGCCCAGGAGTCGACCGCTCAGCTGGCCGCCGAGATCGTCATGCGCACCAGCACCTGGTAGCTCTACTTCGGGAGGAAGCGCTCGTGACCGGTGCGGGTTCTGCGTTGTTGTCGTGGGCCGACCTGGAAGGGCTGGTCGGGGCCGGGGACGTCGACACCGTCATCGTGGCGTTCACCGACATGCAGGGTCGGCTCGTCGGGAAACGGGTGTCCGCCCGGCTCTTCATCGACGAGATGGCCGAGCACGGCGCCGAATGCTGCAGTTACCTGCTGGCCGTCGACGTCGACATGAACACCGTCGCCGGATACGCGATGTCGAGCTGGGACACCGGCTACGGCGACATGGTGATGACGCCGGACCTCACCACGTTCCGGCTCGTGCCGTGGTTGCCCGGCACGGCGCTGGTGATCGCCGATCTGGGCTGGGCCGACGGCAGCGCCGTCACCGCGTCACCGCGGGCTGTCCTGCGCCGCCAGCTGGATCGGCTCGGCGAGCGCGGGCTGGCCGCCGACGTCGCCACCGAGCTGGAGTTCATCGTGTTCGACCAGTCCTACCGCGAGGCGTGGGCCGGCGGCTACCGCGGCCTGACCCCGGCCAGCGACTACAACATCGACTACGCGATCCTGGCGTCGTCGCGGATGGAGCCACTGCTGCGCGACATCCGGCTGGGCATGCAGGGCGCGGGCCTGCGGTTCGAGGCCGTCAAGGGTGAGTGCAACCGGGGCCAGCAGGAGATCGGCTTCCGCTACGACGACGCGCTGGTGACCTGCGACAACCACGCCATCTACAAGAACGGCGCCAAGGAGATCGCCGATCAGCACGGCAAAAGCCTGACCTTCATGGCGAAATACGATGAGCGCGAGGGCAACAGCTGTCACATCCACCTTTCGCTGCGCGCCCAGGGCGGCAGGAGGGGTGGCGCGCGCTTCGCCGACAGCGCCGGGCAGCACGGCATGTCGTCGTTGTTCCGCAGCTTCCTCGCCGGGCTGCTGGCCACTCTGCGTGAATTCACCCTGTTCTACGCGCCGAACATCAACTCCTACAAGCGCTTTGCCGACGGCAGCTTCGCGCCGACCGCGGTGGCCTGGGGTTTGGACAACCGCACCTGCGCGCTGCGGGTGGTCGGTCACGGGCAGAGCATCCGGGTCGAATGCCGGGTTCCCGGTGGCGATGTCAACCAGTACCTGGCAGTGGCGGCGCTGATCGCCGGCGGGTTGTACGGTGTCGAGCAGGACCTCGAGCTTGCCGAGCCGTACGCCGGCAACGCCTACGCGGCCCCGGACGTGCCGCGATTGCCCGCGACACTGGCCGAGGCGGCGGCGGCGTTCGAGGCTTCCGCCGCGGCCCGCGCCGCATTCGGCGACGACGTTGTCGCGCACTACCTGAACAACGCGAGGGTGGAGCTGACGGCATTCAACGCCGCGGTCACCGACTGGGAGAGGACGCGTGGCTTTGAACGGCTATGAGCCCGATCGGCGGCGTCCCGCTGCGCCCGGCACCGCCGCGCCCGCGAACGCCGGTAGAGGCCACGGGCGGCCCCCGGTGATCGGTCTGACGACCTACCTCGACCGGGCGCAGACCGGCGTGTGGGATGTCACGGCGAGTTTCCTGCCCGCCCAATACTTTCAGGGCGTAACCATGGCCGGCGGCATCGCCGTGCTGCTGCCGCCGCAGCCGGTGGATGTCGAGGCCGCTGAGCGGGTGCTCGACAGCCTGGACGGCCTGCTGATTACCGGCGGCAAGGACGTCGACCCCGCCGCCTACGGTCAGCAACCGCACCCGGAAACCGACCGGCCGGGCGCGGTCCGCGACGCGTGGGAATTCGCGCTACTGCGGGGCGCGCTGCAACGGAATCTGCCGGTACTCGGCATCTGCCGCGGCGCGCAGGTGCTCAACGTCGCGCTCGGCGGGACGCTGCATCAGCACCTGCCCGAAGTCCTTGGCCACCAAGGCCATCGGGCCGGCAATGCGGTGTTCACGTCGTTGCCGGTGCGTACGGTGGCGGGCACCCGCCTGGCCGCGCTGATCGGGGAATCCGCCGATGTCCGCTGCTATCACCACCAAGCGGTCGCCGACATCGGCGCGGGCCTGGTGGTCAGCGCCTGGGACGCCGACGGCGTGGTCGAGGCGCTGGAGCTGCCGGGCGAGAACTTCGTCCTCGCCGTGCAGTGGCACCCGGAGGAGTCGCTGGAGGACCTTCGGCTGTTCGCCGCGATCGTCGACGCCGCGCGGTCCTACGCGGGCGCGCGATGACGGCCACGCAACTGGTCAACCCGGCGACCGAAGAGACGCTGCGCGCGGTCGAGCACACCGACGTCGCCGCCGTCGACGACGCGGTGCGGCGGGCTCGGGCCGCCCAGCGACGCTGGTCGCGGCTGGCGCCGGCGGAGCGGGCCGCGGGGCTGCGGGCGTTCGCGGCCGCCGTCGGTGACCACGTCGACGAACTGGCCGCGCTGGAGGTGGCCAATTCCGGGCATCCGATCGCGTCGGCGGAGTGGGAGGCGGGTCACGTCCGCGACGTGCTGGCGTACTACGCCGCCGCCCCGGAACGCCTGTCCGGCAAGCAGATTCCCGTCGCGGGCGGGTTGGACGTCACGTTCAACGAGCCGCTGGGCGTGGTCGGGCTGATCACGCCGTGGAACTTTCCGATGCCCATTGCGTCCTGGGGCATCGCGCCGGCGCTGGCCGCCGGCAACGCGGTGCTGGTCAAGCCCGCCGAGTGGACGCCGCTGTCCACCGTGCGGCTCGGGGAGCTGGCGGTGCAGGCCGGGCTGGACAAGGACCTGCTGCAGGTGCTGCCGGGACGCGGCGCGGTGGTGGGGGAGCGCTTCGTCACCCACCCAGACGTGCGCAAGATCGTGTTCACCGGGTCCACCGAGGTGGGCAAGAAGGTGATGGCGGGGGCCGCGGCCGCGGTCAAACGGGTGACGCTGGAACTGGGCGGCAAGAGCGCCAACATCGTGTTCGAGGACTGCGACGTGGCGCTCGCGGCGGCGACCGCGCCCGCCGGGGTGTTCGACAACGCCGGGCAGGACTGCTGCGCCCGCAGCCGAATCCTGGTACAGCGCAGCGTCTACGACCGGTTCATGGAGCTACTCGAGCCGGCGGTGCAACGCGTGGTGGTGGGCGACCCCGGTACGCGCGAAACACAGATGGGTCCGCTGGTCTCCGCCGCGCACCGCGACAAGGTGGCCTCCTACGTGCCCGACGGCGCCCCCGTCGCGTTTCGCGGCACGGCGCCGTCGGGGCCCGGGTTCTGGTTTCCGCCAACGGTTCTGACCCCGCAGCGCACCGACCGGGCCGTCACCGAGGAGATCTTCGGCCCGGTGGTCTGCGTGCTGCCGTTCGACGACGAGGCGGACGCGATCGCGCTGGCCAACGCCACCGACTACGGGCTGTCCGGTTCGATCTGGACCGACGACCTGTCCCGCGCGCTGCGGGTGTCGCGGGCGGTGGAAGCGGGGAATCTGTCCGTGAATTCGCATTCGTCGGTGCGCTACAACACCCCCTTCGGCGGCTTCAAGCAGTCGGGGCTGGGCCGCGAGCTCGGCCCGGACGCGCCGCTACAGTTCACCGAGACCAAGAACGTGTTCATCGCCGTGAAGGAGGCTTGATGGATCTGACGCGGCGCCTGGACGGCCGGGTGGCGGTCATCACCGGCGGCGGCAGCGGCATCGGCCTGGCCGCCGGCCGCCGGATGGCCGCCGAGGGCGCAACGATCGTTATCGGCGATATCGACGACTACGCCGGCGCGGCGGCCGCCGACGAGCTCGCGGGCCTGTTCGTGTCAGTGGATGTCACCGACGAGTACGAGGTCAACGCGCTGTTCGACACCGCGGCGCAGCGCTACGGATCCGTCGACATCGCGTTCAACAACGCCGGCATCTCGCCGCCCGAGGACGACCTGATCGAGCACACCGGCCTCGAGGCGTGGCAGCGGGTGCAGGAGGTCAACCTGACGTCGGTGTACCTGTGCTGCCGGGCGGCGCTGCGGCACATGGTGCCGGCCGGGCGGGGTTCGATCATCAACACGGCGTCGTTCGTCGCGGTGCTCGGGTCGGCGACGTCGCAGATCTCCTACACCGCCTCCAAGGGCGGGGTGCTGGCCATGTCGCGGGAGCTCGGCGTGCAGTACGCCCGACAGGGTATCCGGGTCAACGCGCTGTGTCCGGGACCCGTCAACACCCCACTGCTGCAGGAGCTGTTCGCCAAGGACCCCGAACGCGCCGCCCGCCGGCTCGTGCACGTGCCGGTGGGCCGCTTCGCCGAGCCCGACGAAATCGCCGCCGCCGTCGCCTTTTTGGCCAGCGACGACGCCTCGTTCATCACCGCCTCGACGTTCCTGGTCGACGGCGGGATCAGCTCGGCCTACGTCACGCCGCTGTAGCTCGAGGCTCAGTTCGGTGTGAAGTGGTATGCCACAACGAGATACACCATGGAACTCAATGACCGCAATGAGGGGTCGATGCTGAGCGTCAGTGTCGCCTCACCGGCGTTCAGGTCGCCGGTGAGGCTGGTCGCCGGCACCGAAATCGCCTGAATACTTGGCGAATTGGCCGCCTGCTCCGGGGTGAACAACGTGAGCGAATCGATCGTGAATTGCTTGGAGTTCTGCACCAGGTACCCGAAGCGCTGCTTGGCGATGGCGGCCGTGAACGGGGCGGTGGTATCGGTGCTGCTGACAAAAGTGGACCACTCGTTGGAGAAGTCCTGGCGTAGACAGAACAGCTGAGCCTGTCCGGACGAGGCGGGTCCGGAAGGGTTGTTCTGCGAAGGATGGAATTGGTTCTGCACGGCGGTGGTCGCCTGATTGGCCTGCGTGACACCGCCGTCGCGGGCGGTGTGGCGGATGTGCAAAATGACGTCGGTGATGGTGCTGTAGTCGAAGGTCCGCAGCGGCGGGAGCTCCAGGGTCCACGTACTGATGGCACCGGCGCCTTCGAAGGGGAGGAACCGGTCGTCGCGCAGATTGGTCTCGAACATGCCACTGTCGTTGACGCCGCTGCTGGTAACGATCGAATCCAGGGAGCCGTAGTAGTCGGTGAAACGTGCGTCGTCTCCGGTGGTCGACCGCTCGTAAGGCCCGGCCTGCGGCCCGGGTGTGGTGCGTACGCTGCTGTTCTGCAGCGTGGCGGTGCAGTTGACGTTGGTGTAGGGGCCGGAGTTGCAAAACACGGAGACGGCAACGGTTTTGATGCGCCGCATGTACAGCCCGGGACGGTCCAGGTCGTAGCGCCATTCGGGAATACTGACGGTGCAGCTGCCGGTGATGATCAGGTTCAGCAGTGCCACCGGGTCGAGTTGGCGCACCGAAACATGCTCGGTCAGTTCGAGTTCACGTAGGTTGTAGGTGTCGTAGTCGGCTTCCAGCCGCTTGATGTCGTAGGTGAGAGCGTCGGCGGCGGTCAGTCCTTTCCAGGCATTGTTAAAATAGTTGGGTTGGATGTAGGTCGCGGCGTCGACCTCGGGGCGCATCAGTTCGTGCTTCATCGTCAATTCGGCCTTGTGCGCCAAGTCGGTCGCGAACTGGTAATACTTCTGTAGTTGGGTGAACAGCTCTCCTTGCATCCAGTCGTAGAGGTCTTCGCGGGTGAACATTTTGACGGTCGTCATGTAGTCGAGCACCGTTTGGCTGTCCTGCTGCTGTTGGGTGGCGTTCGCCAGCTCTTGGGCCGCGGACTGCTGGGCGATGATCGAGGTGAGCAGCTGCTTGCCGATGGCCTGCATATCACGCGCGGCGCTGTTGAGCTGGAAGGTCCAGTCATCGGTACGGCGTTGGTAGCCTGCCGTTTTCCCCGCGCTGGCGGCATCGGCGCGTGAGCCCGCCGCATTGGACGCCGAATGCTCCGCCTGAGCTCGGATGAAGTCGGGAATGGGGTTCGGGATTGAGATTCCCAAGCCCCACGGTTGGGCGCTGATGCCGGCGCTGGCGCCGGGGATCATTTGAAACTGTGCGGCGTCGGATTGTCGATTCGCGGAATCTTGTTCGTAGCGTTTGACGTCCGGCATGTTTTGGTTGAGTTCTTGGTTCTCGAAGCTGCTGAGGTAGAGCGGACCCGGGTTGGTGGCGCCGGCTTGGGTTGCGGGAGCAGCGGTCTGCAGGTTGAGCACTGTCGAATAGGCCTGGGTGCCGGGCGACGTCAGCGCGCTGCCGAACTGATTGACCAGCGTGTCGTAGGCGCTGGCGAAGTTGGCCTGCGTGATGGTGGTGTTGGCGTCGATCGTGGGGAGCGCAGCAGCGTCGAGACCGAACAGGTGCATGTGGTAGTTGTAGCGTTCTAAGGCCGATTGCTGTTGCGCCTGCAGGGCGTTGGTGGCCGCGATGGCCTGCTGATGCTGCAGGGTTCGGGTGTCGATGATCATCTGCTGCAGCGTCGTGTCATTGCCTTGCCTTAGCGCAGCCAAATGCTGGGCGTCTTTTTTCTCCAGCGCCGCCAGCAGTTCGTTGGACACCCGCTGCAGTTCTGCGGACATGTCCAACGCCCGGCGGATCATGATCGGCGTGCGTACCGCGGCCACGGGTTGGTTGAGACCGGCTACCACGGACGCGATGTCCAGACCGGCCGCGGTGGCCGCAACCAGCAGGCCCGGGTCGATGGGCGGATCGAACAACGGCATCAATTGCACTTGCCCGGAGAGGTTTTCACAGTTACGGATCTTGTGCAACCGGTCGTCGACGGTATCCCAATAGCTCAGCAGCGATTGGTCTTCGGGTATGCAGAAGTACAGTGTTTGGCCCAGCCCGAACAGTGGCCCCGTCCCGGGTGCGGCCGGTGTAGTGCTGGTGTTGAGGTTGAACGGGAATTGGGCTTCGAGGTCCACCAGCGCATCGCCCAACAGATCCTGCCGGCTTGACTTCGGCCCGATCTGGTCATAGGAGCGCGCAGCCACCGTGCCTATCTTGGGGATCTGCTGGGGACGGGGGCCTAATAGGTTGGCGGCCTTGATGACCCATTGGGTCGCCTCGTTGACCGTCTCGATGGTCATATTGGCCAACAGGCTGTCGGTCTTGGCCAGGTAGCATTCCAGCAGTTTCATCATCGTGAAATACATGAAGCAGACGGGGCGCGCACGCGCCACCGCGAACGGCTCGAACGGTGTGATCATCGCGATGTTGTAACTGTCGACGACTTGCGACTTGTCGACGTTGGGATCGCTGAGGGTCTCCAGGATCGTCGCCGTATTCTGGGCGTTTTGTCGGAAGTACAAGAATTTCCAGTATTTGGCCTGTGGGGGCAGAGCGGGGTCGTCGAGCATGTCGGTCGAGGCGGGGTCGAGGATGTAGCGCAGGAAGCTTTCTTCCTCGTCGTAGCGGCCGTTGCGGTGGTGGACGTCGGCGATCGTGTGTATCAGGTGGTATCCGAGTTCCCAGTGGTAGTTCGCATAGGGTAGGTGCGGGTCAAGGTCGATGCCGTAGGGCTCGAATTCGGCAGGATACTCTGCGTTCGTGTGCTGAAACTGATCGCTGGGTTGCACCACGGTGGAATCGTTGATCAGGTTGGTCAAGGAACCGGGATCGAGCATCGTTCCGATCGGATCGCCCGTCGCAGTGTTGATTTGGGTGATCAAGGCCTGAACAAACGGGCTGAAGTGGTTTTCGATGACGAATTCCATTTGTGCGGCGGCGGGTTCCGAGAATGGCATCAGAAGCCCCGAGTTCTGCGCAACAAGGGCGAGGTCGGCTGATTCGTGGAAGCGGTTGACGCCTTGGGGTCCGGCCATGCGGTGCCTCCTCCTTAGCGGTGTGTTACTTGGGCGGGAGATTGGTGGTGCTGTCACCGGTGGCGCCGATAACGGCTCCGTTGAATTGGACGGTGGAGGCGGTTCCCAGCAGCGCGCGCAATGTTGGCGCGGCGGTCAGCGCGGCCGCTGCGCGCGATGGGTCGTTGAGTTGACGAGTCAGCTCGGGCGGTTCGACCAGGGGCGCGGCTGATCGGACGACAAGGGGCGTGAAGGTGCCTGACCCGATCGATCGGCCCGTCACCGAGCCAAAGCCGCTGAAGCGCCCGAAAATGGGAGTCGGTTGCGCCACGTCGACCCAGAAGGTGTTATTCGCATCCGCGAGCAGAAACGGCATGAACCTCTGATCTGGCTCGCCGTATTGCGCCTCGCATAAGGTGAGTGGAAATTGACCTTTTATGATCTGGCCGGAATCATGCGTGAGCCAACTGCCCCACAAGGTGTATACGAATTGGAACTGGAGGGAGGTTGGGTCGTCGGAGTGCGGCGTCCAGCGCAGTGCGTACGTCTGGCTCAGGGCTTCGATGCGGCTTCCTGGATAGTCCTGGTTTTCGTCGACTTGGTGTACCAACAGCGGAGTGCTGCTCGGATTGTTGAGCGCAAACAAATACCCGTTCAGATTGTCTAGCGTCTTGAAGAACGGAATGGTCAGATCGTCGGAATAGGCGATCTGGATATAGATGCTCCGGTCTTTCTGGTCGGTGGACGTCCAGATCCGTAGATCGAGGCCGGGGCGGTCGACGTAATCATCGAGGGAGAGCGGCCCGGATTGTTGTGTCGCCTGCCAGGCCTCGTGGCGGTATTCCGAATAACACAGTATTGCACTGCATTTGGTTGTAGAGGTGTTGGCGACGCTGGAGATCATGTTCGAGACCCCCTTGGCGAGATCATCGCCGCCGGACTGAACCGCGCTGGTCAGCCCCGCCGCCGCGGCACCGGGGTTGGCGGGGGGTGTCGGCTGGATTTTCAGCCAGAAGACGAATAGGCGACCGTTCCAATTAAAGACCTGCAGCGGTTTTCCATCGATGGGGAGTTTGGTGTCGGCCCACGGTGACCAGAATCCATTCCGCTTATACCGGTAATAGTAGTGACCCGCGAGATCGCGTGCGATGATGTGTGCCGCGTCATGACCGGTGGAGTCGGATTCTTCGTAATACAGACCGCAGGGATCGAGCTGGGCAATTTTCGACAGATCGGTCAGGTACTGCTGATAGATGCCGACGGCCGCATCCGCGTCGATATCGCCCTGCTGGAGTTGTTTGGCCGCGACGGTGAATATTTCAGACTGATCGTCGCGTAACGACTCGACCATGTATTGGTGCGGGGTGAGGAACACTTCCATCGCGGCCTGCCACACCCGGTACGTCTTGCGCATCGGCCATTCCCCGTCGGGGTCGATGCCCACCGGGTCAACCGCCGGTTCCATGTTATGCAGACAGCGTTCGATGAACTGCTGCACCGACGACAGCGCCATCCGCACGCGCGAGGTCTGCATGCATGTCGACATCTCGACGTCCATGAGGAAGAAGCTGTACAGGTCGTCGGCCGTGGGGACGCGGTTGGTTGTCGTCTGGATGCCCAGGGTGGTCAGGATCTGGGTGCCGTCGAGGATCAGGATGGCGGTGACTAAGGCGTCCCGTTGTGCGACGCGGATCTCGTTGTTGACGCCGGTAGCGATGTCGAGCCACTCAGCTTGACCGAAGCGTGAGCGAACATCCGATTCGACTTGTGTAACATCCCAATTCGTTGCGGCGATCAGGCTTGCCGGGGACAACCGGCAGCCGTTGATGATGTCGAATGCCGCGCTGAGCCGGGCCAGCAGCGGGAGCCACGGCGGTGACGGGGGATGCTGCCAGCCCAGGAAGCCCGGTGCCGCGGTGGCGGTGGTGACCGACTGGACTTTTCCGTCGACGATCGCGTTTCCGTTGCCCAGAGCCAAGATCTGGGCTGGGTCAGAGGTGCCGGTCTTGGCGAACGTCCCGATATCGCCCGGTTGCAGCAGTCCGGGGTCGACCGGATTGGGTACCGCGGTGCCTGGCACGGGAATGGTGATGCCCTGTTCGCGGTAGGCGTCGAAAACCGTGGCCGCGGTGCCGGTTGCGGATGCTGCGGCGAGCGCAGCCGCCGTCTGCGGGTTGGCAGCGGTCACGGTGACTCCGTTGGACAGCGTCACTGTGGTGGGTTGAGACGACGGCATCAGCGACGAGTTCTGCGCGCCGACGATCTGCAGTTGGTAGGCCACGGCCACGATGGAGTCGGGGTCCCAGCGGGTCACGTTCGCGAATTCCGCCACGCCTGTCGCGGCGCCCGCACCCAGGTCGACCAGCGCGTCGAGCAGATTCGTGCTGCCGGGCGAATACCTCGATTTGGCTGCGGCGTAAATGAGTAGCCCGTCGAGCACCGTGGTCCATTGACTCGGCCGCAGCGGGGCGGCGACCGGTGCGGGCATGTCTCCGATCGGCAGGGCGGCAGTCCATGATTGGCCGTTGACGGTCAGGTCGGGCCGCTGTGCCAAATACGCGATCTCCGCTGCGGTGAGGCTCAAATTCGTTGCTAATGCGCTGATTTTGAGCAACCGCAGGTTGGTAGCACTGAGGTTGTCGATCAAATCGGCGGCAAAGAGGGCGGCCGCTGGGATGGGCTGCCAGCCGGTCCCGGCGGTCTGCCAGGTGACTTCGAAGGTGGTGCGGAGCCCGTCGGCCGTGATGGCGACGGCCACCGGGTTTCCGGCGGTGAGCGTGATCGGGTTCTGGTTCGTATACAGGCCAGGCGAATTGGAGTCCGCCTTCATGCCGACGTCGGCACCGTCGACGCTGACGCTGACCGTGCCATCGGTGTGGACGGTCAGTCCGTAACTGCCGGTCTGGCCGGCATTGAGGTAGCCGCTCCAGCTGGCAGCGATCGCGGCCGCCCCCGCGTTCGGAGCGGGCAAGGGGTTCTGCGGGCTGCCGGACGGTCCGGGGGTGTCGGTGTAGGTGAGTGACGGCGCCAGCGCCGTGATGTCGGCGGATTGGTTGGTGCGGTTGTCGCTGAGCCAAAACTGGGCGGTGAGCCCGCTGCTGCTGATCGCGGTGAAGTCGCTGATCGCCGGGTTGTTCGGACTGGCTGCGGCGGGGAGCAGGGAATCGTCCAGGAGCAGAACGGGTCCAAAGGAGCTATCCACCCCGGCCGCGTTGGTCGCGACCGTCAGGGCTTGCTGTTCCTTGCGCCGAGCGGCCAACGCCGGTACCAGCTGGGTGAGCAGGGCGCTGAGCGCCGCGGTCGGATCACCCTGGGCGGGTGGGTTAATCGCGCTTTGGTAGCTCTGCAGCAGGTTTTGCAGGTTCAGCGCCGGCACCGCCGGTGACGGGCT
>NZ_JCALCE010000062.1:0-13282 GCF_059812195.1 Mycobacterium sp. NGS68 | reverse complement strand
GCGTAGTCGCGCTCGGTGTAGCCGGTGTAGATCTGGCGGGGGCGGCCGATCTTGCTGTCGCCCTCGTCGTGCATCTCGCGCCAGTGCGCGATCCAGCCGGGCAGCCGGCCCAACGCGAACAGCACGGTGAACATCCGGACCGGGAAGCCCAGGGCGCGGTAGATCAGGCCGGTGTAGAAGTCGACGTTCGGGTACAGCTTGCGCTCGACGAAGTAGTCGTCGGTCAGCGCCGCCTCTTCGAGCTGCTTGGCGATGTCCAGCAGCGGGTCCCCGCCGAGCTTGGCCAGGATCTTGTCGGCCTGCTCCTTGACGATCCGGGCGCGCGGGTCGTAATTCTTGTAGACGCGGTGGCCGAAGCCCATCAGCTTGACGCCGGCCTCGCGGTTCTTCACCTTGCGGACGAACTCGCCGACGTCGTCGCCGCTCTCCCGGATCTGCTCGAGCATCTCGAGCACCGCCTGGTTGGCGCCGCCGTGCAGCGGACCCCACAGCGCGTTGATGCCGCCGGAGATCGACGTGAACAGGTTGGCCTGGGAGGACCCCACCAGCCGTACCGTCGACGTCGAACAGTTCTGCTCGTGGTCGGCGTGCAGGATCAGCAGCATGTCCAGGGCCCGCACCACCTCGGGGTCGGCCTGGTACGGCTCCGCCGGCAGCCCGAACGTCATCCGCAGGAAGTTCTCCACCAGGGTCAGCGAGTTGTCCGGGTACAGGAACGGCTGGCCGACCGACTTCTTGTAGGCGTAGGCGGCGATCGTCGGCAGCTTGGCCAGCAGCCGGATCGTGGACAGCTCGACCTGGGTGTTGTCCGTCGGGTCCAGCGAATCCGGGTTGTACGCCGACAGCGCGTTGACCGTGCTGGACAGCACCGGCATGGGGTGCGCGTTGCGGGGGAAGCCGTCGAAGAACCGCTTGAGGTCCTCGTGCAGCATCGTGTGCAGCTGGATCTTCTGGGTGAATTCGGCCAGCTGGTCGGTGGTGGGCAGCTCACCGTAGATCAGCAGGTAGGAGACCTCGATGAAGGTCGACTTCTCCGCCAGCTGGTCGATCGGGTAGCCGCGATAGCGCAGGATGCCGGCGTCACCGTCGATGTAGGTGATGGAGCTCTTGCAGGCGGCGGTGTTGACGAAGCCGTTGTCGAAGGTGGTGTGCCCGGTCTTCGACAGCAGCGGCCCCAGCGCAATGCCGTCGGCACCTTCGGTCGCGTGAACGACCTTCAGGTCGATCTCGCCCCCCGGGTACTTCAGAGTTGCGGTGTCGTCGGTGTCGCCCACGAGAACCCCTTTGCGCTCAGGCTGGTATTGCTGTCCGCCCTGTGGGCGTACAGGTGTGCACTAGGTGCGTATAGGTGAAGGTAGTCGTTGTGGCGGGGCCGTGTCTGCCCGGGGTAGAAACTGCTGGTGTCTGTCCCGTGCCGGCCGAGCGATTCCGGCCGTTCGCCCGCGAACAACCTCTTCCTGACCGGCTGACACCGCCGGATAATCGATCGCGTGACCAGTCGGGCGCGCAAGCGGCTCACCAAGGCGTGGCTAGCGTTGCTGATCGCGTCGTTCGCCGGCTGGATGGTCATGGTGTGGTTGGACGCCTCCGTGCTCGACGCCTTCGACGCGTACGGGGAACTGCCGATTCCGGGCACCCGAACTCTGCACCTACCCGAGGGCGACGTGAAGGTCAGCTTCCACACGCAGACGGTCGGCACTCTGGATGGCGGCGAGCTTCCGCTTCCCCCGGACCTCCAGTTGGCAATCGGCCCACCCAGCGGGGTTCCGGAGCCGAAGTTCACCCGCGACGTCAGGGACACGACCGCCAACAACGAGGACGCGCACATCCAGTACGGCGTCGCGCACATCCCAAAAGCCGGCGACTACACCATCACGACCAACGGCAAGACCAGCGCCTTCGTCAGTCCTCGTCTGTCTTTCGGCCACGGCAGCCGGTACGGGTTGCTGTCGTGGCTGTTCGCGGGACTTTCGGGCGTCAGCGTGCTGGGCCTGCTGATATCAGCGTTCGTCGGCCGACCCAAGCAGCCAACCGTCCAGCGCGAACCGAAGACGCCGCTCGAACGGCTGACCCGGTTGGCGTCACTTCATGATTCGGGAGCGCTCAGCGACGAGGAGTACGACGCCGAGAAGCGGCAACTGCTCGAGGATCTCTAGATTTCGTGGTCCGCGTCCCCGTCGGGCGCGCCGAGCACAATGCGCAAAAGGTGCGAAACGCCTGTTAAGCGGCTTGTGCGCACAGGCGGGCCAAGATCACACCGGATCTATAGCGTCGAAAGCGCCCGGTCTGGGAACCCGTCTCAAGATCGGTTCGCAAGTACAGACACCACCGCGCAAAGGAGGATCCAGGATGAACGTCTCGAAAATGTTGACCAACGCCATCGCATGGCTTCGCGCCGGATACTCCCCGGCCGCACCCCAGTTAGGCCACGTGGCGCTGCTCCAGCTCTGCCCTGACAAGTAACCGCTCGCGAGCGTAACTCAGGGCTGTAGCCGATCGACCCGCCCGCCGATCACCCGAATCCGGTTGTGCACGCGGTTTTCCCGGCCCTGCCAGAACTCCACCACCTCGGGAGCGATCAGGTAGCCACCCCAATTCGGCGGCACCGGCACTTGCTCAGAATCCGCGAAGCGCGCGGTCGCCTCGGCCAGTTGCCCGAGCAGCGCCGCCCGTGACGCGATCGGCCGCGACTGGTGCGACGCCCACGCCCCCAGCTGCGACCCGCGCGGGCGCTTGGACCAGTAGTCCTCGGTGACCTGCGGGTCGACCTTGACCACCGGCCCACGGATGTGCACCTGACGACCCAGCAGGTACCACGGGAAGGTCGCCGAGGCGTACGGCGTCCGCGCCAGGTCCAGTCCCTTGTCCGAGTCGTAGTTGGTGAAGAAGCTGATGCCGGTCTCGTCGGCGCTCTTGCACAGCACCGTTCGGCTCACCGGTCGTCCGTCGGCGACGGTGGCCAGCACCATGGCGTTGGGCTCGGCGACTCCGGCGCGTTCGGCATCGTCAATCCATTTGCGGAACAACGCAAGCCAGCCGTCGTCAAGCCAGTTCGCGTCCAGGTCGGGGCTGCCGTCTTTCTCGTCGGACCCGTACTCCACCCGCATCCCGGCCAGGTGCTGATCGTCTGGTCCTGCCATTGCGCCAACGCTACGCGCCCGGCCGCGACGGTTGCTACCGGCCGGTAGCATCGGGCCGGAACCCGGGTGCAAGAATTTTCCGCATGACTGTGGTCCCCGAAGATTTCGTCCCTGGCCTGCAAGGCGTGGTGGCCTTCACCACCGAGATCGCCGAGCCGGACAAAGACGGCGGAGCGCTGCGCTACCGCGGCGTCGACATCGAGGACCTGGTCGCCCAGCAGGTCACCTTCGGCGACGTGTGGTCATTGCTGGTCGACGGCAGATTCGGCAGCGGGCTGCCGCCGGCCGAGCCATTCCCGCTGCCAATCCACACCGGCGATGTGCGGGTCGATGTGCAGGCCGGCCTGGCGATGCTGGCGCCCATCTGGGGGTACAAGCCGCTGCTCGACATCGACGACGCCACCGCCCGCGAACAGCTGGCCCGGGCCTCGGTGATGGCGCTGTCCTACGTCGCGCAGTCCGCTCGCGGCATCTACCAGCCCGCCGTCCCACAGCGCGTCATCGACGAATGCTCAACCGTCACAGCGCGTTTCATGACCCGTTGGCAGGGCGAACCGGATCCCAAGCATGTGGAGGCCATCGACGCGTACTGGGTGTCGGCGGCCGAGCACGGCATGAACGCGTCGACGTTTACCGCGCGCGTGATCGCCTCGACCGGCGCCGACGTTGCCGCCTCGCTGTCCGGAGCCATCGGGGCAATGAGCGGCCCGCTGCACGGCGGGGCGCCCGCCCGCGTGCTGCCGATGCTCGAGGAGGTGGAGCGCACCGGCGACGCCCGCGGCCTGGTCAAGGGCATCCTGGATCGCGGCGACAAGCTGATGGGCTTCGGCCACCGCGTCTACCGCGCGGAGGACCCGCGGGCGCGGGTGCTGCGGGCCGCCGCCGAGCGACTGGGCGCGCCGCGCCACGAGGTGGCCGTTGCGCTGGAACAGGCCGCGCTGGCCGAGCTGCGTGAACGCCGTCCCGACCATCCGATCGAGACCAACGTCGAGTTCTGGGCCGCGGTCATCCTCGACTTTGCCCGTGTGCCGGCAAACATGATGCCCGCGATGTTCACCTGCGGCCGCACCGCGGGCTGGTGCGCCCACATCATGGAGCAAAAACGCCTGGGCAAGCTGGTCCGTCCGTCGGCCGTCTACGTCGGGCCCGGCCCGCGCAGCCCTGAGGCCGTCGAGGGCTGGGCGCGGGTACTCACGTCGGCGTAATACGTTCCACAGAGCGTGCCGCGGTCGGCTTATTCGAGACTGCGGTCAGGGTCGCATGCGTTGAAGAATCGCGCCCTCGCCGCAGGGTCGACGCCGTGAGCGCAGCCTCGACGTCGCTCGACCGAACTTGTCGGACCCCCGCGGTTGAATGGCACCTGTCGCGATGACTTCTCGTCGCGGCCGCGGTCTATATCCGTGAGCCCGGGCCAAAGGGTGGTCCGGGGTACCGACCGACAACAAGGAGACCTCGATGGCGACCAACGTCGAACCCGCATTGTCCCCACACCTCGTCGTCGCTAACGCCGCGGCGGCTATCGACTTCTACGTCAAGGCTTTTGGCGCCGTCGAGCTGGGCCGCGTGCCGGGTCCCGACGGCAAGCTGGTCCACGCCGCGGTGCAGATCAACGGCTTTACGGTGATGCTCAACGACGACTTCCCGGAGATGTGCGGCGGCAAGTCGATGACGCCGACGGCCTTGGGCGGCTCGCCGGTCACCATCCACCTGACGGTGCCCGACGTCGACGCGAAGTTCCAGCGGGCGGTGGACGCGGGCGCCACCGTGGTGATGCCGCTGGCGGACCAATTCTGGGGAGACCGCTACGGCATCGTCGCCGATCCGTTCGGCCACCAGTGGTCGTTGGGACAGCCGGTGCGCGAGCTCAGCATGGAGGAGATCCAGGCCGCGATGAGCGCGCAGGCCGGCGCCAGCTAGCCAATCGACAGTTCGCGCAGCCGGTCGGTGAGCCGGCGTCTCAGCGGCGGCGTCGGCTGACCGGTCGCGGCCGCGGCCAGCATGTCGTCCACATCGGTGAACTTCCGGCGCGGACGGCCTGCGACGCTGCCGCGCTCGACCTCGGCGGCGTCGATGGCACGCCATCCCGCGGCATCCAGCGCTTCCGGCCGACGCTCCCGCATCAGCTTGGCCAGCGCCGCCGGTTTGTTGACGGGGTCGGCCAGCTTGCCCGCGTTGTAGTCGGCGACCAGGGCCTGGACGGTTTGCAGCGAGCAGGACTTGTTGGTGCCGATGAACCCGGTCGGCCCGCGCTTGATCCAGCCGGCGACGTAGCTGCCGGCCACCGGCGCACCAGAACCGGGGTCGACGACGCGACCGCCGTCGTTCGGCACCACGGCCGCCGTCTCGTCGAAAGGCAGGTCACGAATCTGCTTGCCGCGGTAACCGATCGACGTCAGCACCAGGCCGGCATCCAGGCAGCGCCGCTCCGCTGAACCGGTCACCGTGAACTCCACGCCGGCCGCACGCTCGCCCCCGACGACCCGCTCGGGCGTGAGCTGATACGCGAACCGGATGCGCGGCCCGGATGCCGGGGCGGACGCGTCGCCGAGTTTGCTCAGGATCTCCAGCTTGTTCCGCGTCAGGGCGTCGGACACGGTCTCGAGGTCACGCGCGACCAACGCGTGGTCGGCGGCGTCGAGCACCACGTCGGACGCGCCGGTGAGCCCGATTAACTCGGGCAGCGTGAACGCCGAGTGCGCCGGCCCGCGCCTGGCGGCGATCACCACCTCACGAACCGCCGACTCGCGCAACGCCGCCAGCGCATGGTCGGAGATGTCGGTGCGGGCCAGGTCGTCAGGGTCCGCGGTGAGGATGCGGGCGACATCGAGGGCGACGTTGCCGTTGCCGATGATCACCACCCGCTCGTGGCTGAGATTGACTGGGAGATGGGCGAAGTCGGGATGACCATTGATCCACGCGACCAATTCGGTCGCGGTGCCGGTGCCAGACAGCTCCATGCCGTCGATGTCCAGCCGACGATCGTCGGGGGCGCCGACCGCATACAGCACGGCGTGATGGTGGGCCAGCAGGTCCGCGTGACTCAGGTGCTTGCCCACCTCGACGTTGAGGTAGAACTTGAAGCGCCGATGACCGGCGACCCGGTCGAAGAGCCGCGTCACCCGCTTGGTGCTCTGATGGTCGGGCGCCACCCCGGCGCGCACCAGGCCGTAGGGCGTCGGCAGCTTCTCGAAGACGTTGACGCGCACGCCGGGCTGCACCAGCAGTTCGTCGGCGGCATACATCGCGGCGGGCCCGGACCCGACGATCGCGACCGTCAGCGGCCGCGCGCGCGTGTGCACCTCGGCGGCCGGCAGCACCGGGGCCAGCTTCGACGTCGGCGGCAACTTCTCGTCGGCGGGCCGTTCCGGATAGAACGACGCGTTGATCTCGATGAACGGCAGCTGCTTGGGCTCCAGCCTGGTGTCCGGCGCGATCGCGCCGACCGGGCAGGCGCTCACGCACGCGCCGCAGTCCACGCAGGCCACGGGATCGATGTACAGCATCTCCGACGTCGCGAAATCAGGCTCGTCCGGAGACGGGTGGATGCAATTCACCGGACACGCAAAGACGCATGACCCGTCATTGCAGCACGACTGAGTGATTACGTGCGGCATCAGCAGCTAGACCTCGTCGAGAACCAGCGTCACGCCGCCGGCGCGGCCGCCAGGTGGCTACGCTGCGGCTCGCTGCGGTAACGCGACGGCTTGCCGTTGATCTTGCAGATCCGCCAGACGAGCCGCGCGATCGGATTCATCAGCCCCGTGTCGGTCGCCAGCATCCGCACGTCGGCAAACATGTCGCGCAACATCTTTCGCGACTCCGGCGAACGGAAGAACAGCTCCCGCTTCACCTCGCGCGGGATGTCGAACTTGACCCAGAATTCCTTGGGCGGCACCAGGATCGCCCGGCACAGCTTCCACATCGTCAGCGGGAAGAACAGGGAGACCAGGAACCGACGCATCGGCGACAGCTCCGGCAACCGTCGGCGCAGGAACTCGTGCGCGAACGAGATGTGCCGCGCCTCCTCGGCGACGTGAATGGCCATCACCCGCTCCATGATCGGATGCAGGGCCTTGCCCTCACGCAGCACGTTCTTCTGCGTGTGGTCGATGGGCTCCTCGCCGGCAAGCACGCCGATGAAGAACGCCACCGGCAACGGCCCGGCCACCAGCGGCACCAGCGGCGAAATCCACCGCAACCGCTTCGGCATGCCCGGGACGTCCGCTCCGATGCGGTTGACCATCTCCTGGAACATCAGCGTGTGGTTGCACTCTTCGACCGATTCGTGCAGGCAGTAGCGGTATTCCGGCGATCCGTTGGGGACCCAGAAGGTGTAGTTCATCAGGCCGCGGACCAGGATGGACTCGAAGTGCAGTCCCACCTTGGCCACGTTGGCCTGCCGCCACATCCCGATCTCGATCTGGCGCTCCTGCGACTGCGCCTGATACCAGGGATGCCGGCCCAGAGGGTCGGTCGCCGGCAGGATCCACCGGGGATCGTTGTCGGTGACCTCGAACTCCGGTGACTCCCAGTCGATATCGGTGTACGGATTGAAGTTCCGCCGCACAGACCCCTCGGACAGTGTGGCGAGCATCTCCACGTACTCAGCGTCGTCGCGTACCTCCATGTTGCGGCGCCAACGCTGCATCATTCGCGTCTTGGCCAATACAGCCATTTCCAGAGCCTCCCCAATGAGGTTGACGTTTCGACGTGTACTTAAGACGGTACCGGCGGTACCGCGAATTCACCAGGCCTCCCCGACCCAGTGTGGCCTGACCAGTGGTCATCACCTCGATGTGGCATCCGTCACATCGCGCAGTCGCCGGCCGCCCTCCGCCGAGGCCCCTCACCGCGGCTCACTACGCTGGTGACCATGGCTGAGCCCCTGCAGATACCCGCTGACCTCAAACCCCGCGACGGACGCTTCGGCTGCGGCCCGTCGAAGGTGCGGCCCGAGCAGTTGCCGGCGCTGAGCACCAGCTCGGCGGCGTTGCTCGGCACCTCGCACCGCCAGGCGCCGGTGAAAAACCTGGTGGGCCGGGTGCGCAAGGGACTCGCCGAGCTCTTCTCCATTCCCGACGGCTACGAGGTCATCCTGGGCAACGGCGGCGCGACGGCGTTCTGGGACGCCGCGGCGTTCGGTTTGATCGACAAGCGCTCGCTGCACCTGGCGTTCGGCGAGTTCAGCGCGAAATTCGCCTCCGGCGTCGCCAAGAACCCGTTCGTCGGCGACCCGATCATCATCAAGGCGGACCCGGGCGGCGCGCCCGAACCCCAGTCCGACCCGTCCGTCGACGTGATCGCGTGGGCGCACAACGAGACCTCGACGGGCGTCGCGGTGCCGGTGCGCCGCCCGGCCGACTCGGGCGACGCGCTGGTCGTCATCGACGCCACCTCCGCCGCCGGCGGGCTGCCGGTCGACATCACCGAGGTCGACGCCTACTATTTCGCGCCGCAGAAGAACTTCGCCAGCGACGGCGGCCTGTGGCTGTCCGTCATGAGCCCGGCCGCGCTGGCCCGTGTGGAGTCCATCGCAGCGTCGGGCCGCTGGGTTCCCGATTTCCTGTCGCTGCCGATCGCGATCGAGAACAGCGTGAAGGACCAGACGTACAACACGCCGGCCATCGCCACCCTGGTGCTACTGGCCGAGCAGCTCGACTGGCTGCTGGGCAACGGCGGCCTGGACTGGGCCGTCAAGCGCACGGCCGACTCGTCGCAGCGGCTGTATTCCTGGGCCGAGGAGCGGTCCTACACGACGCCGTTCGTCGCCGACCCAGCGCTGCGGTCGCAGGTAGTGGGCACGATCGACTTCGTCGACGACGTCGACGCGGCGGCGGTGGCCAAGACGCTGCGGGCCAACGGCATCGTCGACACCGAGCCGTACCGCAAGCTCGGCCGCAACCAGCTGCGAATCGCGATGTTCCCCGCCGTCGAGCCCGACGACGTCAGCGCGCTCATCGAATGCATCGATTGGGTGGTCGAGCGCCTCACCCCCTGACCGCGAGCCGGGCCTCCGCGTGTCAGCGAGGTTAACGGCGTTCGTCCCACTAGAGTGCGCTCCTATCAGGTCCGTGCTGACCTGCACGGAGCCTGCGAGGAGATGCCATGCGGGAACTCAAAGTGGTCGGACTCGACGCCGACGGCAAAAACATCATCTGCGAGGGCACCGGCCCCTTGGAAAACGGGGAGAAGTTCAGGCTCCCGGCCGACGACCGTCTGCGTGCGGCCCTGCGTGGCGAGCTTGGCCGGCCCGAACAACCACAGCTCGACATCCAGGTCACCAACATGCTGAGTCCCAAAGAAATCCAGGCCCGCATCCGAGCCGGCGCGTCCGTCGAGCAGGTGGCCGCGGCGTCGGGGTCCGATATCTCGCGCATCCAGCGCTTCGCCAACCCCGTGCTGCTGGAACGCTTCCGTGCCGCCGAGCTGGCGACGGCAGCACACCCGCTACTCGCCGACGGCCCGTCGGTGCTGACGTTGTTGGAGACCGTGACGGCCGCCTTGGTGACCCGGGGCCTGGAGACCGACCGCCTCAGCTGGGACGCCTGGCGCAACGAGGACGGACGCTGGACGGTGCAGATGACGTGGAATGCCGGACGCTCGGAGAATCGCGCGCATTTCCGCTTTACCCCCGGCGCCCACGGCGGGACGGTGGTGGCGATCGGCGACGCGGCCAGCGAGCTGATCGATCCCGACTTCAAGCCGCCGCTGCGGCCGCTGGCGCCGGTCGCCCACATCGACTTCGAGGAACCGGCGAAGCCGGCCAAGCCGGCCAAACCGGCCAAGCCCGCCGATCCGGCGCCGCAGGAGGCCCCGACGAGCAGCCGTCGCGGCAAGCCCGCCATTCCGGCGTGGGAGGACGTGCTGCTCGGGGTGCGCTCCAGCGGTCAGCGCTAGGGCGAATTCGGCGCATCCGCGACCGCGCGCGCTAACCGAACGGCGTAATCGCCAGCAGTGCCAGCCACCCGACAGCGACGCCCACACCCGCGCCCAGCACGAACCAGCGCAGCACCGGGGTCTGCCGCCAGCCCCACAGCGTCGGCGCCAGCCCCCCGACCGCCACGATGTTGAGCCCGACGGCCAACAGCGGATGCACCCGGATCAGGCCGAGACTGAGCACCACGACCGCCGTTCCGGTGACCGCGGCGACGAAACCGGCCACCGTCAAACCGGTTCCCCACGGCTGGGATTGGTGACGCTCGCTCACGCGCCGAGCCTAACCCGCTCGTAGAAGGCCAGCGCCGCAGCCGTCGCGACGTTGAGCGAGTCGGTGCCCCGCGACATCGGGATACGGACACGCACGTCGCTGCGGCGCAGCGCGGCCGGCGTCAGCCCCGGCCCCTCGGCCCCCACCAGCACCGCGACCCGTTGGTCGCGGACCCGATCCATCACCTCCGCCAGCGGGCGCGCATCGCCGTGCGGCGTCATCGCCAACAACCGGAACCCAGCCTGCTTTAACTTCGCCAGGTCGTCGGGCCAGTCGGTCGCCCGCGCATACGGGACCAGCAATGCGTGCCCCATGGACACCCGGACCGCTCGGCGGTACAGCGGATCGGCGCAGCCGCTGCCGAACACCACCGCGTCCACGTTCAGCCCGGCCGCGTTGCGGAATATCGAACCCAGGTTCTCGTGGTCGTTGACGCCCTCGAGCACCGCGACGGTGCGGGCGCCGTCGACCACCTCGGCGACGCTCGGCTCCGGCACCCGCCGCGCGGCGGCCAGCACTCCACGGTTGAGGTGAAAGCCGATGGCTTGTGCCATGACCTCGGCGGACACGCGATAGTACGGGGCTCGGATATCCGGGACGGCGGTCAGATCGTCGCGGAGTTCGGTCAGCCGCCGGTCGGTGCCCAGCAGCGCGAACGGCGTGAACCGCGACGCCAGCATGCGCTGCACCACCAGCACACCCTCGGCGATCACCAGGCCCTTGCCCGACGGCAGGTCGGGACGACGGTCGACGCTGTTCAGGTCACGGAAATCGTCGAGTCGGGGATCGTCGGGGTCGTCAATATCCAAGATGTGGTGAACGACGCTCACGGGCGTCCGTTGGCCCTGTCGTCCACCAGGACCAACATCAGGTCGGCGGCGGTGCGCAGCGCGTCACGTTCGTCGCTCTTCAGCGTCGCGAGCCGCTCGGCCAGCCATTCCTGACGGGCCCGACGGGCCGCTTTGACCAGTTCGGCGCCCGATTCCGACACCGAGACCAGCACCTGACGGCCGTCGACCGGGTGCGGGGTGCGGTCCACGAAACCCATGTCGGCCAGCGAGGCGACCACCCGGGTCATGGACGGCGGCCGGACCCGTTCGCGGATCGCCAGCGCGCCCGGCGTCATCGCCCCCTCGTTGGCCAGCGTGGTCAGCACCGACAGCTGGGACAGTGAAACCGGCGACTGTGGATTGCGGAACCGCAGCTGCCGGGCCAGGCGCATGACGGCTAGCGACAAGTCGCTGGCCAGCCGCGCATCGCTGTCGGGCACAGCGCGAGGTTACAACGGAACCTGAGATCAAACACTACGAACTGCAATGACGGGCTTCCCGCCATTTGCCGATACAGCGCAATTTTCACCTGCGAAACACCCGCGCCAATTGGCCACGCCGGCTCGGGCCGTGGCACGGCGTCGGCGCCGGCGGGATAGATTAATCGCGATGTCCGCCGAACCCGACCGCAACGTTGAGCCGCCGCCGCTGCCACGCGCGCTGCTCGCAGTGTGGCCGGTCATCGTGGGCGGAGTACTGGGCTGGCTGGTCGCCGTGGCCGTGGCATTCCTGTTGCCGACGCTGCAGAGTTGGCGCCCGATAACGCTAGCCGGACTCGCCGTAGGAGTGATCGGTACGAGCATCTTCCTGTGGCAGCTCGCCGCCGCCCGCCGGGGCGCGCGCGGCGCGCAAACCGGACTCGAATCTTTTCTCGACCCGAAATAACTCACCAAAACAAAGCGATTGCAACGCATTCCAGGAGGACCAGTGGTAACGCCCCTATTGCAGGCGCAAGTCGATATCGACGCACCGCCGTCGAAAGTCTGGGCGTTGATATCGGATTTTCGCCGGATGCCGCAATGGAGCCCGCAGTGCCGCTGGATGCACCAGTTCGGCCCGCTGCGACAGGGCACCCGCACGCTGAACTTCAACCGCCGCAATCGGCTGTTCTGGCCCACCACGTGCACCGTCATTGACGTCATCCCGGAGAAGAGGCTGGCGTTCCGGGTCGACCTGAACCGCACTGTGTGGAGCTACGAGCTCGAGCCGAACGGCGATGGCACCCGGGTGATCGAGAGCCGGCACGCCGAAAACGGCGTCAGCGCGATTTCCAGCCTGGCGGTGACCACGGCGCTCGGTGGGAACGAGAGCTTCGAACGTGAACTGCTCGAGGGCATGAACGAGTCGCTGACCAAGATCAAAGCCGCCGCCGAGCGGAGTTAGGTCGGAGCGTCGCGAGCCGACGGACGCGCTAGCCGATCCCGGTGCGCGGCACGACGCTGGGCCGGTTCTGCGTCACATGGTTGGGACTCGCGCCGCCGCGGCCCATCATGCCGCCGGGCATGCCGGCGCCGGCGCCGCCACCCATCGGCATCGGCATCATCGGCATGCCGCCGCCTACGGGGGCGCCGCCCGCACCGGCCATCGCCGCGGCATTCGGCATTGCGCCGAGGCCCGCCATGGCCGCCGACCCCATCCGTGCCGGCGTCGACCCCTGCCACGTCGGGGGCACCGACATCGCACCCACCAAGCGCGCCTTACCCAGACCCTCGCCCAGCCCGGCGCCCATGCCGCCCATCCCGCCCAGCGGCTTGACGTCGGTGGCGCCGACGAACTTCGCGGCTTCCGGCAGCGCCGACGCGGCGCCGGCCAGCCCGGCCGTACCCATGTGTGCGGTGTTTGCCATCTGCGCCAGACTCATCATCGGCGACATCATCATGCTGACCGGATACATCCCCATCTGTGCCACCTGCATCACAGACGACAGGGGGACATGTGCAAGCGCTGCCTTTGCCGACGACAGGGCGCCCGGCGCCGCCGCCACCACCGCCTGAGCCTGCGTCACCACCTGTGCGCCGATCGCCCCCGCTTGCGAAGCCAACCCCGCACCCGCCGACGACACCGCCTGCCCGAGCTGCCCACCCAGCTGAGACACCCACGCCTCA
>NZ_JCALCE010000061.1:0-14290 GCF_059812195.1 Mycobacterium sp. NGS68 | reverse complement strand
CCTGGCCTGCGTGCTCTACGAATGCCTCACCGGCGAACCACCCTTCAACGCCGACACCATGCCCCGGCTGATCATGGCCCACATGAGCGCCCCGCCCCCACGGCCCTCCATCACCCGACCCGACGTGCCCGCCTCCGTCGACGACGTCATCGCCACCGGCATGGCCAAAGACCCCGACCACCGCTACACCACCACCGTCGAACTCGCCAACGCCGCCCGCAACGCCATCACCGAACCCATCCCCGCCGCCAACCCGACACGCATCCGACAGACCCAACCCGCACCCGCTGCAGTGATGGAGCAGCCCGCCACCGTCACGGCCACGCCGCCGGCTCAGGCCGAAACTACCCGGAGGTACGCGCAGACCATCTTGACGGCGCTCATCCTCTCGGCGAACCTGATCGGCCTCGGCGTCGCTGTGCTGTTACTGACCGTCACCATTACCGAGCCGAGCGTGTTGGAAGACGCGCCAATGTGGATCACGTTCGGGGCCATACCGCTCTATGTCGCCATTGCGTTGGGACTGGGCACCTATCTGACAGGCCGGCGGATCGCGGTTGCGCTTCGGCGCAACATCGTTCTGACCCCTTGGCGCGTCGCCGTGGTTGACCTCCTGCTGTGGGGTGTCGGTGCGGCGCTGTCGACGACGTTATACGGCATGGTCAACGCTGCGTTCATCCCGCGGTTCCTGATCGTGGTGACCTCTTGCGGCGTTCTGGCCGCCACCTGTAGTTACCTGATCACCGAGTTCGTCGGGCGCCGGGTAGCGGCGGAGGCGCTCGATGCCTCGACAAGGGTTAGTCGGCGCACCATCGCGCTCGTCGCCGGCGTTATGGCCGTGTTCTCCGTGTTCGTTGCGGCGGTCGGCATTCCCGCCGTTACCAAGAGCCAGCCGTCGCAGTCGGTCGCGCGTGGCTATGGCCCTCAGGTGGTGCTGCCGTTTACGGGCATCGGCGACGGGCCGGGCGTGGCGGTGGATCGCTCCGGCGGCCTCTACGTCGCCGACCTGAATAACAATCGGGTGTTGCACCTGGCGGCGGGCAGCCCCGCCCCGGAACTGCTGCCCTTCACCGGCCTCAATTCTCCAAGGGGTGTGGCGGTGGACGGCACGGGCACTCTCTACGTCACGTGCGGCGACGCTTATGGCGCCAATAGTCGAGTGTTCAAGCTGGCGGCGGGCGCGTCCGCGCCGGAAGTGCTGCCCTTCACCGGCCTCAGTACGCCCATGGGTGTGGCGGTGGACAGCACCGGCGCCCTCTACGTCGCGGACACCAACAACAACCGGGTGCTAAAGATGGCGGCGGGTGCGTCCACCTGGGAAGTGCTGCCCTTCAACGGACTCCAAGGACCTGAAGGGGTGGCGGTGGACGGCAGCGGCACCGTCTTCGTCACCGACCTCGGCAATCACAGGGTACTGAAGCTGGCGGCGGGGGCATCAGCCCAGCAGATGGTGCCCGTCGCCGGACTCGCCGGAGCTACCGGTATAGCGGTCGGCAGCGCCGGCACCCTCTATGTCGCCGACCTTTTCAGCAGCCGGGTACTGAAGCTGAACGCCGGCTCGACCAGCCCGGAAGTGCTTCCCTTCACCGGCCTAAGCGGGCCCTCGAGTGTGGCGGTGGACAACACCGGCAATGTCTACGTCGCCGGCTCCCACAAGGTGCTGAAACTGCCGGTGCAGTAATGCTCCCGACGGCCCCGCCCGACGACGAAGCCCCGCCGTTCTCGCTGCGCGCAAACCCGGGCGCAAATGCCGCCAGCTAGATAGGGTTTGACGCTTATGGCAAACCAAAGATGGAGCCAAGATGCATGAATCGCGATTGATGAGCACGCTCCGCCGGACCGTTGTTGTGGTCACCGTTGCCTTGAGTGTCTCGGCGACGAACGCCGGTACGGCGAGCGCCGACGGTCCGGTTGAGGTGAAGAGCCGAGCGGGCGATCTGTGCCTGGACGCCTCGACGGGCAACTGGGTAAACCCCGCGTTGGTCAACCCCTGCAATGGCACAGACTTCCAGCGCTGGAACCTGACGCCCGACGGGAAGCTCGAGAGCGTCGCCTTCCCCGGAAGATGCCTGCACCCCGACGACGACGGTTGGAGGGTGCCCCTGGCGGCCTGTTGGGACAGTCAACGTTGGAACATCAAGCCCAACGGCCAGATCACGGCGTTCCTGGGTCCCTGCCTCAGCATTCGCGGCGGCGCGGCGCCGGGCAATTTGGTGTCTACCCGCTTCTGCAATGGGGCGCCGGAGCAGGGTTGGGACCTCGTGCCCTGATCGGGCGCTCGGCGCGACATTCGTCGCGAGGGATGGCACTGTGCTGAAGTGGCCATCGACAATCCCTACTGGGATGCGGTCAAGGACTGCGTCGAACCCGACAGCCTCCGGGGCATCCCGGTGGTCGGCGAGTTCCGGCTGGACCTCAGCATCGAGGAGTGCCTGGCCCGCACGCCGAACCGGTTGAGGCTGGCCCGCAGATACTGCTGGACCATCCCCGACCCCGACACGGTGGCGTTTGTGGCCGGGCATGCGCGCGGCGGCCTGGTCGACCCGATGGCGGGCACGGGCTACTGGGCCTACCTGCTGAACCAGGCGGGCGTGGACGTCGTCTGCTACGACTTGCACCCGGGCGCGGAGCTCGTCACCAACGGCTGGCACGGCGACGACCTCTACGCCGAGGTCACCGCCATGGACTGCGCCGACGCGGTGGCGTCGCACCCGGACCGCACGCTGTTCCTCTCGTGGCCCCCGCACGAGCAGGACGTCGGCACCCGCACGCTCACGGCCTACAAAGGAGGGCGCGTCATCTACGTCGGCGACGGCAAGGGCGGCGGCACCGGCGACGACCGGCTGCACGAGCTACTCGACACCGAATGGACCGAGGTCGACGCCCACCAACCCGTGCTGTGGTGGGGCCAGCGCGACCGCGTGATGGTCTACGAGCGGCGCTGAAATCAGACGGCCGGTCGCAGATGCCGCACCGGCGCCGGTTGGTCCGCCACGGACAGGCCGCCGAGGCGCCGCAGCAGGGCATGCGGGGCGATCAGCGCGCGCTCCCAGACGGCGCCGTCGCGCCAATCCCGTATCCCCAGACCGTCGGCCGCCAGATCCAAGGCGTCGCCCAGCTCGCCGGCGATCAGGTGCCGCAGCGCGTCGGCCGCCTGCTGCGGGTCGGCGATCATCCAGGAGTGGCCCGCGCCGTACAGCGGGTACAGCGTGCCGCCGGAGTCCTCGGCGACGTGAGCCGCGGTCTCGAACGGCACGATGAAGTCGTCGTCGCCGTGCAGGACCATCGTCGGGATGGCGTGCGCGCGCATCGTACGCAGCCGCGTCGTCGAATCCGTCGACAGCAGCAGGGCCCGCAGGCCGCGGACGATCCCCATCGGGTGCCGGAAGTTGTCCGCCACCGCGCTCGTCACGCAGCGCACCCAGTGCCCGGTGCGCGCCATGCTCACGCCGCCCAGGTCAGAGCCGGTGCCGCGCACCAATCCCAGCAGCGCGCGCAGGTTTCGCGGCGCGGGCCCGGCGAGGTCGGCCAGCAGCTGGTCGAACCAGGCCCCCGCGGCGGGGTTGAGCAGCACAGCGGACAGCACCCGCTCGGGTGCCCGCGCCGCAAGCTCGATCACCATGCGGCCGCCCATGGAATGCCCGACGAAGACCGCCTGGGTAATGCCCAGGGCCTCGACGGCGCGCAGGGCGAGTGCGGCGAAATCGCCTATGTGCCAACGGCCGGGGCCCAGGTCGTCGGTGTGGCCGTGACCGGGGGCGTCGATCGCGACGACGAGGAAGCCCAGCGCGGCCAGCTGGCGCAGCATGTCGTGGTAGGTCCGCTGGTTGAGCGCCAGACCGTGCATGAAAACCAGGGGGATGCCCCGGCCGCCTACCGTCAGGCCGACGCGGTGCCCGTCTTCCAGCTCGAAGACGTGGTGCGACAGGCGGACTTGCGAGGAATGAGACAACTTGTCAGACAACATTGCGGATTCCTGATGACGCTCGTGGGTGCCGGGCCCTCCGGGTCGCACCACGTTGTCATCGGATCCTTGAAGGATTCTAAATGCGCGAAAGGATTCTAAATGCGCCTAGCCGATCAGGACGGCGTACTGCGGCTTGATCACCTCGTCGATGATCGCCAGCCGCTCGTCGAACGGAATGAACGCGGACTTCATCGCATTGATGGTGAACCGTTGCAAGTCGCTCCAGCCGTAGCCGAATGCCTGCACCAGACGCAGCATTTCGAGGCTCATGGTGGTATCGCTCATCAGCCGGTTGTCGGTGTTGACGGTGACCCGGAACCGCGACCGGGCCAGCAGGTCGAACGGATGCTCGGCGATGCTCGCGACGGCCCCGGTCTGCACGTTCGAGCTGGGGCACAGTTCCAGCGGAATGCGCTTGTCCCGCAATATCGATGCCAGCCTGCCCAGCGACACAGTGCGACCCTCGACGCCATTCTCAACAACTTCGATGTCGTCGACGATGCGCACGCCGTGACCTAGCCGATCGGCGCCGCAGAAGGCGATGGCTTCGTGGATGGACGGCAGCCCGAACGCCTCGCCGGCATGAATCGTGAAGCGCGCGTTGTGGTCTCGCATGTACTCGAACGCGTCCAGGTGCCGGGTCGGCGGGTGGCCGGCCTCGGCGCCGGCGATGTCGAAACCGACGACCCCCTCGTCGCGGAAGCGGATCGCCAGCTCCGCGATCTCGCGTGACATCGCGGCGTGGCGCATCGCGGTGACCAGGCACCGCACCTTGATGGGGCGGCCCGCCGCGGCGCAGGCGCGCTCGCCGGCGATGAAGCCCTCCAGCACGGCGTCGACGACCTCGTCGAACGACAACCCCTCGTTGATGTGCAGCTCGGGAGCGAACCGGATCTCGGCGTACACCACCGAGTCCGCGGCCAGATCCTCGACGCACTCGTGAGCGACGCGGTACAGCGCGTCGGGCGTCTGCATGACGGCCACGGTGTGCGAGAACGGCTCCAGGTAGCGCTCCAGCGATCCGCTGTGCGATTGGGTGCGGAACCAGGTCGCGAGCTCGTCGACGTCGGTGGCGGGCAGCCCGTCGTAGCCGACCTGTCCGGCGATCTCCAGCACCGTTGCCGGACGCAGCCCGCCGTCGAGGTGGTCGTGCAGCAGGGCCTTGGGCGCCTGGCGGATCGACTCGAGACTCAACGACGTCATCGGGTGATCCGATCGATGATCAGCGGGCGCTCGACGGGCGGCCCGTCCCCCACACTCCAACCGCCGTCCAGCTCTTCCAGGGCGGCGGCGAAACGTTCGGGGGTATCGGTGTACAGCGTGAACAGCGCCTCGCCGGCGGCGACGGGCGCGCCGGGACGACGGTGCAGCCGGATGCCGGCGCCCGACTGCACCCGCTCACCCGGCCGGGACCTGCCCGCACCGAGCCGCCATGCCGCCAGCCCCACTGCCATCGCGTCTATGTCGCCCATTGTGCCGCCCCGACCCGCCGTCACGGTTTCCGAATACCTACCAATCGGCAACGGTTGGGACAAATCGCCACCTTGCGCGGCCACCAGCCGGCGGAACCGGTCCATCGCGGTGCCGTCGCGCAGCGTCTGCGCGGGATCGATGCCGTCAACCCCGGCGAGCTCAAGCATCTCGCCGGCCAGCCGCAGCGTCAGCTCCACCACGTCGGGCGGGCCCCCGCCGGCCAGCACGTCCAGCGACTCCGCCACCTCGAGCGAGTTACCGACCGCAAGTCCCAACGGCGTATCCATGGCGGTGAGCAGCGCCCGGGTGGGCACGCCGTGGGCGGTGCCCAGCTCGACCATGGTGTGCGCCAGGTCGCGGGAGGCCGCCTCGGAGTCCATGAACGCCCCCGAGCCGACCTTCACGTCGAGCACCAGCGCGCCGGCCCCCTCGGCCAGCTTCTTGCTCATGATCGAGCTGGCGATCATCGGCAGGGACTCGACGGTGGCGGTGATGTCGCGCAGCGCGTACAGCTTGGCGTCGGCGGGCACCAGCTCACCGGCGGCGAAGATCGCGGCGCCGATGTCACGGAGCTGTTCGCGCACCTGCTTGTTGGGGATGTCGGCGGTGAACCCGGGTATGGCCTCCAGCTTGTCGAGCGTGCCGCCGGTATGGCCGAGCCCCCGGCCCGCGGCCTGCGGCACCGCGGCACCGCATGCCACGACGACGGGCACCACCGGGATCGAGACCTTGTCGCCGACCCCGCCGGTCGAATGCTTGTCCACGGTCGCCACCCCGAGGTCGCTGAAGTCCATCCGCTCGCCGGAGGCCAGCATCGCCGCCGTCCACCGGGCGATCTCGCCGCGGTCCATGCCGCGCAAGACAATCGCCATCAGCAGTGCCGACATCTGCTCGTCGGCCACCCGGCCGTCGGTGTAGGCCTCGATGACCCAGTCGATGGCCGCATCGGACAACCTGCCGCCGTCGCGCTTGGTCCGGATCACCGTCGGCGCGTCGAATGCGGTGCCGCTCAAGGACGTTCCCGGCGGGCGAGGTCGTCGGGGCCGAAGGCGTCGGGCAGCAACTCGCCGAGCGGGCGCGGCCCGCCTGCGTGGTCGATCAACAGCTCGGGACCGCCGTGCTCCAGCAGGAGTTGACGACAGCGCCCGCAGGGCATCAGCGGCGAGCCGTCCCCGTCGACACAGGACAGCGCGATCAGCCGGCCGCCGCCGCTCGCGTACAGGGCACACACCACACCGCATTCGGCGCAGAGACCGAGGCCATATGAGACATTCTCCACATTGCATCCGGTGACCACGCTGTCGTCGTCCACCAGCGCGGCGGCACCCACCGGAAACTGCGAATAAGGCGCATAGGCGCCGGCACAGGCTTCGACCGCCTTGTCCCGCAGGACATTCCAGTCCACATCCGACATTCCGTAACCCCGATCACCCACGCGCCGATCCAAGCAAGCCCACCCTAACCCCGTGGCGACACACGATTTCCATCGCGCCGATCGGTACCACGCGCTTCCCCACCCGAGCTAAGCTCGATTGCCCGGGTGACGGACTGTCTTGAAGGCGGTGAGGATTACGGCGACAACCGCGGACGTACCAGCGTCATCGCGCAAGCGGCGGCCACCTCGGACCCTGTATCGGGGCGATCCCGGAATGTGGGCTTGGGTGCTGCACCGCATCAGCGGCGCGACGATTTTCTTCTTCCTGTTCGTCCACGTGCTGGACGCCGCGATGCTGCGGGTGAGCCCGCAGACGTACAACGCGGTGCTGGGAACGTACAAGAACCCCGTCGTCGGGTTGATGGAGTTCGGCCTGGTGGCCGCGGTGCTCTTCCACGCGCTGAACGGAATCCGGATCATCCTGATCGACTTCTGGTCCGAAGGTCCGCGCTACCAGCGGCTGATGCTGGGGGTGATCGCCGTCGTCTTCCTGATGTGTTTGGTCGCCGCCGGCGTGGTCGTCGGCATCCACATCACGGAGCACATCCGATGAGCAATGACCTGCAGCTCGGTCGGGGCGACATCGCCCCGGTGCGCCAGCGCAGCCATGACCGCCCCGCCAGCCTCGACAATCCCCGCTCGCCGCGCCGGCGCGCCGGCATCCCCAACTTCGAGAAGTTCGGCTGGCTGTTCATGCGGTTCTCCGGGGTGGCGCTGGTGGCCCTGGCCGTCGGGCACATCTTCATCATGCTGATGTGGGACGGCGGCGTGTACCGCCTCGACTTCAACTTCGTGGCGCAGCGCTGGGCGTCGCCGTTCTGGCAGTTCTGGGACATCTCGCTGCTGTGGCTGGCGCAGTTGCACGGCGGCAACGGGCTGCGCACCATCATCGACGACTACAGCCGTAAGGACGTCACCCGGTTCTGGCTCAACAGTGTGCTGCTGCTGGCGATGGGAATCACGTTGGTACTGGGCACCTATGTGATCGTGACCTTCGACCCGAATATCGGAGCCTGAACAGTGATCCAGCAACACCGATACGACGTGGTGATCGTCGGCGCGGGCGGTGCCGGAATGCGGGCCGCGGTGGAAGCGGGTCCGCGTGTCCGGACCGCGGTGCTGACCAAGCTGTATCCCACCCGCAGCCACACCGGCGCCGCGCAGGGCGGCATGTGCGCCGCGCTGGCCAACGTCGAGGACGACAACTGGGAGTGGCACACGTTCGACACCGTCAAGGGCGGCGACTACCTCGCCGACCAGGACGCGGTGGAGATCATGTGCAAGGAAGCCATCGACGCGGTGCTCGACCTGGAGAAGATGGGGATGCCGTTCAACCGCACCCCCGAGGGCCGCATCGACCAGCGCCGCTTCGGCGGGCACACCCGCGACCACGGCAAGGCCCCGGTCCGCCGGGCGTGCTACGCGGCCGACCGCACCGGCCACATGATCCTGCAGACGCTGTACCAGAACTGCGTCAAGCACGACGTGGAGTTCTTCAACGAGTTCTACGCGCTCGACCTGGTGCTCACCCAGACGCCGACCGGCCCGGTGGCGACCGGCGTGGTCGCCTACGAGTTGGCGACGGGTGATGTCCATGTGTTCCACGCCAAGGCCGTCGTGCTGGCCACCGGCGGCTCGGGCCGCATGTACAAGACCACCTCCAACGCGCACACCCTGACCGGCGACGGCATCGGCATCGTCTTCCGCAAGGGACTTCCGTTGGAGGACATGGAATTTCACCAGTTCCACCCGACCGGTCTGGCCGGCCTGGGCATCCTGATCTCCGAGGCCGTGCGCGGCGAGGGCGGTCGGCTGCTCAACGCCGACGGCGAACGTTTCATGGAGCGCTACGCGCCGACGATCGTCGACCTGGCGCCCCGCGACATCGTCGCCCGCTCGATGGTGCTGGAGGTGCTGGAGGGCCGCGGGGCGGGTCCCAACAAGGACTACGTCTACATCGACGTCCGCCACCTCGGCGAGGACGTGCTGGAGGCCAAGCTGCCCGACATCACCGAGTTCGCCCGCACCTATCTGGGCGTGGACCCGGTGCATGAGCTGGTTCCGGTCTACCCGACCTGCCACTACGTGATGGGCGGCATTCCGACCACCGTCGCCGGACAGGTGTTGCAGGACAACACCTCTACCGTCCCGGGCCTGTACGCGGCCGGCGAGTGCGCGTGCGTCTCGGTGCACGGCGCCAACCGGCTGGGCACCAACTCGCTGCTGGACATCAACGTGTTCGGCCGCCGCGCCGGCATTTCCGCGGCCAACTACGCGCGGGGCCACGACTTCGTGGACATGCCGCCGGACCCGGCGGCGATGGTAGTCGGCTGGGTCAGAGACATCCTCTCCGAGCACGGCGACGAGCGCGTCGCCGACATCCGCGGCGCCCTGCAGCAGTCGATGGACAACAACGCGGCGGTGTTCCGCACCGAGGAGACGCTGAAGCAGGCGCTCACCGACATCCACGCGCTCAAGGAGCGGTATTCCCGAATCACCGTGCACGACAAGGGAAAGCGCTTCAACAGCGACCTGCTGGAAGCCATCGAGCTGGGCTTCCTCCTGGAGCTGGCCGAGGTCACGGTGGTGGGCGCGCTGAACCGCAAGGAATCCCGCGGCGGCCACGCCCGCGAGGACTACCCGAACCGCGACGACGTCAACTTCATGCGGCACACCATGGCCTACAAGCGGGGCACCGACCTGCTCAGCGATATCGAACTGGAGTTCAAACCCGTGGTGCAGACCCGCTACGAGCCCAAGGAACGGAAGTACTGATGGCCTCAGACGAGCCCGCGGACCCCGCCGCCACGGTCGAGGCGGGCGTCGACGTAATCACGGAAGCGCCGGCGCGGGCCCTGCCGCCGGTCCCGGACGGCGCGGTGATGGTGACGCTGAAGATCGCCCGGTTCAACCCCGACGATCCCGAGGCCTTCGCCGAAACCGGTGGCTGGCAGAGCTTTCGGGTGCCGTGCCTGCCCAGCGACCGCCTGCTCAACCTGCTGATCTACGTCAAGGGCTACCTGGACGGCACGCTGACCTTCCGGCGCTCGTGCGCGCACGGGGTCTGCGGCTCGGACGCCATGCGGATCAACGGCAAGAACCGGTTGGCGTGCAAGGTGCTGATGCGCGACCTGCTACCCAAGAAAGAGGGCAAGCAGCTCACGGTGACCGTCGAGCCGATCCGCGGGCTGCCGGTCGAGAAGGACCTCGTGGTCGACATGGAGCCGTTCTTCGACGCCTACCGCGCGGTGAAGCCGTACCTGATCACGAGCGGCAATCCGCCGACTCGGGAACGGATCCAAAGCCCGACGGACCGCGCGCGCTACGACGACACCACCAAGTGCATCCTGTGCGCGTGCTGCACCACCAGCTGCCCGGTGTTCTGGCAGGAGGGCAGCTACTACGGTCCGGCGGCGATCGTCAACGCCCATCGGTTCATCTTCGACAGCCGCGACGAAGCCGCCGCCGAGCGCCTCGACATCCTCAACGAGGTCGACGGGGTGTGGCGCTGCCGGACCACGTTCAACTGCACCGAGGGCTGCCCGCGCGGCATCGAGGTGACCAAGGCGATCCAAGAGGTCAAGCGCGCGCTGATGTTCTCGCGCTAGCCCGGCGGCAGTTTGAGCACGCGGTTGTTGCCGGCGTCGGCGACGTAGACGTTGCCCGCGCCGTCGACCGCCACGCCCTGGGGGCCCTTGAGGCCGTCGAACGGCAGCGGCACCGACGTGTTCGCGACCTTGGACAGCCGCAGCACCCGGTTGTCGCGGCTGTCGGTGACAAAAAGGTCGCCGCCGCCGTCGACCGCCACGAAGTCCGGCCGGCCCACGGCGTAGGGCAGCACCGTGGCGACGGTCGCCGTCCAGGGCAGCTTCAGCACTCGCTCGTTCTCCCGGTCGATGACGAACAGGCCGCCGTCGTTGTCCACCGCCACCGCCGACGGCCGCTCCAGGCCGCTCAGCGGCAGCGGCGGCGCCTCGGTGGAGCGCCCGGCCAGCGACACCACCCGGTTATGCAGGGCGTCGGCGACGTAGACGAAGCGGTCGGTGCCGGGCTTGCGGTGGTAAACCGCCACGCCGGTGGGTTCTGCGAGACCGGCGAACGGCAGCACGGTCTGGCCGTTCGCGGTGAGCTCGAGCACCCGGTTGCCCTGCGGCTCGGTGACGTCGAGGTTGCCGGCGTCGTCGACGGCGATGCCGGTCGGATGCTGCAGGCCGGTGAACGGTGCGACGGTCTGGCTGGTCGCGCCCGCGGCCAGCTCGAGCACCCGGTTGTTGCCGGTGTCGGTGACGAAGACGTCGCCCTTGGCGTTCACCGCGACGCCGAGGGGCCCGTTGAGACCGGTAAACGGCAGGACGATCTGGGCCCGCGGCTTCGCGGAATGGTTGGACAGCCCCAGGAACGCGGCCACCGCCACGAGGGCGACCACCGCCACGCCGGCCGCGATGGCCAGGGTGCGGCGCCGGTTGCCACCCGACCCGGACGACACCGGCGCGGGCCGGGGCGCGGCGGCCCGCGTGGATTCGAGGACGTCGGCGGCCGCGTCCTGCGAGCGGGCCGAACTGTCATTGAGCGCGGCGCGGGCGGCCACGGCGAGTTCGCTCGCCGACTGGTACCGCTCGTCGGGGTTCTTCGCCATCCCGCGCGCGATCACCTCGTCGAAACTGGCGGTGATCGCGGGGTTGAAGCCGCTGGGTTTGGGCGGCTCGTCCCGCTGATGCGCGACGACCAGGCCCTCCAGGCCCCCGCCGCTGAACGGCAACCGTCCGGTCAGGCACTCGTAGAGCACGCAGGCCAGCGAGTACACGTCGGAACGGGCGTCGGCGATCGTCCCGGCCTTGAACCGCTCCGGCGCCATGTACGCCGGGCTTCCCGGCGCGATGTTGGTGCGGGTCAGGCGGGCCGCGGTGGCCTCGTGCACCAGCCCAAAGTCGATCAGGTAGATGAATTCGTCGCCGACCGTCAGCAGGTTGGACGGCTTCACGTCGCGGTGCACCAGGCCGGACTTGTGCGCCGCATCCAGCGCCGCCGCGACCTGCTCCACCACCCGGACGGCCCGTCGCGGGCTCATCGGCCCGTCGCGGTCCAGCACGGCGCGCAGGTCGACGCCGTCGATGACCGGCATGACCAGGTACAGGCACCCGTCCACCTCGCCGGCCTCGTAGATCGGGATGATGTTCGGGCTGGCCAGCCGGCCGGCCGCGAACGCCTCGCGACGGAACCGCTCCTGGTACCCCGGCTCGTCGGCCATGTCCGGCCGCAGCAGCTTGACGGCCACGTCGCGACCCAGCTCGGTGTCGTGGGCCCGGTAGACCGCGCCCATGCCGCCCTGACCGAGCAATTCCAGGAGCCGATAGCGGCCGAACTCCGTTTCGTCGGAGGTCGACTCGGAGGGCTCCGGAGCGACGGTCGGGTTCAGCGCCTCCGTCGCGGCGATGGAGAATTCGCGGACCGTCTGGTAGCGGTCGTCGGGGTCTTCGGCCGTGCCGCGCGCGATCACCTCCGCAAGCTCCGGCGGGATCGTCGGGCCCAGGCACTCCTTGAGCACGCCGGCGAGCGCGTAAATGTCGTCGCGGGCATCGGTATCGGCCGCCGTGTTGGCCACCCCGAAGTCGATCACGTACACGAACGCGCCGCCGACGAGCAGGTTCGACGCCTTCACGTCCCCGTGCACCAGCCCGGACCGGTGCGCGGCGTCCAGCGCCCCGGCGGCCTGCACGATCACCCGCACCGCCACCGACGGGCTCATCGGCCCGTCGCGGCGGAGCAGGTCCGCCACGTTGATGCCGTCGACGACGTAAGGCATCGCCAGATACAGCCGGCCGTCGATCTCGCCGGCCTCGAAGACCGGGATGATGTTGGGGTCGTTCAGCTGGGCCGCGACCGAGACCTCGCGGCGGAACCGTCCTTCGTAGCCCGGCTCGGCGGCCAGCTCCGCCGAGAGCACCTTGATCGCCACTTCGCGGTTCATCATCGAGTCGTACGCCCGATAGACCGTGCCCGTGCCGCCCTCGCGCAGCACCTCAAGCAGGCGGTAACGCCCGAAGGCCTCTCCCTCTACCCCCGCCAAGCAGCCTCCTCCGAGCACACGCGGTGTGCCTGGATGCTATCAACGCGTCTAATAGGCGGCGAGCAGGTCGTCGATCACCGTGGGCCAGGTCAGGCCGCCCAGGCACAGGGCGCTCACGGTCAGCACGAGCCGGTCCGGCGATCCGGGCAGCAGGGACACGGCGAACAGCCTGCCGATGCGCTTGTCGAACATCGCGCGCTGCCGCGCGACGGCGGTCTCGACCGTGATTCCGGGCGGCTCCACCGCCCACGCCCACCAGCCGCCCGGGCGCGACGTCCAGCTGCCGAAGAACGGCTCGAAGACGGTGCCCAGCGCGGGGTTGGCCTGAAAGACGGCGTCGATGGCGGTGCGGACGCGGCCCTGGTCCCAGCGCTCGTCGGCGACCAGAACCTCGGTGTGCGCGACGGCTTCCAGATCCTCGACTTCGGGGACCGTAGCAATGGCTGAGTAAGACGACATGCAGAGAGACTCCGCGGGTGGCCTTGCGGAATCCTTGGCGGATCCTTGGAGCGCGCTGGTCATCGGAATAATCCCGCCAGGTTGACGCCCGAATTGAAGAATCCGGAGAGCCCGTTGCCCGAGTTCCCGACGCCGGAGTTCGCGTTGCCCGAGTTCGAGATGCCGGCCAGGCTGATGCCGACGTTGAACAGTCCCGCGTTGGAACCGCCCGAGTTGCCCATGCCTGCCTCGTAGTTGGAGCCCGCGTTGTTGATGCCCGAGCTGTAGCTGGCCAGATTTCCGAATCCCGAGCTCCTGGTGCCCGCGTTGAAGAAGCCCGAGCTGACCGTGCCGGTGTTGCCGAAGCCCGAGGTGGTGTTGGCGTGCACGTCCACGCTGCCGATCGCGGTGTTCAGGATGCCCGAGTTCAGGGCGCCGGTGTTGGTGTAGCCCGAGTTCCCCCAGCCGGTGTTGGTGCCGCCCGCGTTGAAGCCGCCCGTGTTGTAGCTGCCCGAGTTGAAGGTGCCCGTGTTGAAGAGACCCGAGTTGAAGGCGCCCATATTGGCCGCGCCCGAGTTGAAGAAGCCCAGGTTCTGCTGGCCGGCATTGAACAATCCGGTGTCGAACGAGCCGGCGTTCGCAAAGCCCGTGCTGAACGTCCCCGCGTTCCAGGCTCCCGTGTTCGTCATGCCCGCGTTCGCGAAACCGAAGTTGCCGTTGCCCCCGTTGAAGAAGCCCACGTTGTTGTTGCCCGAGTTGAAGAAGCCGATGTTGTTGTCGCCCGAGTTGCCGAAGCCGATGTTGCCGGTGCCGGAGTTCAGCCCGCCGATACCGAACTTGTTGTCGCCGGTGAGGTTGAAGCCGATGTTGCCGTTGCCGGTGTTCCCGAAGCCGATGTTGCCGTTGCCCT
>NZ_JCALCE010000060.1:0-16196 GCF_059812195.1 Mycobacterium sp. NGS68 | reverse complement strand
GGCCCCGCCGACGACCAGCTCACGCTGCGCTGGAACATGCTCGGCGGCCAAACCATCGTCGAAACACTCGCCCAGCTCCGCGACGCCATCCTCGGCACCAACGACCGCGGCAAGACAGGCGCACTCTGATGGCGAACGACGCCACCGGCCGCTGGATCGGCCTGGGCGTCGGCGACGCCGACAACCCCTCCACCCCGCGGACCGCCCCGAATTGGCACGCCATTGAACTACTCACCGGCAAACTGCAAGCCAAATTCCAGTGGGCCCGCGACATGGGCGTCATCACCCGCAGCGACTACGACCTCATCACCGCCGAAGCCGTCGGCGAATTCTGCCGCCGCACCGGCCTGCCCATCGTCGTCGACGCCGCAGGGCACCCCGCCGCCAACCTGACGATGCGAACCCGGCTCGGCAGCTACCCGCCACCCACCCCGCCCACGCACGCACTGTTCACCGTGCGCGGCACCGGCGGCATCATCGGCGCCGACTACACCAGCCAGATCGCCCAAGCGCTCCCCGGCGTCTACCACGAGCACCCGATCGACTACCTGGCCGCGATGGGCGGCATCCCCGTCGGCGCAGCCAACGACCCCAACGCCCCCAGCGGCAACGAATGCGCCGACCAGGCCTGCCAGATGCTCGCCGACGCCGTGCTCAGCTCGTCGGTGACGTTCGCCGTCGCCGGGTACTCACTGGGCTGCAAGGGGCCGGTGCTGTTCCTCAACCGGCTGTTCGACCCGGCCGATCCGCTCTACCCGCACCGCGACCGGCTGGTGTGCGTGGTGCTGATCGCCGACCCCTGGCGCCCGTTCGGCCAGTCGTTCTACCTCGGCCCCAAGCCCAGTGGGCAGGGCATCGGTGCCCCGTACTTCACCATGAGCGACGCGGCGATCGCCGCGCTGGGCTGGCGGTGCTGCTGGCTCACCCACCCCGCCGACCTGTACACCAACGCACCACTCGGCGGCACCGGCCAGGTGCTGGCCGACTTCGAAGAGATCGTCCTCAACACCGAAGTCTCCGACCCGCTCGCGACAATCCAGCGCGCCATCCCGCCGCTGCTGCAGCTCGTCACCAAGGACGCCGGCCTGAAATCCGTGCTCGGCGGCAGCGGCGCACTCGGCCTCCTGACCGCCATCGCGGGCGGGGGCACCGCGCTCACGGCCGGGCTCGTCGGCCTGCTGCTGCCCGTCCTCGAGGGCGGCTTCCAGGGCCTCATCAGCGGCGTCTCGGGCAACGGCACCAACCTGCCCTCGGGCGTGGCCGCCGACGTCCAGGCCGCCATCCTCGCGCTGAAATTCTACGGCGGCGGCATCGCCCCCCATTTGAGCTACCACAACACCGCGTGGGGCATCGGGCCGCAGACGTTCCTGCAGCTCGGCATCCAGCACTGTGCCGACTGGGCCGCCAACGTCCCTGTCGCCGCATAGCGGCCTGACCCGCCGCCAGTTCCTGGCGCTGCCGCTGGCGCTGGCCGCGCTGCACCGGGTTGTAGCGCAGCCGAGTGACATTCCCCTGAAACCGTTTCAGCCCGATGTCACACCCGCCACCGCACCACTGCGCGGTACCTACGCCGACTGGCCGCGGCCCGGCTGCCCGCCATTTCAGCTCTAAACCTACTGCCAGCGCTATCGGGCCGCTGACCTGCAGGTTTCTTTTAGCTCGAAAGGAATCAGATGGCCAAGAGCGAACTGTTCACCGGCGACTTCTGGCAGCGTGCCATCACGCAAGCCGTCCACTTCGCCGCCGGCGGCGCCCTAAGCCCAGCGCTGGACGCCCAGGTCAAAGCCGGACACCTCACCGGCAGCCTGCCCTACAGCCTCATGGGGTTAGGCGCGATCGCAGGCGCGGTCGTGTCGATCCTCGTCAGCCTGTCCAGCGTCAAAGTGCCGGGCACACCGCCCGCGTCGTTCATCCCAGCCAAGTTCTTCACCTCGGAGACGGACGCCGACCCGACCGGCAAGCCGTGACCCGCGACCTGCTGTCCGCGCTCCCCACCTCGGTCGTCGGACTCATCGCGCTGCTCATCCTCGCGATCGCCCCGATCGCGACGGCCTGCGTCCCCATCCTGCTGCACCGCCAAACCCGGCAGAAGGTCGACGACAGCACAAAGGATCTCGACGAGAAGCTGGAAGGCGTGAAGTCCACCATCGACGACGTCAGCTACCAGGTGAAGAACGGCCGCAAGACGAACCTCCGCGACGACCTCGCCGAGGGCATCCGCATGATGAGCGTCCTCCGCGAGGCCGTCGAGAAGCTCCAAGACGAGCACCTGCGCGGCATTCACGGCCAGCTCGCCGACATCGCGAAAGACCTCGGCCGGATCCGCGACGAGATCGGCGAGGAACGCACCGCCCGCCGCCACGAGATCGCCGACGAACGCCGCGCCCGCAAAGAACTCGAAGCGCTGGTCCGCGCATACCACCCCGAACCAGGGGCATAAGGGGAGAGACCTCGGGGGAGGGAGTTGGGAGGATGTGCCTGACCTGACCTTGGTAGCCGGGTGACCTTGTGCTCCCCGGCGACGCGCCCACGTCACCACTGCCGTTGACGGACCGTATCGTGATCGCTCTGGATCAGCTGCGGATCGCCCGGGCTGCCGGTGACCTCGACAGCGAATACGCATGGGAACAGCGCCTCGACGCGCTCGTGGACAGGCTGCCGCGATGAGCGTCTGTGTCTGCGGGCATCCCCGCGCCGACCACCAGCGCCGCGCCATGGCCCGGCCCATGCCACGCCGCCAGCCCCTCTACCCCGTCGGCGACGCCATCAACAGCATCGTGGCCACCCACCCGAACGCGCCGTGGGAACGCAACGAATGCGCCTACGGTTGCTGCGACTACCTCGAAGATCATGCGGCCGGGAGATAAGGCGTGGCTGGCGCTGGTCGGCGGCGTCGCGCTCTGGGACGTCGTCGCCCCGCCCAAGCAGATGCTGTCGCAGCGATCAGCCGACTACTGCGATGCGCACCCGGTGCTCTGGCCCGCCGCGATCGTCTACGTCGCAGGGCACCTCATGCACGTGTGGCCTGAACGCTACGACCCGCTGTCGCGGCTCGCGGCGGTGTTCGGGCGCTGAAAAAATACCGGAAAACATACCGGCCCCCTGCTGGCATCTGCTCCCAGCAGGGGGCTTTCGGCGTTTCCGCGCGGGCATTCGTCACGTCTGGTGCCATGACCCGCAGCCGTTCGTCATAAACACGAGCCGCACGCCGTGGCTCTCGCCGGTGAACGAGGACGTGTCACTGAGCGGTTGGATGTTGACCCGCGGGGAAGTGCCGCTGTCGAGCAACTCGCCCGCCGCGTACCGACTCACGGCGTTGATCGACCACCGGCACCGACTGGTGCCGCCCACCGACTCCCAGATGCCCCAGTCCTTACCGTCCAAGCCGCCCATCCGGTAGGTGCCATCACCTGGCATCGTCCGAGACGGTGGCGGCGTGGCGGTTATGGTGGCGCCAGAGGGCGCTGGCGTCGGGGGCCGCGCGTCAGGCGAAGGAGGTGCCACAAAATCCTTCACGATCACGACGGCGAGCACCACCACCGCGATAACGCCGAAAGCGACCATGGCATAGGCATGGTTCATGCCTTTCGGGGCATCCGCTTTTATGACCGCCGGCTGTGCCAGTCCCTCGGCCGACCACGCCAACTCGACGCGCGCAGTCGGCGTGACGTCGGGCAACGCCACAGTTTCGTCGTCGGCAGCACTGATGGCAGGCTTATCAGCGGAGACGTCCTCGACGTCCATGCACGAAGAGTAGCGCGGCGAAGGTCACCGCGGGCGAAGTTTGCGCCGTAGCCCGCGTTTACGCCGCGCCGCGAAACGGGTCGAGACGCTCGACTGCCTCCTGCCGCCGGAAGTCGGATACCTTCGTGTAGCCCTGCGTGGTCACCAGCGACTTATGTCGCAGGATCTCCTGCACCGTGCGCAGGTCGGCGCCGTCGTCGAGCAACGTAGTCCCCATCCAGTGCCGAAGGCTGTGAGGCGTCCCGCGCGCACCGGCCCGCTGCATCGCGTTCCCGATGATCGTCGACACACTCTTGCCGAGCACGTGATCCCCGGGCCGGGTCGCATTCGCAGGGAACCACCAGCCGCGCCGCGGCATGTCCATCGCCACCTCGGTCAGCAGCGGGTGCAGCGGCAGCCACTTGCGTGTTCCGCCTTTGCCGGTGACGAACATTCGCGGCGCCGACACGTCGATGTCCTCGCCGCGCACCCGCGCGATCTCCGACACCCGCAGCCCAGCCAGCGCGGCGAGCAGGACCATGACCCGCGTCCGGTGGTGCATCCGCGTCAGCAGCAGCCGCATCAGGTCGTCATCGCTCACCGGCCGCGGGGTGCGCTCGGGATATTTCGGCGCGGCGACTTTGACCATCGGATTGTCCGCGCGATAGCCCATGACGTTGAGCCACTTAAACCACGCACGAAGATGCGAATGGTATGTGGCGGCGGTTGAAGCTGACCATTCGGTGTGTTTTCCCATCCATCGAACTATGTCAATAGAGGTGGCTGAGAGTGCGCCGGTGGGGCTCTCCACCCGGAACTGTGCGACGACCCGAATCCGTTCTGTCACAGTAGCTTCCGATCTGCGTGCGGCCAGCTGCCACAGCATCCACTCTTGCAGCAAAGGATCCGGACCGGTCATTTTTGCCCCCTGGTAAATTAGCTGCGGAACCCGTCTCCGCCAGCATTGCGAACGTACCCGAAAGTTTGGAGAACCCCCGTTACCGACGGGTTTTCTTAGGTTCCGGACAGCTAATTCCGATGGTTACGCGACGTTCATCAGCCCTGTAATCCTGAGTCCTGCGGTTGGGTCATCTTCCGGGCCGTCTCCAGGACCGCGACGTCGCCGGGGGCCTGGCGGGGGCGGTGGTTTGCCAGCTGGGGCGTCATCGCCGAGTATCCAGCTAACCGGTACTCCGCACGCCAACGACCAGGCGTTTAGCGTGATGCGCCGCGGTTTGACGACGCCGGTCTCGGCGTTGCCGACCGTGTTGCGGGAGACGCCGATCAGGTCGGCCAGCTCCTTCTGCTCGAGGCCCGCGTATTCGCGGGCGATGCGCAGGCGGTGACGGACCTCGATTGGAGGCACGTTCCCCGAATCGTAAGCGGTGGTCATGTGCTGAATGTTATGCACAACTATGCACCGGCGCAAGCGCTAAGTCTTGTTCATAAGGTGAACAACTTTGCAACACGCCGAAAGTTTGCACTTGCACAACTTTGCCTCAAGTCCTAACTTGTGCTCATGCCCAAAGTTCCCCCGCTGTCAACTTCCGAGGCTGAGAAGCAGAGCGGGACACCTAAGCGCACCATCATCGCCGCCATCAACCGCGGCGAGCTGAAGGCAAACAAGCTGCCCGGGCTGACCGGCGCCTTCTTGATCGAGCAGCGTGACCTCGACAAGTGGGTGCAGAAGCGCAACGCCGCGAAGGCGTCAGCATGACCGCTGCACAGTTATGCAACTCCGGTAAGGTCTGCGGTACCGCCCCTATAGCTCAGTTGGTAGAGCAACAGACTTTTAATCTGTGGGTCCTCCGTTCGAGCCGGAGTGGGGGCACCAGCCCCGACGTCGACCAGTTGCCGCCACGCATGCGCGCCAAGGTCCAGCTCGAACTCTGCCCGGTCCCCGACCTCCCCGGCTTCTGCTGGGGATGGACCGGCGCCCTCACCAGCAAGGGCTACGGCAGCGTCGGCCACGAAGGTCGCGTCTGGTCAACCCACCGCCTCGCCTACGAGCTGCTCGTCGGCCCCATTCCCGGCGGCCTCACGATCGACCATCTCTGCCTGAACAAACCGTGCGCCAACCCCGCGCACATGGAACCAGTCACGCGCCGCGTGAACGTCCAGCGTGCCCACGCTGACCGCCTGCGCTGCCCCCAGGGGCATCCCATGGCAGGGCCGAACCTGGTCATCCGCGCCCGAGACGGCGGACGTCGCCGTACGTGCCGAGTGTGCCAATACGACTGGCAGCGCAACCGCTATCACCGCGTGAACTCCGGCCGGCCACTGCGGTCGACCGCGACAAAGCGCGCATTAATCCTGGCCGAGGCCGAGGCTGCCCTTCGTCTTGAGCTGGCCTCCGCATGACCGCCGGCTCTGGCTTGTTCCTCCGCGGCCTCGACGACCTCCTGGCCGAGGCCTCCGCCCGCCCCGGCGTGCTCGCGGTCCTGGACGCCGCTGACGGGCTGCACCGCCAGATCGAGGACGCCGAGTACCGGGCGTCGTTCGCGCCGCCTCCGGAGTTCTACGCCTGCTGCCCGTGCGGGTCGGTGATGGAGATCCACGGCGAGCTGGACGCCGACGACCTGGACGCGATCCGCGACTGGAACCTGGACCACGAGGCATGCGGGGACGAGTCGTGACCGCCTTGGCGTACCTCGAGTCGAGGGTGACGAAGAAATTCGCTGAAGCCGCTGCCGCGCGCCCCCCAGTCATACCCCCCTCTGCTCTCGACGAGATCCGGAGTTGGTTCCCGCTGCCGCTGCCGCCGCTCCCCCCGGGGACGCTGCAATTCCCGCGTGAGCAGTGGGTCACTTACCCGAATCGGCGCCTGGTCACGCTGATGACGATCGACCGCGCTTTGGACTCTGAGCTGACAGACGAGCAGTGGGCGCAGGTCGCGTTCCTGATGCAGTACGGCGGCCGGGAGCGTGTCGCATGACCGACGCCACCGCCACCCTCGCCGCCGTGTTCGCCGTCCTCGCTGTCGCTGGCGTTCTGCGGATCGACCGCCCCGCCCCACCGGTAGCGCCCGCACCCGTCACCCCAGATCCCGCCGTGGCGCAACTGTTCCTGCCTGACCCACACGCGGATCAGGGCGTGGTGTGCGTGCCGTTCATGAACCTGCTGAGGCTCGCGGGATGCCCGCAGGTGCTGGTATGAAGGCGCCTCGTTCTTCCTCTGCTGACGGCGTGGCCGCGTCGACCCTCGTGGCCCCGCAGCTGAGGAACGCCCCGCGCGCGGTTACCGCCCCCCTGGGCCGTCGCGCGGGGCAACCAGCATCCCGCCGGAGGTCGCGATGATCAACGACCCGTCGTCGTTCCTGCCGGCACTCGACAACGCGCCTGTCCTCGACGACTTCCCACGATGCGATCAGCCGCACTTCGGCGCACGCTGCACCGAGCCCGCCGGCCACGAGCCCAGCGACCACCGCGACGTTGATCCACACGGCCGAGAGCTGGCCCGCTGGTACGCCACCGCACCCATGCCGGGTGACCCCACTGGGGTGCGCGCCGAGATCGGTGAACTCCGCCGGCGACTCGGCGAAGCGATAGGCGCGGCGACCGCGGCGCGGGCCGACGCCCGCCTGTGGAAAGCGCGCGCGGAGCGCGCCGAGGCCGCCCTGTCGCGCGCGATCACTGAGCGCGACGTCGCCCGCTACGACCTCGACACCGCGCGGGCGGTGAGTTCGTGAATCTGATCCGCACGCTGGCCTCCGCGGCCACCACCGTGACATCCCTGGTGTTCCGTTCCCCGTTCGATGCTGCTGACGAGCTGTGGGACTCCGCGGCGCCGAAGCGCGATGCCGCCGACAAGGTGGCCGAATCCCCTGCCCCCACCCCGCTGAAATGCGCCGTGTGTTTGTGGCGCCAATTCCTCGACGTCGAACTCGATACTCCGTTCCGTCAACCCATCTCCCCAGCTGTTACCACCGTCGACGGCACCGCATTGTGCGCGCCGTGCATGGAGGACTTCCAGCGAAACCGGGACCCGTTCACCGCCGCCGAAAGCATCGTCCGCGCAGGCAATCCCGAAGCATTCTCACACCGAACAGGACTCCTCCCCAGCCCTCAAGCAGTCGGGGGCGACAACGGGGTCGAGAGGCCCGCGACGGATCCGCACAACGGCGCGGGCCACCCAAACGGAACGTGCACGGCGGTGCACATCTGGTCCAGCGCCAGCGGCCGGGGCGCATGCATCTGCAAACGCCCGTACGGCCACCCCAGCCCGCACCGCAACGGTCTCGACTCCTGGACCGCCGACGAAGCCATCAGACCCACCAAGTAAGCGGCCCCGCGCTGCGCGAACAGCCGGGGCCACGGCCAACGAGAAAGGAACCATTTCCCGTGAGCGACTCAATCCTAGACCGTGAGGCCCCGCCTGACGCGGTAGCCGACGACTTCGCCGCTGATCTCGACCTGCTCCGCCAGGACGTCGACATCATCTGCGGCGTGCTGGACCTACTTCAGGGCGAGGACCGCGACCGGATCGTGCACCGGCTACTGCTCGCCGATGCGATCGACCAGACGGAAACGTGCTTCGCGACGGAGTGGCTCGACGGCTACCTGTTCGCGGCCGGCTGGCCGGACCGCGCGCGGGGCACGCTGCCGCAGCGGATGCTCGAGGCGGCCGACACCCTCGAAGAGCTCGGCGCGCAATTCGGCTACGCCAACCCCGACCAGTCCGGCTGGTCCGCGGCGGAGCTGCGCGCGGAGTCCCCGCACATCGCGGCGGCGTCCGCATGATCGACTTCGCCCCCGATACCGACTTGGACAACGTCGCGGCGGTCGCGCTGACCACGGCCGAGATGGTCCGTGAGAGTGACCCGCAGCGGATCTTCAGCGAGCTGGTCCAGCTGTGTCAGTGGCATCCGGCGAAGGCCGCGCAGCTGATCATGGTGCTGGCGGTGTGGTTCGACGATGCTCCTGACGAGATCCTCGACGGCCGCGCCGCGGCGATCGGAAACCCGCAGATCGACTGGTATGCCGTCGGGTTGGTGGTCAACGAGCGGGTGCGGCGTATCGGCTGCCGCCTCAACCGGTTAGAGCGCCGCGAGGTGGTGCGCCGCCTGTCGGGGCAGATACCCGACGTGGAGATCGGGGAGTTGCTGGGCGTCGGCAAGTCCGCCGTTCAGCACCTGCGGTCCTACATGGCGAAAACGGCGGTCGCCTCATGACTTTCGAGATCGGAGATCGCGTGTGGTGGCCGGTCACGGGCGACGGCAAGGTCCAGTTCGGGACTGTCGCGGTTCTCGAGGAACGCCCCGGCGTGCAGCCCGACGGCGACAAGTATCTGCTGTACCTTGACGCCGACCAGCTGCACATCGAGCCGCTACCGGACGGGGTCTACAGGACGTTCGGCTACATGCCTGAGCCGCACCGCCTGTCGCCGCACGGTGCGAAGAAACTACTGCAGCCGGGCGGCCCAGCGAAGTTCGACTGGGAGCGGCGCCACCCGCGGCCCCCGAAGCCCGCGTTCGACTTCGGGGGCGTCGTGCACAACCTCGTCCTGGGCGAGGGCGATCAGTACCTGGTGCTCGACCCCAACATCCACGGTCTGAAGAAAGACGGGACGGTGGCGGACAATCCGGCCGCTACCGCGGGATGGAAAGCGGCGGTCGAGCGGGCGCGCGCCGACGGGTTGACGCCGATCAGCGCCGACGACTACCAGAAGGCCCTCGACATGGCCCAGGAGGTTCACCGGCACCCCGAAGCGGCGCGCCTACTCGCCGAAGGCGAACCCGAAGAGTGGCTGTACGCGACCGAGCCCCGGACCGGGCAGCCGATCCGGATGCGGACCGACTGGAAGGCGCGGCCCGACCGCCAGCTGTGGATCGTGGACTACAAGTCCGCGGTCGACGCCAGCCGGGAAGCGTTCAGCCGCAAAGCATATGACTTCGGCTACCACCTGCAGTTCGCTTTCTCCGTTGTCGCGGCCCGCGCACTTGGCCTCGACGAGTGGCCGGCGATGGTGTTCATCGTCCAGGAGAAAGACCCGCCCTACCTGGTCGCCGTACACGAACTCGACGCCGACGCATTCCGCAAAGGCTACGAGGACATGCTGTGCGCGATCGGGATCTTCCAGGGGTGCACCGAGACCGGGATATGGCCCGGCTATCCACCCGAAATCCAGTCAGTCCCATTGCCGCCGTGGGCTTTCCGCGCGGACTACACAGACACCATCAACTAGCCGACAGGAGCAGCACACCATGACCGCAACCCAGGACTACCGGCCTGTCTCGCAGAACCGCACCGTCGCGAAGGCGGGTAACAACCTGCGCGCCGAAATCCAGAAGATGGAACGCCACTTCCAGCGCGCCATGCCGCAGGGCTTCGAGGCGGTGCAGCTCGTCCGCGACGTGTTCACCTGCCTGAGTACCAACCCGAAACTCGCGGAATGCGAGGTGCAGTCGGTACTCGGCGCCGTGATGACGTGTGCGCAGCTCGGGCTGCGTCCCGGTGTCGGCGTCCTCGGGCAGGCGTACTTGGTGCCGTTCTGGGATGGTCGCGCCGGGAAACGTAAGGCGCAGTTGATCATCGGATACCAGGGGTTCATCGAACTCGCCTACCGGACCGACAAGATCGCGTCGATCCACGCCCGCACCGTCTACGACAACGATCACATCGAAATCGAGTACGGCGCCCACGAAGACAAGTTCATCCACCGCCCGTACCTCGACGGGTCGCGCGGCGGCCAGCGCCTGTTCTACGCCGTGGGCCGCACCACCAACGGCGGCTACTCGATGACCGACCCGATGACCCTCGAGGACATGGAGAAGCACCGCGACCGGTACGCCACCGCCCGCAACCGACAGGGCCAGGTCGTGGGGCCGTGGGTGGATCAGTTCGAGGGCATGGCCCACAAGACGACGATCCGGCAGCTGATGAAGCTGCTGCCGAAATCCACTGATATTCAACGCGCGATGACTCACGACGGCGGGGTCCGCGTCGATATCAGCCCCAACGTGATCGACGACGAACCGGACTTCGTGGACGGGGAAGTGGTTGACGAGCCCAGCTCGGCGTCCGCCGCGCCGCCACCCGCACCCGAGCAGCAGCAGGCCGACCCGCCGTCGGCCGACACTCCTGCGGAGCCACCGGGTGCGCCGACGGAGTCCACGCCCGGCCAAACCGAACGCGTCGCCCAAGCACTCGACAACGCGCGCGCCGAAGCCGCGGTGGCCACCCGCCAGGACATCACCCGTCTGCGGCAGATCCGGGCAGCCGAGAAGTACGACACCGACGAAGACTGGGCCGACTTCGTCTTCAACATCACCGGCGCCCGCGTCCAATCCGATCGGCAGCTCACCCACGATCAGGCGCAGAAGATCATCGCCGAATTCAACGAAGCCGCCGAAGCCCCAACCGCCGCAACGGAAGAACAGGAATAGCTCATGGCCCTCGTCAAAACCAAACCCGCCGACACTCCCTCATCGAACGACCTCGACAACATCCCCGACGACCTACTCGGACCGGTGCCCGCCATCATCCAGGCGTTCGGGAAAGACCTGTTGATCATGGACAAGCCGCCGCAGCCCGGCGAGCTGTTGAAGATCGAAATCACGTTGCGCTGCAAAGACGAAGGCCGCGAACTGCTCGATGGCGGCGATTTCAAGCACTACCGCAAGTGCAAGTCCCTCGGCGCGCACGTCACCGTCGAACCGTACACGCCGGACGACGACGATCCCGCGATGATCGACCGGGACGGCAACATCCCCGACGACGAGCACCAAGACGACGTTCCGGACGACGACCTCGGCGAGTTCGACCCCGAGTTCTCACACAACACTGCAACGAAATAGGAGTAACCGCAATGTCTCTCGACCTCGACCGCATCACCCACCCTTTGCGTCTCGCCGCTGGATCGCACGAGCCGGGCAGCGGCAAGGGCTGCGCAATGAACGTCATCAGCTACATCAACGGGGACACGAAGATCACCGACTTCCCGGCGTGCTCGGCGCGCCCGTTGGCGCGGCTGGTGCAGAGCCTCAACGACCGCCTGGCCGGCGCCGATGGGTTCCTGTCGCCCGAGAACAGTGTGTTGGTGCTGGATTTGGGTTGGCTGACGGTGGGCACCGCGGACACTCCGCGGCGCGTTGTCTGGCGTTGGCTGGCCGACCTGTTGATCGACCCTGAGCACGGCGTGGTGCGGTATGCGCGGCCGGATGGTGCTGTGGCGGTCCGGCGGGTGGCTGCGCTATGTGTCCGTGAGGCGAACGGTGAGGCGGTGACGCGCGCCGAGTGGAACGAGGCGCGCGCCGCTGCCTATGCCGCTGCCGCTGCCTATGCCGCTGCCGCTGCCTATGCCGCTGCCGCTGCCTATGCCGATGCCGATGCCTATGCCGCTGCCGCTGCCTATGCCGCTGCCGCTGCCTATGCCGCTGCCGCTGCCGCTGCCGCTGCCGATGCCGATGCCGATGCCTATGCCGCTGCCTATGCCGCTCGAATCACCTTCACCCGCTGGGCCATCGAACACTGGCGCAAGCTCGCCGGACTCGACCAGCCCACCGATATCAGCACCACGGCCGTCAACGACGCGCTGACCAGCATCGGCTGATCTTCCATGACCGCCACGATCTCCCACGGCTTTTACGTCGCCTCCCTGGCCGTGGATGAGATCTTCGCCGACCCCACGTATCAGCGCGTCCTCGACGTCAACCGCGCCCGGGCGATGGCCGCCGACTGGGACCGACGCCTCGCCGGCATCGTCGAGGTGTCCGACCGTGGCGCCCACGCCTCCCCGCGGTACGCGGTCGTCGACGGCCAACACCGATGGGCCGCAGCGAAACTCCTACGGCCCGCCCCCACACTCGTCGCCAACGTCCACGAAGGCCTCGACCTGCCCGAGGAAGCAGCGCTGTTCGACAAGCTCAACCGGCAACGTAAGCAGCCCACCACCTGGGACCACTGGCGGGCCCGCCGCGCATCCGGCGACGCCACCGTGTTGGCGATCGAGAAGCTCGCCGAGCGACACGAGCTGCGCGTGCACGAGCAGTCCGGCAAGGACGGCGTCATCACCTGCGTGACCACGCTCGAAAAAATCGCCGCCTCGGGCGGTGGTCTCGATCTGCTGGACGCCACCCTGAACTTGCTGACCAGCACCTGGGGTAACCAGCGCGAAGCCTACGACTCACCGATTGTGCACGGCATGGCCATGGTCATCGCCACCTTCGGCGCCGACAAACGCCTCAACGGGCAGCGTCTCGTCGACGCCTTGACCGAGACCCCCCCCCGACGAATCCGGTTTCAAGCGTCCGCCATGCGTGACAGCACACCGGGATCGTTGGCGAAGCTGACCGCGATCACGCTGCTGAACCAGTACAACAAGCGGCCGGGCCCGCGGCTGTTCTTCCCGCAGCGGTGGACGGGTGCACTTCCGAAAGGTAAGGCGGCCAAGGGGTGACCAACTGGGCGGCTGAACTATTTCCGCAGCACACCAAGCACTCGGGCGCCGCGGCGGTCATCGAAGCCGCGGACTCCGCCCGCGCAGAGATGCACCGAAGCATCGCGGCCGAGCGCGACGCCCAGGTGCTCGACGAGCTCGACCGCATCGACACGCAAGACGAACACGAGTGGGGCCGAGGCTGGTGACGAATGGCTGACAAGACCGACATCGAATGGACCGACGCCACCTGGAACCCCGTAACCGGGTGCACGAAAGTTAGTGCGGGATGCGACAACTGCTATGCCGAGACGTTCGCAGAGCGCTGGCGTGGCACACAGGGCCACTACTTCGAACGCGGCTTCGACGTCCAGCTCCGCCCGGACAAGCTCGCGCTGCCGCTGCGCTGGAAGAAGCCGCGGCGGATCTTTGTAAACAGCATGTCTGACCTGTTCCACGACCAGGTGCCCGACGACTACATCGCCCGCGTCTTCGCCGTCATGGCGGTTGCACCCCAGCACACCTTCCAAGTGCTCACCAAGCGACACGGACGCATGCGGTCGCTCCTGACTAGCAGTGCATTCCAGACTGCGGCGGCCGAGCACATGCTGACGATCACGGACGCAGACGAGATGAAGGACGTCGGGGATCCGTTCCCGCTTCCTAACGTCTGGTTGGGCGTCAGCGCCGAGAATCAGCAATGGGCCAACATCCGCATACCCGCGCTACTCGACACCCCGGCCGCGGTGCGATTCCTCAGCGCTGAACCACTACTCGGGCGAATCAGCATCTTCGCCAGATCCAGCATCGACCGTGATCCCGGCCTTGACTGGGTCATCGTCGGCGGCGAATCCGGCCGCGGCGCGCGGCCGATGTATCCAGGCTGGGTACGAGCGCTCCGCGACGAATGTGTCCGCTCCGGAACCGCGTTTCTGTTCAAGCAGTGGGGCGAATGGGGGCCAAGCCTTGGCCGCTCACGCTCACAGTGCCTCGTGTGGCCGGACGGGACATTCCGCGAATTCGACCACACCGCCAACTCATTCGAGACAGGCATTCCGCTGACACCGCCCGGCTGGTGCAACTCGGAGCGCGTCGGCAAGAAAGCCGCCGGCCGGCTGCTCGACGGCCGCACCTGGGACCAATACCCACAGGCGGTGACCCATGCCTGAGCCCCGTGTTATCGAGTACGAGCACTACGACCACGTCGTCGACTTCCTCCACGCACCACCCGAAACCCACAACATGTGCTGCTACGGCGCCGCTTTCACCGACGGCGAGAAATGCACCTGCTGGACCGCCATCGTCGAACCCGAACCAACCCCCGACGTCCAAGAAGGCCCCATGGCCGTCAACGCGCGCCGCTGCCACGACTGCGCCTACCGCCGCGACAGCCCCGAACGCCAACGCATGGACGGCGACACGATGCCTTACCGACCCGGAGGGATCTTCACCTGCCACGTTGGCATGCCGAAAGCCATCGCATTCGTCCACGACTGCGGCGAACGGCAAGAAGTCCCGCCCGGTGTAGAGAACGACGACTACCGGCCTGTCGAGAACGCTGACCGGGCCTGGCGGGCAGACGGGCGCCCCGCGATCGTGTGCGCCGGATGGGCCGCCGACGACCGCGCATACCAGGCAGCACAACACCGACGAGCTGCTGAGGTGCAAGATGTCTGATCTCATCGCCCGCGCCGAATCCGCGCTGGAAGATGTCACCGAAGGGCCGTGGCACTGGGCGGGTAAGACACTAGAGGGCGGTCCAGATGGGTGGTGCGCCGTCCTTGAACCGGGCCGGGTTGAATGCGCATCATATTGCTACGGCGGTACTTCCGTTATCGAGGGCGACAACCTCGACCGCGACCAGCAGTTCATCGCCGCTGCCCGCACCCTGGTCCCTGAACTCGTCGCCGAACTGAAAACCGCACGCGCGGAACTGGGGCGGCGGCGAATCACTACCGTCGAGGAACTCGAAGCGCTGCCACCCGAGTCCATCATCAAGACCGAGGGCGGCTCTGTCGCCTGCCGGTTCTACGACCGCGTCCACGGCGTCGTCTTCGGCGACGACCGGCCATTCGCATGGACGCGGTCACTGGCCGGCGAACTGCCCGCCATCGTGCTCTGGACACCGGAGGCGAGCGATGCCTGAGCGAATCCAGCTGCGCCGCACCAAAGGCTGGCGCAAACCCGAAACCGCCATCGTCGTCGCACGACCAAGCAAGTGGGGCAACCCGTTCATCCTCGGCCGCACCTACACACGGGACAGCGAATTGTGGCGGTACATCGAACGCGCATTTCCAGCACCCCGCATCGGGTGGGACACGTTAGACAGCCTGACCATTCGGGGGCGCCAATTCGCAGTAGATGCGTTCGCCTACTGGCTCCCCGAAATGCCGCCACTGATGTGCTCCCTCGACGAAATCCGTGGTCACGACCTCGCCTGCTGGTGCCCACTCGTCGACAAGCACGGGAACCGGTTCCCGTGTCACGCAAATGTTCTGCTTGAACTCGCCAACCCGGGATGGGCGCCATGACCGAGATAGCCCACAAGACGCGTGGCCAATTCCGGGACCAGTTCGAATTGCCCCACGATGGTGTTGCAACTGCGGCAAAGCAACCCGCGAACACGACCCGTCGTGTGGCAGTGATCGACCACCAGTTCCCGATCGGCCGAGCCACACAAAAGGCAGCAGCCACCCTGGGCCGCTCGCATCGCCTCGACTTGTTCGGGCGTCAGCTGGTATTTCCTCATCAGCCGGGCGCGCAAGTCTTTTGCCTTCGCGGCACCGGGGTTCTGTCGTCGCCACTCACGCAGCCGGGTGTTCCGCTGGTCTTTGTTCGCTTGTCCATAGTCCCGGTTACGGACGCTTGTGCACGTCCGGCACTCTCGCCGACGCTTGCCCCACTCGCTGAACTTGGACTCGTCAAGCCTGAGATCGCAGCGCCTACAGGTGATCACCAACTCATCGTGGCATGGCCGCATGACATATCTGCGGATCTCGACCAGCCCTGCCACGCCGACGTCCTGCTTGAGATCGCCAATGGGTGAGACCGCGGACCTGCTTGCGCGCCTGCAGCGGCACTACATCAAGCCCGGCGAG